>CALUOU010000128.1 GCA_944322335.1 uncultured Bacteroides sp.
CGTGGAGCATCATGGGTGCTTATAATAAGGTACGCGGCACGCACGCAGCGCATAGCAAACTCTTGAATAACGACATCTTGAAAGGCGAATGGAAGTTCGACGGATGTGTGGTGACCGATTGGGGTGCGGCACATGATACCTATGAAGCTGCCATGTACGGACTCGACCTCGAAATGGGGTCTTATACCAATGGCCTGACCTCGGAATCGGAGTTCGGTTATGACGATTATTACTTGGGCAAGGCCTACCTGAAAATGATCAAGGAAGGCAAGATCCCCATGGAAGTGGTCGATGACAAGGCGGGACGGGTGCTCCGCCTGATATTCCGCACCGCCATGAACCGCAACAAGCCGTTTGGTTCTTTAGCTTCGCCCGCACATTACCGGACGGCATACGAAGTGGCGGTAGAAGGAACTGTCTTGTTGAAGAACGGAAACGGGAAAAAGCAGCCGGGCTTGCTTCCGATCGCGCCTGATACGTACAAGAATATCCTGGTGGTGGGCGACAACGCCACGCGCAATCTGATGCAAGGTGGAGGCTCTTCGGAACTGAAGCCGAAAGATTTCATCTCCCCACTGGAAGGCTTGCGGGAGAAGTATGGCAAGGTGACGTACGCGCAAGGCTATACGGCAGGCCGTCCGATGTACGGGCAAGTGGACGAGATACAGCAAGCCGTGATGGACTCGTTGCGCGAGGATGCGGTAGCCAAGGCGAAGGATGCCGACCTGATTGTCTATGTAGGCGGATTGAACAAGAACCACCAGCAGGATTGCGAGGCGGGTGACCGCATCACGTATAACCTGCCTTTCGGACAAGAGGAACTGATCCGCTCGTTGCTCGAAGTGAATAAGAATATGGTGGTGGTATTGGTCAGCGGAAATGCCGTAGCAATGCCTTGGCTGGACGAAGTGCCCTCGGTGGTGCAGACTTGGTATTTGGGCTCTATCACCGGCAATGCCTTGGCGGATGTGTTGAGCGGCGAAGCCAATCCAAGCGGCAAGTTGCCTTTCACCTATCCTGTCAAGCTGGAAGACTCTCCGGCACACGCCTTCGATGCGCTTTGCTATCCGGGCGACAGCATCAGGGAAGTTTATAAAGAAGACATCCTCGTGGGTTACCGTTGGTATGACACCAAGAAGATCGAGCCGATGTTCCCCTTCGGCTATGGCTTGAGCTATACGACTTTCGACTATGGAAAACCGGTGGCTTCGGCAAAAACGATGGATGCGGACGGCAGCATTCAGGTGTCTGTGAACGTGAGGAATACCGGAAAGGTGGCAGGCAAGGAGATCGTCCAACTGTACATCGGTGATGAAAAGTGCTCCGTGCTTCGTCCTGTAAAGGAGTTGAAAGGATTCCAAAAGATAGCCCTTCAGCCGGGCGAAGAGAAAGAAGTGACCTTTACCGTTACTCCTGATGCCTTGAAGTTCTTCGATGACAAACGTCACGAATGGGTGGCCGAGCCGGGCAAGTTCAAGGCATACATCGGTGCCTCTTCGGCCGACATCCGGGGCACTGTCTCGTTTGAATACCGCTGAATGTCGGATGCTTCGGTTCCGCTGGGCCGGATCTGACGTTGGGGGCTGGGTCTGTATGGCAGATTCAGCCCTTTGTGTCTGATTGTTCCGGAGAGTGGACGGTCTGATGGAAAAGGTTGCCGGGTGTGGGTTAGTCCGGTTTCATAAGAGCGGTGCGAATATTTTTCTTTAGAATTAGTCTACATTTCGAGAGTTTTTTCTACCTTTACAGCTCGTTGGGGAGGGGAGGGTCGCTTCCTTCTCCGACCGGTGATTAAGAAAAAAAGAAAAAACATATATAAATGACTTACAAATGGAATTATTTGCCCATTACACCCGAACAGACAGAAGCGAGCCTTAGACTGGCCAAACAATTGGGTATCAGCCCGATTCTTGGCCGATTGTTGGTGGAGCGGGGAATTATGACCGTGGCTGAGGCACGGACGTTTTTCCGACCGCAATTGCCGGATCTGCATGACCCTTTCCTGATGAAGGACATGGATGTGGCCGTGGATCGTTTGAACAAGGCAATGGGAAGAAAAGAACGGATTTTGATTTATGGAGATTATGACGTGGACGGTACCACTGCTGTGGCGCTGGTCTATAAGTTTATCCAACAGTTTTATTCGAACATTGATTACTATATCCCCGACCGTTACGACGAGGGTTACGGCGTTTCGTTCAAGGGAGTGGACTATGCGGAAATGACGGGCGTGAAGCTGGTGATCGTGTTGGACTGTGGCATCAAGGCGGTGGAAGAGGTTGCCTACGCTAAGCGGAAAGGCATTGACTTCATCATCTGCGATCACCATGTGCCCGATGATGAATTGCCTCAGGCGGCGGCCATCCTGAATGCCAAGTGTCCGGGGAACACCTATCCTTATGAACACTTGTCGGGCTGCGGCGTGGGCTTCAAGTTCATGCAGGCTTTTGCCAAGAGCAACGGCATTGGGTTTCACCGGCTGATCCCGCTGCTCGACTTGGTGGCGGTGAGCATCGCTTCGGATATTGTGCCTATCATGGGGGAAAACCGCATCTTGGCCTACCATGGGCTGAAACAGATCAACAGCAATCCCAGTGTGGGGCTGAAAGCCATCATAGACGTGTGTGGACTCTCCGACCGGGAAATCACGGTGAGCGACATCGTCTTTAAGATCGGACCGCGCATCAATGCTTCGGGACGCATACAGAACGGTAAGGAAGCGGTGGATCTGCTGATTGAGAAAGATTTCTCTTCGGCACTGGCCAAGGCCGGACACATCAACCAATATAACGAGACCCGCAAAGACCTCGACAAGAACATGACCGAAGAGGCCAACCGCATTGTGGCAGGGCTGGAGAACTTTGCCGACCGGCATTCCATCGTGCTTTTCAATGAGGCATGGCATAAGGGAGTGATCGGCATCGTAGCCTCCCGCCTGACGGAGATATACTATCGGCCGGCTGTGGTGTTGACACGCACCAGCGACATGGCCACGGGATCGGCGCGTTCGGTATCTGGCTTCGACATTTACAAGGCCATTGAATATTGCCGTGACTTGTTGGAAAGCTTCGGCGGACATACCTACGCGGCCGGGCTTTCCATGAAGGTGGAGAATGTGCCTGCCTTTGCCCGCCGCTTTGAGGAGTTCGTGGCGCGCAACATCTTGCCCGAACAGATGAGCGCCGTGATCGACATCAACGCTGAAATAGACTTCAAGGACATCACCGCAAAGTTTTTCAACGATTTGAAGAAGTTCAATCCTTTCGGGCCGGAAAATGTGAAGCCTGTGTTCTGCACCCATCATGTCTACGACTATGGAACCAGCAAGGTGGTGGGGCGCGGACAGGAACACATCAAGCTGGAGCTGGTGGACAACAAGTCGAACAACGTGATGAACGGCATCGCTTTCGGGCAAAGTTCTCACGTGCGCTACATCAAGACGAAACGCTCGTTTGACATCTGCTACACCATTGAGGAAAACACGCATAAGCGAGGAGAGGTGCAGTTGCAGATAGAAGACATCAAACCCAACTGATCCATGCCGGACTACAGAGACATTCTCAAGCAGTATTGGGGATATGACGGTTTCCGAGGCATCCAGCAGGACATCATTGAAAGCATCGGACAGGGGAAGGACACGTTGGGACTGATGCCCACGGGAGGCGGAAAGTCTGTCACCTTCCAGGTGCCGGCTCTCGCAAGGGAGGGGATGTGCCTGGTGGTGACTCCCTTGATTGCCCTGATGAAAGATCAGGTCCAGAACCTGCGGAAACGGGGCATCCGTGCGTTGGCCTTGTATTCGGGCATGAGCCGCGAGGAGATTGTCACTACGTTGGAAAACTGCATTTTCGGCGGTTACAAGTTTCTCTACATTTCGCCTGAGCGACTGGCCACGGACATCTTTCGCGTGAAGCTGAGGAAGATGCACATATCCATGATCGCTGTCGATGAGAGCCACTGCATCTCGCAGTGGGGTTACGACTTCCGGCCTGCCTACCTTAAAATAGCCGAAGTGCGGGAGATGCTGCCCGGCGTGCCTGTGTTGGCTTTGACTGCCACTGCCACGCCGGAGGTTGTGGACGATATACAGAAGCGGTTGGGATTCCGCGAGCCGAATGTCTTTCGCATGAGCTTCCGGCGTGACAACCTGGTCTATGTGGTGCGGCACACCACGGAGAAGATCAACGAACTTGTCCGCATCCTGAACAGGGTAGAGGGCAGTGCCATTGTGTATGTGCGCAGCAGGATGAGGGCGGAGGAAGTGTGTGAGCTTCTGAACCAGAAAGAGATTTCAGCCCTCTTTTATCATGCCGGACTGGACGGCGCTGTGCGCGATCTGCGTCAGCGGCAGTGGCAAGGCGATGAGTGCAGGGTGATTGTGGCGACCAACGCCTTCGGCATGGGGATCGACAAGCCGGATGTACGGCTGGTGGTTCACTTGGACTTGCCCGACTCCATTGAGGCATATTTCCAGGAAGCCGGACGTGCCGGACGGGACGGAAAGAAGGCATACGCCGTGATGCTGCATGATGCGTCGGCAGACCGTGGCAGCCTGTTGAGGAGTCTGGCTTCCAGCTTTCCGGACAAGAGCTTCGTGAAGGAGGTCTACGAACACCTTCAGTATTATTTTCAGATGGCCATGGGAGACGGGCGTGGATGTGTGAAGAAGTTCGACCTGACGGATTTCTGTGTGAAGTTCCGCCATTATCCGGTAGCGGTCGAGAGCGCATTAAGGTTGCTCACCATGGCCGGCTACTTGGAATACATGGATGAGGTGGAAACAGCTTCCCGCCTTCATTTTACATTGAGGCGTGACGAGCTCTACCGTCTGCACACCCTGGACGACAAGACCGAACTGCTGGTCAGGACACTGCTCCGGACTTATACCGGCCTGTTTTCCGATGATGTGTTCATCAGCGAAGACCTGCTCGCCGTGCGGTCGGGATTGCCCCGCAAGGATGTCTACGGCTCGCTGATCCGGATCTCGCGGCTGGGCATTGCGCGGTACATTCCCCACCAGTGTGCACCTTATATAATATATACACGCGAGCGCATCGACGCCAGCCGCATCCAGCTTCCGCCGTCGGTCTATGAAGAGCGGAAGGTGCGCAGTGAAAGACGAGTGCTGTCCATGCTGGACTATGTCGGCAATGACACTGCTTGCCGCAGCCGCCAGCTGTTGGCTTATTTCGGCGAGACAGAAAGTGCGGATTGCGGACAGTGTGATGTCTGTCTGACCCGCAAACGCTCTCAGAAGTCAGACAAGGCCAGCGACGTGGCGAGCCGCATCCTGAGCCTCTTTTCGGAAAAGGACGTGCTTGAGCTGAAAGACCTGGCCACCTGCCTGCAAGCGGAAAGCGCAGCCGTCAGCGCGGCTCTCAACCGTCTGGCCGATGAAAAACGGATTGTCATGAAAGACGGACAGGTTTGCTTATCCGAAAACAAAACATTATTTTTGCCGGAAAATCAATGAAGCCCGCAGGCGCAACGGAAATGCGATTGTGTCCGTGCGTGCAAAGAAAATGCTAATCACTAAACACCAATCATTAATCATGGGATTCTTTACATCATTCTTTTCCGGAAAGCCAAGTGATCCGGAGGCCGAAAAGCAGAAAAACCGGCAGAAAAACTTTGAGATATTCAAGTATGACGGTTTGCGTGCGCAGCGCATGGGCAGGCTGGACTATGCGGTGAAGTGTTTCACTGAAGCCTTGAAGCTTCAAGACGATTTCGAGACCATGGGCTATCTGGCGCAGGTGTATGTACAGATCGGTCAGCTGGACGAGGCGCGCCGGTTGCTGGAGCGCATGATCCGGCTTGAACCGATGCTGGTAAGCAGCTATCTGACATTGGCCAACGTCTGCTACATGCAGGAAGACTATGCCGCCATGGCCGAAGTGGCTCAAAAGGCCATTGGCATCGAGGCCGGAAACGCCACCGCCCATTATCTCTTGGCCCGTGCGGACTTGGGAAAGAGCAACGATCTGATGGGTGTGGCCCACTTGACCCAAGCCATTGCGCTGAAAGACGATTTTCTGGAAGCCCGCCTGCTCCGTGCCGAGGCTCTGGTGAAGATGGGGCAGCATAAGGATGCCTTGGAAGACATCGGGGCCGTCCTTGCCCAAGACCCGGAAAACGAAGCGGCTCTGTTGCTGCGCGGCAAGGTGAGGGAAACGACCGGTGCCATCGAAGAGGCCGAGGCCGACTACCGTCAGGTCATCGAGCTGAATCCTTTCAACGAACAGGCTTTCCTTAATTTAGGCTTGCTCTACATCCGGCTCAACCGTCCTGCCGATGCTGTTGTCCTCTTTGATGATGCCATCGAACTGAACCCCAGCTGTGCCGGTGCCTATCGCGAGCGGGGACGCGCCAAGCTGATGTCCGGTGACAAGGACGGTGCCGCTGCCGACCTGAAGAAGGCACTGGAGCTGAACCCCAAGGAGGCGGAAGCTTTGACCGGACATTTCGGCAACCAGCCGCTGGTAAAGCAGACGGATGTGCTCGGATTGTGAGAGAATGTCTGGTGTCCTTTTAAAAATGTATAATATATACAACATTTTCATTGCTGTTTTTCTGTGGTTTTTGATAGAAAAGCGTAAATTTGTGCAGTGCGATTGACATTCTATGAATAGAAAACATTCATGGGAAATCGTTTGCGTGGTGGCTGTTGTAGCCGTTGCCGCTTTTTCTGTTATTATACGGGCTACACAGGCGACTATTGCAGCAGCTTGTACGTTGACCTTGTCAATTTGTGTTCAACCATGGGAATACATTAATGAAATCAGTTTGCATTTAATATGAAATTCCGTCTGACTATCATCTTTTGGAGTTGCATGATTCTCTGTTCATGCAACTCCCCTCAAAAAGAGGTGGCATCAAGGGCGAATGTTCCGGTAAATATCGAAGAAGAACGCCCCCTCTCTTTTTATGACCTCTTTTCTTCTTTGGAGATTATCCCCATGGAGACATCAGACAGCGTGGTGATGGATGTTTCATTGCGTCAGATGCACATACGTGACCATTCTTTTTATTTTTGGGTCGGCAAAGATGAGCAGATTTGGGAATTTGATGGGAAAGGACGGTTTGTGAGGAGAATCAACCATTATGGCACTGGGCCGGGAGAATACACTTTGTTTGCAGGCTTTCATCTGAACCGCTTTAACCGGAATCTGGAGGTCTTGTCGCTCGGATCCATTTATCGATACGACAGTCAGGGCGGAAAGTTCAAAAGCAAGATTCCATTGGACTGCAAAGAGACCAAGGCGTTTCACCATTTCATCGGGCTTACACCTGCCAAATACTTGCTGCTGTCCAACAGCAAAACCGGCAACAAAATGTTGTGGTATGATGTGGACAAACAGGAGGTCTATGCGGAGAATTACGACATACCAAGCTTCATCTTTTTCAATACGCCCTATCACCATACGTGGTCGCCTTTCTATGTGTACAACGACACCGTGCATTTCGTGCAAGGCTATAATGGAGACGTGTTTACGGTTGATACCATCGGCAATCTGACGCTGAAATATCATTTTGATTTTGGCAAATACAATTTCGACATTTCAGATTTGCCGGAAAAGGATATTAAATACTACATCCGGCATAAGGCTACAGAAGGTGCGAATTATGCCAACCGGTTTATTACATACGGTGAGAACTCCCGCTACTACATTTGCAGTTTTTCTTTCAGGAACCGGTTTTACCAGCTGGTCCTGAACAAGGAGACAAAAGAAGTCTTTACTTTTCAGCAATACAAAGAGGGTTGCTATGCCTTCCCGATGTATATGGACGAGGAAGCACTCTACACTTGCCTCACGCCTGTGGAGCTTGCCCACACCGCTAACCCCGATTTATTGTCGGAATCGGAACGGAAGAAATGGGACAGCATCACGTCCGATGACAATCTGATTGTTGTCAAATATAACTTCAAACAAAAGGTACAACCATGAAAAGGCTTGCAGTTTGTCAGAT
>CALUOU010000129.1 GCA_944322335.1 uncultured Bacteroides sp.
CGCGGATAGCTATCTGATGGTGTCGCGGATAGCTATCTGATGGTGTCGCGGATAGCTATCTGATGGTGTCGCGGATAAAAATCCTCTCTAATCCCCGCCAACAGAATTTCCTTTTTTCCCTTATATGCCTTCCCTTCCCATCGGCTTCCGTTCGTGAAAGTCCGTATCGGTCGTGTGTGTGAGTGAGACGAGGAAGTCCGCCCCCCCATTCTTTATAAATTATAAATCATAAATTATAAATTATAAATTATAAATCCCTCACATGCTGAAACTCTATTTCAAACAAGCCTGGACACTGCTACGGCAGAACCCGCTGTTCAGTGTCCTCTACATTGTCGGGACGGGCCTGGCCATCGCCATGACCACCATCGTGGCCGTGATCTATTACGTGAAGCTTGCCCCTGTCTATCCCGAACCCTACCGCAACAACACGGTCGTCCTGCCTTCCTTGAAATGTCTGTCGCCGGACGGAAAGCAACAGTGGACCCATGCCTTTTCCCTCCGCGCCTTGGAGGAGTGGGCTAAAAACCCCAAACACGCCCGCTTCTCCACTGCCACCTGTCTCAGCGAGATGAGCGAGACTTGCTACATTCAGCCGGCCGACCGCAGCGGCGACTTCCATCCCGTCACCAAGCTCACCGATCCCGACTTCTTCCGCGTCTATCCACTCCGGTTTATCGAAGGGCATCCCTTCACCGAGGCCGATCTTCAGGGCGGTCTGCATAAGGCCGTCATCACCGACGACCTCTCCCGCCGGCTCTACGGCACCGTGGAAGGCGTAGTGGGGCGTACGTTCAGTCTCGACTACGAGCAATACACCGTCTGTGGCATGGTGCGCAGCGGCAGCTACCTCATGACCGCCTCTTATGCCCAGGTCTACCTGCCCTACAGTGTGGTGCCCGGCTACGACCGGCCCGCCACGCCCGTGTTTCCCTACTTAGGTAGTTTCAGCCTGACCTACGTTCTGGCCGACGGCTCTACCACGGACGACTTGCGTGCCGAGCTGGACGATGTGACGAACCGCCTCAATCAGGAGCACAAGGCCGAGTTCAAACTGGACTTGCAGGGCATGCCCATTCCCGCTTGGGCGGTAGCCTTGGGAGCGTACAATGGAAACTACAACACTTGGCAGATGCTGCGCTTCTTCCTCCTGTTGATGATGGTTCTCCTGCTGGTGCCTGCGCTCAATCTCAGCGGCATGATCTCCAGTCGCATGGAGAGCCGTCTGGCCGAGATGGGAGTGCGCAAATCGTTTGGTGCGGGCCGTTGGCAGTTGTTGGGGCAGGTGATGTGGGAGAATCTTCTGCTTACGTTGCTGGGTGGCGTGCTGGGGCTGGTCACCGCTTGGGCAGTGGTTTATGCAGGCCGCTCGTGGGTGTTCAGTCTGATGGAAGACTACGGTGGGGCAGTACCCGTAGGGGTCAACAATTACGTCCCTGGCGAAGTGGTCTTTGCTCCTGCGGTCTTCCTCTCGGCTTTGCTGCTGTGTGTGCTGCTCAACCTGCTCTCCGCTCTCGTCCCTGCTTGGATGTCGCTCCGCAAGCCCATCGTCCAGTCGCTCTACGAGAGACGCTGATGACACAGATGATGCAGATTTATCTTTTTATAAGTGCAGATTATTTATAATAAAACTAATCACTCATGCTAAAACTAATCTTCCAGACTCTTTGGACCCGCCGCCGGCGCAATGGCTGGCTGCTGGCCGAACTGATAGTGGTCTGCGTGCTTTCGTGGATCATGTTCGATCCCGTGGTGACTCTGACCTACGACCGCCATTACCCCATGGGCTTTGAACCCGACCGCCTCTGCATGATCAGCCTCGATGTGCTCAAACCCCAAGCCCCCGGTTATGACCCGCAGGCTACGGATTCCGCTTCACTGATGAATGCCTATCGCAGCCTCATGCTTCGTGCCCGTGAACACCCCGATGTGGAGCGGGCTACTCAGATATTTGGTTTTTCTTACCTCAGTTCCCAAGGCAGTATGGCTAATATGTATCGGGCTGAGGGCGACACCGTGACAGACGGTGTGGGGGCTTTCCTGCTGCCCTACCTGCCTCATACCGACTATTTCGAGACCTACGGCCTGACCCCTATAGCAGGTAGTCCCGGCCAGGCCCAACTTTCTGACTATGCGGGCGACGGTGTGATCCTGACGGAGAATGCCCTGACTGCTCTCTTCCAAACCTCCGACCCGCGTGGCAAGCGGCTGTGGAACTACTACGATGGCGATACCACGCGCTACGAGGTGGCCGGCGCAGTATCCACTGTGAAGTATCGCAGCTACAACCGTCCTTCGCCTCTCGCCTTCGAGCCTGTCCGCAAGATAGACATCAACAGCTATTTTCCGGGCTATGTCAACATCTTGGTGCGGCTGAAGGAAGGTGTGAGCATGACCCGCTTCCTTCACGACTTCAAGCCTTGGATGCTTCAGAATATGCGGGCAGGCAACCTCTATGCCCGCGATCTTCAGTCTTACCAGCGGCTCATTGCCGACGGCGAGTTCTACCTCATCAATTCTGTCTATCGGCGCAACCTGCTGATGGCCGCCTTCTTCTTCATCAATCTCTGCTTGGGAGTGGCCGGCACCTTCTGGCTGCAGACCCGCACGAGGCGCGAAGAGATCGGGGTGATGCTCTCGTTTGGTGCCACGCCGGGCCGCATTGTCCGCCTCCTGATGGGCGAAGGGGCGGTGCTGGTTACGCTGGCCACCGTCGTGGGCTGTTGCCTCTACCTGCCATATGCCCTGATGGAAGGTCTCTCGCGCAACGGCGCCGACTGGATGAAGGTCGTCCCCTGCTGGCTGGACAGCTTCCCCCTGCACTTCCTCGGTGTGTCGCTCGTGGTCTACGTGCTGCTGCTTGTCGTGGTCTCCGTGGGAGTCTGGATTCCCGCCAGCCGCATCAGCCGCATCGCTCCGACCGACGCCCTGCGCGACGAATGACATCTGTCCGGTCTGCTTGCGGCAAACAAAGCCCCCGTGCGGTTGTTCCGCCGGGGGCTTTGTTGGGTTCATTGGAGGCTCTTTTATGACATCGCTGCTATTTGTTTCTCCACCGCAGCCTTGATGAAAGCGTTGATGGAAACTCCCGCCTGCTTGGCCAGAATGGCGATCCGGCTGTGTGTTTCCGGAGAAAACTTCACGGTCAGCGAGCCGGAGTAACTTTTGTGCGGCTCTATGTTGTTTTCCTCACAATAGACCAGATAGTCATCCACCGCTTCGTGGAAAGCGTGGGTCAGCTCCTTGACGCTTTCCCCTTCAAAATTGACAAGGCCGTTGATGCCTTCAATTTTTCCGAAGAACACGCCGTCTTTCTCGCTGAAAGCTACCGATCCGATGTAGCCTTTGTAAGTAAGTGTGTTCATACCGTTCATCTCCTGTTTTTATTTTATGTGACCTGCTTTTTTTAATTCCTCAAGCACTTGCTTCATGGCATATCCTTTGAGAATATTGCCAGGGTGCGGCTTATGTATCATTATAGGCCGTTTCTCATGGTCGCTGAATATGATCCGTGATCCGGAGGTCTTTCCTTTGTTTGACCTTGTATATCCGAAGATGGCCAGTAACCTTTCCAACTCATCGAACGTGAAATCGTTGGGTTGCCGCTTGAACCGTTCTATCAGCTTTTCTTTTGTTCCCATTGTGCATGTATATTTGCCTGCAAATGTAGTCAAAATCCGCATTCCTGCCGCACAATCCGCGGCTTAAATATCACGAAAGCGGACATCGGTGTCCGAAAGCGGACACCCTCCGGTCTGTAAGTGCATGATAATCAGCCTGCGCACGTTTTGGCACGCCGTTTGATCAGGAAACGGCGTGTGCCCCAAGCGGTGTACGCAAGCGAACGACAACCCGATTATTCACATTTAAAATAAAACATCAATAGACTATGGACATGATTAAACTGACCGGTATCAACAAGATATACCGCACTGACGAGATCGAGACACAGGCGTTGGAAAACGTCAACCTGGAAGTGGCCAAGGGCGAGTTCCTCAGCATCATGGGGCCGTCCGGCTGCGGCAAGTCCACCCTGCTCAACATCATGGGCCTGCTGGACGTGCCCACCAGCGGCACCGTGGAGATAGCCGGCACCGACACCGGCCACATGAAGGACAAGGAGCTGGCCACCTTCCGCAACCGCAACCTGGGCTTCGTCTTCCAGTCGTTCCACCTCATCAACTCCCTCAACGTCATCGACAACGTGGAGCTGCCCCTGCTCTACCGCAAGGTGTCCGCCAAGGAGCGCCGCCGCCTGGCCGAGGAGACGCTCGCCAAGGTGGGCATGACCCACCGCATGCGGCACATGCCCACCCAGCTCTCCGGCGGACAGTGTCAGCGCGTGGCCATCGCCCGTGCCATCGTGGGCAACCCTGAGATCATCCTCGCCGACGAGCCTACCGGCAACCTGGACTCCAAGATGGGAGCCGAGGTGATGGAGATCCTCCACCGGCTCAACAAGGAGGACGGACGGACCATCGTCATGGTGACCCACAACGAGGCGCAGGCCAAACAGACCAGCCGCACCGTGCAGTTCTTCGACGGACGCCAGGTGGGCTGACGGAGAAGCGCACGGAACGTCTCCGCATAACTTAAATCACTAATCACTAACACTTAATACCTAAATAAGATGAACACTCACATCGTAGGCGTAATCATCGCCATCTTCCTTTCCCTGGCCTGCATCCTGGGCCTCTTAATTAATATTAATACGTCAGACCTATGATCAAGCAATATTTTCAGCAAGCCTGGGCGCAGCTCGGGCAGAGTCCGGTCATCAGCGTGGTGAACGTGACGGGTACGGCGCTGGCCATCTTCCTCATCATGCTGGTGGTGATGGTGCAGCAGGTGAAGGTGGAGCCCTTCCAGCCGGAGGGCCGCCGCGACCGCTTCCTGCACGTGAGCTACTCCAGCATCACCCATGAGAATTGGGAAAACAGTTCCAGCAACGGTTGTCTCAGTGTCCGCAGCGGACGGGAGATGTACAAGACCCTGACCGCGCCAGAAGCCGTCACCCTCTATACCAACGCCACCACCTCCACACCCGTCAGCCTGCCCGGCCAGCCCGCGACGGCAGTGGACATGAAGGAGACGGACGATGACTTCTGGCGGGTGTTTGACTTCGCCTTCACCGACGGCAAGCCCTACGACCGCGCCACGTTCGAAGCCGGACAACCCGTGGCGGTCATCACCGAGAGCGTGGCCCGCCTGCTGTTCGGCACCGCCGAGGCGGCGGGACGGGAGTTCCTGCTGGCGCACGCCCCTTACCGCGTCTGCGGCGTGGTGCGCGACGTGTCCACCCTGGCCACGACGGCCTACGCCCAGATCTGGATCCCCTACACCTCGACCGACCAGGTGAACAATACGTGGAGCGACGGGATGATGGGGATCATGTCCTGCACCATCCTGGCCAAGAGCCGCGACGACTTCCCCGCCATCCGCGAGGAGTGTGACCGCCGCATGGAGGCTTACAACCAGGCGATCGGCGAGACCGGCTACCGCTTCTTCAGCCGCAACCGTCCCTATGACCAGGAGAAGGACGCCATCGCCTTTGCCGCCAACTGGGAGCCGGACCTCACGGCCGAGCGCCGCAGCCGCCTCGTGGTCTACCTCATCCTGCTCATCGTGCCGGCCATCAACCTGAGCAGCATGACGCAGAGCCGCCTGCGGCAGCGGGTCAGCGAGATCGGGGTGCGCCGCGCCTTCGGCTGCACGCGCGGCGAGGTGGCGGGTCAGGTGCTGGCCGAGAACTTCATCGTGACCCTGCTGGCCGGTGTGTTGGGCTTCCTGCTCAGTGTGTTGTTTGCCTATGCGGGCAACGAAGTCGTGTTTGCCCAAGAGTTCAGTAGCACCCTCAATCCGCCTGCGGTCAGCGCTTCCATCCTGATACACGTCTCCACGTTCCTCTGGGCGCTGCTGTTCTGCTTCGTGCTCAACCTGCTCAGTGCGGGCATCCCCGCCTGGCGTGCCTCGCGGATGAACATCGTGGAATCCATCGGAGGAAGACTGCACTGAATTTAGGTGTTAGGTATTAGTGATAAGTGGTTAGCAACGGTATGCCAATCCCTAATCTCTAATCACTGATACTTAATACTTAATACTTAATCGTTGCCCCTAATACCTAATCACTAATCTCTAATACTTAATACTTATATAAATCGATGCAAAAGAAACTATTCACACAGATACGCAACGAGTGGCGCGGCAATCTCTGGCTGGCCCTCGAACTGCTGGTGGTGAGCGTGGTGCTGTGGTATATCATCGATATGCTCTACTGCTCGCTGGCCACCTACAACGAACCGCGCGGCTTCAATGCCGAGCATTGCTACCTCATCGAGATGGGCGTGCTGACCGGCAAAAGCCCCGACTATCAGGAAGGCACCGACTTGCGCGACGATGTGCTGGAGCTGGCCGAACGCCTGCGCCGCCGTCCGGAGGTGGAGGCTGTCAGCCTGTCGCAAAACTCCTATCCCTATAACGGCAGCAACAGCACGATCCTTATGCGGTATGACACCTTGTGCTCCCCCTCGTGGACCATCCGCCGTCTGGCGACTCCGGACTTTGTGCGCGTGTTCCGCTACCGGGGCACACAGGGCGAGACACCCGAACAGCTGGCCGAGATGCTCCGCAAGGGTGAGCTTCTGGCCTCGGACAACATCTACAGGGGCTATGGCGTCCGCCTGACCTCGCTGGCGGGGAAGAACGGATTCTACTTCGGCAACGACACGACATCCGGCTTCCGTCTGGGCGCCGCCTTGCAGGACGTGCGCTACAGCGACTTCCAGCAGGCCATGTTCAGCTACAGCATCCTCTACAACCTGGAGTTTATCAACAACGGGAGCTGGATCACGCCCGACTGCGAGCTGTGCGTCCGCGTCAGGGAGAACATGGACCGTGACTTCATCGCCCGCCTGAAGGCCGACAGCGAGAGCCAGTACCGCATCGGCAACCTCTACATAGCCGACATCCGCAGCTTCGCCGACATCCGCCGCAGTTTCCAGCAAAGCCAGATGAACCAGTTGCGCAACTTCTCGGTGGGCATGGGCTTCCTGATGCTGAATATCTTCCTCGGTCTGCTGGGCACCTTCTGGTTCCGCACGCAGCAGCGGCGCAGCGAGATCGCCCTGCACAAGATCAACGGCGCGACCGGCCGTGCTGTCTTTGCCCGCCTGATGAGCGAGGGGATGCTGCTGCTGGTTGTGGTCACTCCCCTGGCCGTGGCCGCCGATGTGCTGCTGGCCCATTTCGAGCTGAACGCCTGGCTCAACGGCACCACCCTGGAGCCTGCCCGCCTCTTGCTCTGTGTCGCCCTGACCTTTGTGTCTGTCGCGCTGATGATCCTCGTGGGCATCTGGTATCCCGCCCGCCGGGCGATGAAGGTGCAGCCTGCCGAGGCGTTGCACGACGAGTGACGTTGTTCAAGAACCTTACGCGTATCTCGCCATCATGAAAAGAAGCCCGCCATTGACGATACATACGCCAATGGCGGGCTGTTGGTATGTTTTTGGGATGCTGTGCCGGTTTACGTCACAGGACATGTTCTTAATACCGGCATCCGCGCACCGCCTCTATCAGCCGGCGGAAGTCATCGGGATGCACGTCGCCGATGTTGCCGATGCGGAAGGTGTCCGCCTGCGATATCTTGCCGGGATAGATGACGAAACCCTGTGCCTTCAACTGGGCATAGAAGTCCTTGAAGTCGAAGCCCGCGTGCGGATAGAGGAATGAGGTGATGATGGGCGACTGGATGGCGTCGGGCAGTAGCGTCTCGAAGCCCAAGGAACGCATCCCCTCCACCAGCACGCGATGGTTCTCGCAGTAGCGGTGATGACGGGCCTCCACGCCGCCTTCCTCCTTCAG
>CALUOU010000130.1 GCA_944322335.1 uncultured Bacteroides sp.
TTTTGATGCGGTTTCCCTGATTCCGAACGCTTATCCTTGGAGGCTGGCTTCCGGAATGGTTCGAGCCATTGCTTCCGGATGCGCTGCCGTGCCGTACTGCTCAAACCGACAGGGCTTTCAAGCAAGGCCATAGGTTTGCAGACGGAAATGTCGCATGTGTCCGTCAACTCTTGGGTGAAACGTTTCTTGGCGGAAGACATCCACGGCCTGCAGACCGCCCCGGCCGTGGCCGCAAACCTGTCATGGACTGTACGGACGAGGAAGTTGTCCGCAAAGCCATCGAACAGGACAGGCAGAGCGTGGGCAAAGCCAGGGAAGCCTGGCAGAAAGCCACGGGCAAGGAAGCGAGCGACCTGACATTCAAACGTTTTTTATCAGCATTGGCGGCTGTCGGGGAGACCTTGGAAATTAAACTTAAACATAATGCTGCTTAATTTTGATTAGTTACTTATATATAAAAAATGCGGTAAACATTGTGTAGTTTTAATAAATTCCGTATCTTGCCTCAGTTAATTCATCTACTCTTAATATATAACAATTAATATGTAACAATTAATATATAACAATGAATAAGAAACATTTGCTTGCAGCAGCAGTTGTGTCGATGGCCATGTTTGTGTCTTGCACGAACAGTTCGTCCGCTCTCCCTGAGAATCCGAAGGATAAGGAAGAATATAAAGATCAAAATGGGAATACATGGGTATATAATGCCGCTTTGATGTATTGGATGATGCGTGGCGCTTCACAAGCTCCCAATGGAGGAGGGACCTATTATTATTACCCCAATTCAGGAAAGTTCACCAATGAGGCTGGAGCCACAGTGACACCCCCTCCCTCTGTGGCATCAGGAATTAAGTCTTCCGTGCCCTCTTCTTCTAATAATAAACCGGTTTTCGGATCTACCGGAAAAAGTCATTCATCAGCTTCTTGACATGAAAAGAAAGACATTACCTGTGCGTAAGAACTATGAGGAGAAGATAGAAGAGCTGGGATTTTTCTATCATCCGAGTTATTGGGGAGAAGGCCGTTACTATGAGTTTTCCATGAAAGAAGTGTCGGCTTTGGAGGAGGCGACGAAAGAATTGTATGAAATGGCTTGCCATGCCGTGGAATATATTCTTTCGAATCATCTCTGTGATGCTATGCTGGTTCCTAAAGCCGTCCAATCCTATCTCTATGAGTCGTGGGAGAAAGACGAGCTGTCGGTTTATGGGCGTTTTGATTTTTATTTTGATGGGAAAGAAATCAAGTTATATGAGTTTAATGCTGATACGCCGACATCATTGTTGGAATCTTCCATTATCCAATGGAACTGGAAAGAGGAATGTTTTCCGGACAATGACCAGTATAATTCGATCCATGAAGGCTTGGTCCAGTCTTGGAAGGACATTCAGGAGCGGAACGCGATAGAGCGGTTGTTTATGGCATGTAGCCGTGAGAATGAAGAAGATTTATGGAACTTGCGCTATATGGCTTATACGGCAATAGAGGCCGGGCTGGATGTGGCGGAAATCGATATAGACCAATTGTATTACAGGAACGGACGTTTGCAATTGGATGGAGGCGAGACCGTTCGGAATTGCTTCAAACTCTATCCCTGGGAATGGATGTTTAATGAATCGCCTGAAGCCTGCGGAGCCCCTTTGCATTGGTATGAGCCAATGTGGAAAGCGCTGATGAGCAATAAGCTGATTCTTTATTATATGTATCTCTTGTATCCGAACAGCCGTTATTTGCTCCCCACTTGGAATTTTCTTCCTTCTTCTGTTGCCCGTTATTGCCGTAAGCCTATATTAGGAAGAGAGGGAAGCAATGTGAGGCTGCAGATCTCTCCTTCAGATATAGAGGAGACGCAGGGAGATTATGGAGAAGAAGGGTATGTATATCAGGATCTGAAATTGCTGCCTTCTTTTGAGGGGCATCATCCGATTGTTGGGAGCTGGGTGATTGGCGGAGAGCCGGCCGGCATTGGAATCCGGGAAACGGACGGATGGATTACGGGAAACTCTTCCCTTTTTGTGCCGCATATTCTTGTATAGGAAGAGCTTCTTTTTTGTGTTGGAAAAAGAAGAAGGGGGTGAAGGGATTTTTTCTTCTCTTTACCCCCTCCTTGTTTGAAAGCGGACTTTCATTCGGTGTCAGCCTTGTTCTTCCCTTTCTCCATAGCGGGTGGGCAGTAGTTTTCTGTCGCCTAACGTGTCATTGATTCGGGCCACAGGAATCCAGAACTTGTTTTCGCGCACGTTCTGTGTAGGATAAGCGGCTTTCTCGCGGGTATAACTGTGTTCCCAATTGTCCGAGGCGATCTCATATTCGGGGTGGGGAGCGTTAGCGAGCACATTGTCTGTCTTGTCTGCCAGACCATTTTTGATTTCTTGAATTTCGTCCCAGATGGTCAGCATGGTTTGTACGAAGTTGTCCAATTCGCTCA
The DNA here is from genome assembly GCA_944322335.1 of uncultured Bacteroides sp. Classification (GTDB taxonomy): domain Bacteria; phylum Bacteroidota; class Bacteroidia; order Bacteroidales; family Bacteroidaceae; genus Bacteroides. Next base: position 2,432 of record CALUOU010000130.1, read on the forward strand.
GGCTTTCGCTTTCTGTCGGTTCCACCATGAGGGTGCCGTGTACGGGGAAGGAAAGGGTGGGAGCGTGGTAGCCGTAGTCCATCAGCCGTTTGGCGATGTCGTTTTCTGTAATGCCCGTTTCTTCATGGATCCTTCTGCATTCCAGGATCATCTCATGTCCTACAAACCCCTGGGCACCTCTGTAGACAATGCCGTATGTGTCATGGAGACAAGCGGCTAAGTAGTTGGCATTGAGAATGGCTATTTGGGTGGCCCGTTTCAGTCCTTCAGCCCCCATCATGCGGATGTAGGCATAGGTGATGGGCAAGATGCCTGCGCTTCCATACGGAGCTGCGGAAACTTCATTCGCGGCATTGCCTTGGGAGACATGTCCTGGCAAGAAAGGCAATAAATGCTTGGCCACACAGATCGGGCCGGCTCCTGGCCCGCCGCCGCCGTGTGGAGAAGCGAAAGTCTTGTGTAAGTTCAGGTGGCAGACATCCGCGCCGATTGTCCCCGGATTGGTCAGTCCCACTTGGGCGTTCATGTTGGCGCCGTCCATGTAGACTTGTGCCCCGCATTTGTGAACGATTTGGCAGATATCCACGATATTGGCTTCAAAGATGCCGTGGGTTGACGGATAAGTGATCATCAGGGCTGCCAGCTCTTCTTTGTTGGCTTCGGCTTTGGCGCGCAGGTCGTTGATGTCCACATTGCCTTGCGCGTCACAGCTGCAGGTTATGGGGATGAACCCGGCTTGTACAGCCGATGCTGGATTGGTGCCATGGGCCGATGCTGGGATCAGGACTTTGTTGCGGTGTCCTTGTCCGATGCTTTCCAGATAAGAACGGATCACCCTCAGACCGGTGTATTCGCCGGCGGCTCCAGAGTTGGGTTGTAGACTGATACCGGCAAATCCTGTAATGGTTTTCAATTCCTCACACAGGTTGTGGATAAGCTCCTGGTATCCTTCTGCCTGATCCTCCGGAACGAGCGGATGGATGTTCATAAACTCAGAATGGCTGAGGGGCAACATCTCTGCGGCTGCATTCAGTTTCATGGTGCAAGATCCTAATGAAATCATGGAATGTGCCAGGGAAATATCTTTTCGTTCCAGCCGTTTGATGTAGCGCATCATTTCCGTTTCCGTGTGATACAGGCCAAATACTTCATGCGTGAGGAAGGCTGTCTGTCGTTTCAATGAATCCGGCAGGTTATAGGTGTCGGGTATGCTTTCCGCCTTTTTCCAGTCTTTGGCCGCAGCGATGGCAAAAATGCCAATCAGCCTGTTGGCGGCCGCAAGGTCCGTTGTCTCATCAATGCTTATGCCGATGTCGCCGTTCTCAAAGTAGCGCAAGTTGACCTCTTTGCTAAGGGCAATGGTTCTTATTTGTTCTTGGGAAATGTTGGCAGGCAGGGTGACACGCAGCGTGTCGAAATAGTGGCTGTTCATTTGCCTGTACCCAAACTGGCAGAGGCTCTTTTCCACAAAGACCGTAATGCTGTGGATGCGTTCAGCGATGTTGCGGATGCCTTCCTGCCCGTGATAGACGGCATAGAAACCGGCCATGCTGGCTAAAAGGGCTTGGGCGGTGCAGATGTTGGAAGTGGCTTTTTCTCGTTTGATGTGTTGCTCGCGGGTCTGTAGGGCCATGCGGTAGCATGGTTTTCCGTATTTGTCTTTCGATATTCCGATGATACGCCCCGGCATTTGACGCTTGTATTCATCGCGGGTGGCGAAATAGGCGGCTGATGGTCCCCCGTAGAATAAGGGGGTGCCAAGCCGCTGGGCACTTCCGAATACGATGTCGGCATCCCACTCTCCGGGAGGGGTCAGTACAGCCAGACTCAAGATGTCTGCTGCCACAGCCACTTTGCAGCGGGCGGCATGGGCTTTCCCGACAAACGTGCGGTAGTCTTCGATGTTGCCGTTGGCATTGGGGTATTGCAGGATGCAGGCAAATACATCGGGAGTCAGTTCAGCGTCTTGATATTTTCCGATGCGGAGCCGGATGCCCTGTGGAACGGCACGTGTAGTCATGACAGCTAACGTTTGCGGGAACAGGTTTTCATCAACGAACACAATGTTGGCTCCCGCTTTCTGCATGTCGCGTGGGCGTAAATTATACATCATAGTGACGGCTTCTGCAGCTGCGGTGGCCTCGTCTAATAAGGAGCAATTGGCCAGCGGCATGCCTGTGAGATCGCTGATGGCTGTTTGGAAATTGATAAGGGCTTCCAGTCTGCCTTGCGAGATTTCTGCCTGATAGGGAGTGTAGGAGGTGTACCAGACCGGATTTTCAAATACGTTGCGTTGGATGACAGCAGGTGTGACCGTTCCGTACCAGCCCATGCCGATGTATGAGGTATACAATTTGTTTTTGGAAGCGAGTCGGGCAATGTGTTGTCCGAACTCATACTCGGTCATGGGCTGTGGCAGGTTCAAAGGTTTGTTCAGCCGGATGTTGGTTGGGAGGGTCTTGCCGATCAGCTCATCCAGACTGTCTACACCAATCTTGCGGAGCATGGTTTTCTCGTCTTGGGGAGTGATGCCGATGTGCCGTGAAGCGAACAAATCGTTTTTCATAATAAATAGTTTTTTTAGTTTGTTTTGGTAAAGATATTAAGTCCGCAGTCCGGTTTCATTACGGGGGACAGATAAGGCTTCCGCAGGCAAAAATAGTTGTCTGAACGTCTTGCATGTTTGTCTGTCAGTCGGTTGTCTGCTGAAACCGGAGCTTGCGGAATTTAACTTTTTTCCATCCTTTTTCTCAGTTCCGGAAGAAAGGGTTTTCTGCTTTTTCGATGCCGATGGTTGTAGGCGCTCCGTGCCCGGGGTAGACGATGGTCTCATTGGGCAGCGTGAACAGGCGGCTGCATATGTGCTCAATGAGCTCGTCGAAGTTCCCTCCGGACAAATCGGCGCGTCCGATACTTCCTTGGAAAAGAACATCGCCGGAAAACATGCAGTGTTCGGTTGCGCAATAATAGACCAGGCTGCCGGGAGAGTGTCCGGGAACATGGATAGCTTCCAGCTGGATGTGCCCAAAGTTGATGATGTCCCCATCATGCAGGTACTTGCCCAGCGGTACGGGAGCCTCTTGCTGCTGGATTCCAAACATCCGGCTTTGCTTGGGCGCTTCTTTGATTAAAAATTCATCGGCTTGATTGGCTTCTGCTTTCAGACCAAACTCTTTCAGCATAAACGGGTTGCCAAAGATATGGTCGAAATGCAAGTGGGTGTTCAGCAGGTGCTTGATGGTGAGCCCGTTGTTGAGGATAAAGTTTTTCAGAGCCTGTTTCTCTTCTTCATAATAACAGCCTGGGTCGATCACTACGGCCTCATCCGTTTCGTCCCAAAGCACGTAACAGTTCTCAGGGAGCATGTTGAATTCAAATCTTTTTATTTTCATAATGTATCGGGTGTCTAAAGTGGGATATGTACTGCTTTTTTCGTTTGAAAGAATTCTTCTTGGAAAGTGTCTTTCAGCTGCCATACTGTCGCTTTGTGTCTGAAGGGCTGGATTTCGTGTTCTAGTTCTCCGCCTTTCAGGCAAATGAGTCCGTTGGGCAAAGCGTTGTGCTGGTCGCTGGCGATGTTTTTTCGGATGATCTTAACCAAGTCGGCCAGCGGCATGACAGCCCGGCTCACTACAAAATCAAAGGTTCCTTTCTCTTCTTCGGCCCGGGCATGACGGAGGGTTACGTTTGTGAGTCCGATGCTGTTGGCTATCTCGGTGGCTACCCGTATCTTTTTGCCGATACTGTCCACCAAGTGAAAGTTGGCTTCGGGAAACAAAATGGCTAAAGGAATTCCGGGAAAACCACCGCCTGTGCCTAAGTCCATGATCCGCGTGCCGGGGCGGAAACGGACGATGGTGGCGATGCCCAAGGAATGGAGCACATGGTGTTCATACAGGTTTCCGATATCTTTCCGGGATATCACATTTATTTTAGCGTTCCAGTCTGTATAGAGTGGGTAGAGCGCCTCAAATTGCCGGAGCTGTTCCTCTGTCAGATCCGGAAAATATTTTTGGATCAGTTTCATAAGTTCAGTTCAAATTGAGTGTTTCGGATATCCTTGAGGAGATCCCAGTTCAAAAGAATTTCTGTGGCTCCCATGACGTAAGGGGCTATCTCGTAGATGTTGTAGCAGAATGTGACCCCTTCTTTGCTGATGTGGAAATTTTCGGTAGGAGTCAGTTCTCCGGATGTGCCGTACCCTAACTCTTCCAATTCCTGACGGCTGCCGACATTGTTGTCTTCCATCAGTTGGTTCCACAAAAGTTCCGTCAAGGGCTCTTGGTAGTTATCAGTGAAAAGATCGTCTAAAGTCAATTGTTTCAGGGTGCGCAGGTCTATGTTCAAATACGTAGTCATGTAAACTCCATGCGCTCCGCCCGTGTATTCGTCGAAGCGGAAACGGTAGACCAGCAGATCGTCACTTAGGCTTTGGACATGACTTTCGATGTTTCGGTAATAAGAATACCACGCGCCTATGGGCATGTCAGAGGTTTCCGATTCCTTTTCTTCTTTTTGATACATAGGCTCCAAGTCTTTTCGGTAATCGCTGATGTATTGGCGGGTATAATTCTCAATGGCTTGCTGGGGAGTTTTCCCGGCAGCCTGTTCTCCAAAGCAGGTCGTGAGGAAGCGGTTGTTCAGGCTGTCTTGGGTTTGAGGATCTGTCGCTTCTTTGAGGTAGGCAAAGTTGATCACTAAATTGCAGGCGGGTTTGGCTGTGTCTTGGAAGAGGTGTTCTGTCTGGTTTACTCGTATGCTGTCGATCTGAAAAGACTGTGTGTTTTTATTCAGAATGCTGTTGCACGAGAAAAAACAGCTGCTTGCGGTAAGCAGAAGGGAAAGGAAACTGACACTTTGCTTTTTCATAATAGATTTTGTTTATAAATCAATAATTGTTTTTGTTCTCCAATCCGACAAATATAGAATATATTAGCGAACCAAACGAATAAAAGCGAAGGAAAAATCGGTCGGAAAGGCAAAATGCTTCATAAACGAAAGTATAATCGGGAAGATTGCATTGACAATGTGATAGGAACAACGATTACTCGATTGCCCCGACAGAATAATGATTGGAAAGATTATAGGATAGATACATTTATGGAACGCGAACGTGTGATCAAAGAGATTAGTGACCAAATAAATCAATATGCTTTACCATTCTTTGAGCGTTTTCCCAATATAGAACAACTTGTTGAGGATGTGGAAAAGGAAGGTTTCTTGCCACATCGAAAAAAGTTTGAGTCTTATTATCATATAAGTGAAATATGGATTTTGTGGAATGCCTTTACTTCGCCACGGAGTGAGCAAACTGAGATTGTGATTGGGACGCATTGGGA
>CALUOU010000131.1 GCA_944322335.1 uncultured Bacteroides sp.
GCCAGGAGGTTTTCGCAGCGGCGGCGGGAAAAGGTGCCGAAAGGCGTGACGTAAGGCAGGAGCGAGCGCTTGGCCAGTCCGAGGTCGGACGCCTGGCGAACCTGGGCGGTGAGCTGCCGCAACGGCTCGTTGGCGGTGATGAGTTGATACACTTGACCTAAGGTGAGCGAAGTCTGGGGCATCAGGCTCGCCGGTCGGACGGTCCGTCCCTGTTTGTCGCGGATGGGAGCGACAGGAGGCTCGAAATACGAGATGAGTCGGTTTGTTTGGATCATGATGTATAAAATAATTAAGTTGACAATCGCAAAGTTTCACAAAAAAAACGGAATGAAACCGAAATTTTCCCCATGGGGAAAATTTAATCGTCTAACTACTTGAACACTAATATATTAAATATTTTAAAATGATTTACAAAAATTACAACTCGAAACAGATGGGAATGACCATCACTAATGCGCTGATCGCTCAGATCAGACGGTTGAACATCACGGGGCAGGAAGCGGAACAAGCCATCGGCTTAAAGCACAACAGTCTCAGTGGTATGAAAGGGGCCGTTTATCTCCCTTTAATTTAGAGCAGTGCCAGAAGGCCAATCTGCTCATAATCAATACGTATGCTAACCTTTGGAAGAAAACCCTCTATCCGAATGTGCGCAGAAAGTTAGTCCATGATTGTCTTTCATGGCAACAAGCATTCATCAACATGCTGATCGCGGCACATGGAGGGACCCCTCAGGAACTGGAACAAAAGCTTTTCACCTATTGAAAAAGGAAGGCATGGATCTGAAATCTACAAACTTTTAAAATATCATCCAAGCAGTTATGAATCTTTTATTTATTGGCGGGGCCGGCTTTATTGGTTCCAGCCTTGTACATCGCTTTAGTCAGGACGAAACTTATACAGTATATGTGCTCGAACCCCCTCAAGCCAATCTTTCCAGGCTGGAAGGTTGTGAGGCCGTCATTTTCCGTGCCTCGCTGGACAATGTGGAGGAGGTGAAGCAAATATTGGTGGAGAAGAAGATTGAGGTGGTCGTTCATCTGGTGTCTACCCTCATTCCGGGAAGTGGCTATGCGGATTACATCCAAGAATTCCAACATGTCATTTTCCCTTCCATCGAACTGATGGAATATTGTGCCAACGCACATGTGAAGTTTGTCTATTTCTCTTCGGGAGGTACTGTCTATGGCAACCGCACCGACATGCGCCCTTTTATGGAAACGGACAGCATGGAACCGATATCCTACTACGGATGGTCCAAACAGATGATGGAAAACAGCATTCTCTTCAAGAACCGCACCCAAAAATTGGACTACCTGATCTTGCGCCCGTCAAATCCATATGGACACGGACAAAACCTGCACGGGAAACAGGGTCTGGTGGCTGTGGCCATAGGTAGAATCATGGAAGGGAAACCCGTAGAGGTCTGGGGAGACGGATCGGCCATCCGTGACTATCTTTACATAGAAGACTTGGCGGAAATAGTCTATCAGCTGATAGGCAAGGGAGTGTCCAATGAGACCGTCAATCTGGGAAGCGGACGTGGCTATTCCGTGAATGACGTGCTCGCCTTTCTGAAAATCATCTCCCGTAAGGATTTTAAAATAGAATACAAAAACGCCCGACCGGTGGATGTGTCCAATATGGTGCTGGACACGACCAAAATGAAACAGCTCACAGAAGTACGAATGAAACCGATGCTGGAAGGAATTTCAAGATTTTATAAAGAATCCATAGAAGGAAAACTATGATAAAGATTGCTATTAGTGTAAACAAGTGTGATTCAGGAGGACAGAAAAGTCTGGTAATGGCTTACATACGACAGTTTGATACAAACAGATTGCAGTTTGACTTGATTGTCGATGCTGACTCCAACAGTATACCTTTTGATGAGGTAAAAACATTAGGGGGGAGAGTCTTTGTAATTCCCCCTTATCAGAAGATAGTTCAACATGTCATGGCATTGCGTAAGTTGTTCAAAAAAGAAAACTATGATGTTCTCTATGCATTAAACAACACCATGAACATATTTCCTTTGTGCGTGGCTTATTATAGCGGAATCAAAGTTAGAATCAGTGAAAGTCTTACAATGGCTTCTCCATTGGAAAAGAAAAAGACAATGATGAAGAATGTATTGAGGAAGTTCTCTCATTTATATTGCAATTATTTCATGGCAAATGGGAGAGATTGCGGCATTTATCAGTTTGGAAAGAAAGCAATGGATAAAGGGAGAATTGCCATTTTTCTGACTCCAGTGGATGCGAAAGCCAATACTTTTAATCCGGAATTGAGACAGATTACCCGTACAAGATATGGCTGGTCGGATAAGGTCGTGTACGGATTTATTGCCCGTTTTGAGTTGCAAAAGAATCCTTTGTTCCTTCTCGACATCATGCGTGAAATCCATAAATCTTCAGCCAAAGCCCACTTTGTCATTATCGGCATAGGATCTATGGAACAGCAGATGCTGGAAAGAATCGATTCCTACCAGATGAAAGAATGCATGAGTTGGATGGGAAGACGAGAAGACATCAAACAATTTTATAATGCTTTTGATGCATTTTTATTGCCAAGTTTGTATGAAGGTTTGCCAGTTGTTGGAATAGAAGCCCAAGCGAGTGGTTTGCCGGTATTCTTTTCAGAAGAAGTGACGCGTGAAGCAGCCATAGGCGAATTGGGACATTTCATCAGCCTGAATAAATCGGCTAAAGAGTGGGCTGAGATCATTGTCAAAGAAACAGAAAAGTCAATGCCTTTGCGCAGAGGAAGAGAAGAAGATCTGAAAAAAGCGGGATTTGATGCTGTGATGGAAGCCGAACGACTGACCAAATATTTTGAAAATGCAGTCATTGAACAGTCAAAAAAATAGAGCTGCAGTCGTGAATCCTGTTACAGTCAAGGGAGGGGAATGGGCATGAACCACGCACATTCCCGTTATCCTTGTCTTTTATAGGACATGCATTCAGCAGGTTACTCCGTTATCAAACAGATATTCAGGAGCGATATCAGCTCCGTTTGCCCAAAATACGGTGCCGTCCACTCCATAGCGGATAAACTCTTTTTCATCTTTCAGAACTGAATAAGCAGGATACTTCAAGAGAGGGGATAAATCCACCTTTTTTTTCACTCCGTTATTGAATGTGCACAAAAGAGTATAATCGCCCAGATATTCAGCAGCGGTCACTAATAAAATCATAGCTTGTTTTTCCATCATGTTCCATTTTTTTATCGTTCAATTTTTTCAATAGTCTCTCCACGTTGGGCTTTTTCCCATAAAGCCAACAATTTGTCCTCATAAGAATCTATATATTCATTTATCAGACGAATTGTTTTAGAACTTGCCCGACCATATATCATCCTATCTTTTATGGTGATAATGAACCAGTCTCCGCCATCCTTAATATGTAAGTGTGGTGGGTTATGGTCTTGACCATACATATAAATTAGAATTCCGCGTATAATATCTATTGCTCCCATATATGCTTGTTTTTTGAATGACAAAGATACGTATAAACTTTTAATTTACAACATTCGATATGAACTATTTCATCACCGGCGGTACCGGATTTATCGGTACCCATCTTACCAACCTTTTGAAAGAGGTACATCCCGAAGCGAACATTTACAACCTGGACATCGTGAAGCCCGGCACTCCGCTTCCTGCCGTAAAGGGGCATTACCGTTCCCCGCTGCGTAAAGACGAGACGTTAGAGTCCACCTTTATCTATTGTGACGTGCGCAAGCCTATCGAGCTGGACGTGCCTGCAACGGACGAGGATGTCATCTTCAACTTCGCCGCCGTACACCGCACGCCCGGACATTCTGACCACGAGTATTTCGAGACCAATATCAGGGGGGCGGAGAATGTGTGCGAGTTTGCAGAGAAGCATGGCATCAAGAAAATGGTGTTCACCAGTTCCATCGCTCCCTACGGGGCTGCGGAAGCATTGAAAGAGGAAACCACTTTGCCCACGCCGAACACGCCTTACGGCATCTCAAAGCTGGTCGCCGAGAAGATACATCAGACGTGGCAAGCCCGTAATGAGAAAGAACGCCAGTTGACCATTGTCCGTCCGGGTGTGGTGTTCGGCAAGGGAGAGAACGGGAATTTCACGCGCCTGTACTGGGGCATCCGCAAGCATACGTTCGCTTATCCGGGACGCAAGGATACCATCAAGGCTTGCATTTACGTGAAAGAACTGGTGCGCTTCATGCTTTACCGCCTGGAGCATCACGAACATGGAGTGGAATTGTATAATTGCTGTTATGAACCCGCCTATACGATAGAGCATATCGTGCAGGCAATGAAGAAAGTGACGGGGCTTACTCAGTTCGTCCCCTACATTCCGAATGCCTTGATTATGCCAGCCGCATACGTCGCCCAATGCTTGGGCAGCCCGATGGGCATTTGTCCGGTTCGTGTGAAGAAGCTTCAGATATCCACGAATATCTGCGGCAAGAAGCTCGCCGCTTCGGGTTATCCCTTCCATTACACCTTCGAGGAAGCCATTGCCGACTGGCTGGAGGACAATGACGGGCGGTGCTTGGAATAAATCCGTCCGGATTTGATTCATCATCCGAGGCAAGAAGAATGCAGAATTTGTATATGAACAAAACTAATCATCATCAAAAAGAAACCATACAACAATGAATGCCACATTATCCAAAAACAATCAGCTGGTTACGTTTTCCTCTGGCTGCACTGATCGTCTTGAAACACTATTACACGCCTGACATTTCCGCAGAAGCGGTGGGAGGCTCAGACGAACTGATGTTCTACCATTACATTGGAGAATTTACCCAAGGGGTCTTTCCGGCCATAGCCGTCCCGCTCTTCTTCTTCATCTCAGGTATCTCTACTTCAATAAGCTGGAACTCACCGGAACGCAAGGCTACAGTTTCTCCATATGGAAGAAGAAGACCCAAGGAAGGATCAAGTCTCTGCTGATTCCCTATTTGAGTTGGAACCTGCTGGTGCTGGCTCTGTATTACATTACCCAATGCCTGGCAGGCGGATCGGATGTCATGACCAAAGACGGCTACATGCTCATAGCCGATTACGGCATTGCGGACTATGCCAAAGCCGTATATGCCATCGACTCTACGGGAATGCCCATTGATGGACCGTTATGGTTTATCCGCGACCTGTTTATTGTGTCTGTATTTATTACCCCCCCCATTTGGCTCATAATCAAATATTTAAGAGTGTATGGAATGATCCTTCTCACCGCATTGTTCCTAATGGGAGTATCTACCCATCTGCCGGGACTCAGCAGTGCTGCCATCTTCTATTTCGCTTGGGGCGCTTACATGAGCCTGCACAAAATCAGCATGGGTGCTGATGCGGAAGGCATGCGGGCCAATCTGTGCGGCTGGATCATGCTTGCCTCATTGGCCGTTTTCACCGGATGCTATTTCTGTGGATCTCCTTGGGAACCGAAGGCGAAAACAGTTTACATTTTTTCAGCCATTTTATGCATTTTCTGTTGGATAGGAAGGTGGGTCAAAACGGACAAGATCTATATTCCAGCCCTGTTCTCAACCGCTTCCTTTTTCATTTTCGCTTTCCATAAGCCCATGCAGGTGATTGTGCGACGTGCTTTTTTTGCCATCGTACACCCCCAACAGGAGTGGTTGCTGGTGGCTGTAGTATTTCTTATTCCCGCTCTTGTAATATCCATAGCTTTGGGAATATTTTATCTGATCAAGAAGTATTTCCCTTTCTTGAAATTCCTGAACGGATATCGGTTATAACAAGTCTGGAAGGGATTCTATTATTCCTCCTTCCTGCCTGTTTTGTTCAAAAATAATCCTTACATTTTTACTGGAAATGAAAAAGTTTGCTTTTTTCATCGGGCTATGCTTGTGCCTTGTCTCAAAGGCGGAAGCGCAGTTCTCCTACGGCACGACCGGGCTGCTGAACATGCCCACGGCTGACATGCAGCGCGACAAGACCTTTATGGCGGGTGCCAACTGGCTGAGCCATCACGGGACCGTGCCCCGATGGTGGTATGACACTTGGAACTATTACCTCAACATCACCATTTTCCCTTGGCTGGAGGTGGGGTATCTGTGTACGGGACACAAGGCGGTGAAGACAGACTACGGCAACCGCTCCGGCTATTGGGTGCCGAGCACCTACGGGAAATTCATCAATCAAGACCGCTCTTTCCACTTCCGGCTGCGGCTGTGGAAGGAGGGATGGTGGAAGATATGGACTCCGCAGATCGTGGCGGGTGCCAACGACGGCATAGGCGACTCGTGGAACGGAGGCTCCCTGAGCGCACAGTCGGGACAGGGATACAGCAACGGATTCTGGAACCGCTACTACCTGGCCGTGACCAAGCATTTCGAGTTTGAAAATGTCGGGACTTTGGGGGCGCACGTCTCTTGGATCTACAGCCGCCGCTCCGACAATGATCTGAACGATCCGGCTGTGGGGATCAACTTCCGTTTCCGGCTGAAAGACGGGGAGAAGTTCTGGCGGAAGGCGGTGAACGGGCTGAACCTGATGGCGGAGGTGACACCGGGCTATACGGATGTGCGGGAGAACCTGACCTTCGATCCGGACGGACCGAAATATCAGGTGAACGTGGGCGCCACGTACAGCCTCTGGAAAGACCGCATCAATGTGGTGGGGGCACTGTACCGCTGCAAATATCCTTCGGTGGGGATGTATTTCAAGGTGTGTTTGAAGTAGGTGAATATAACAAACCGCATTTTCTTTTCTTCGATGCATCCATCCCAAAAATAATTGCTATCTTTGCCCCTGTTGATAACCCTAAAACAGCACTTGAAATGGCAACATATAGAGCACTTCCTTACGGCATATCGGATTTCGGTCAGATTAGGAACGAATCGTTGTATTTGGTAGACAAAAGCATGTATATTGAAACGATGGAGGAGGCAGGACACTTTCTTTTCCTGATCCGTCCGCGCCGTTTCGGCAAGAGCCTGTTCCTGTCGATGTTGCGCTATTATTATGACATTGCAGAGAAGGATAAATTTCAGGAACTGTTCAAAGGGCTTTGGATAGCGGAACATCCCACGTGGAACCAAGGGAAGTTCCAGGTGCTTCATTTGGATTTCTCACAAATAGGCGGAAGCGTGGAAGACCTTCCGAGCAAGTTCAACCAATATTTCGGTGTGATGCTTGACAGCTTCATGGACAGGTATGCGGCTTGCTATCCGGAGCGGATTGTGAATGCGGTCTATCAGAAAGAGGATGCGGACGGAAAGTTTGCCATCATTGCCGCCGCCGCAAAAAATGCACGGCACAGGCTTTATCTGATTGTGGACGAATATGACAATTTCACCAATGCAGTGCTGAACGAGCACGGCGAATCGGTCTATCACGCCATGACCCATGCGAGCGGTTTCTATCGGGATGTGTTCAAGAAGTTTAAGGGCAATTTTGACCGTATCCTGATGTTGGGTGTCAGTCCTGTCACCTTGGACGACCTGACCAGCGGGTACAACATCGCCACGAGCAT
>CALUOU010000132.1 GCA_944322335.1 uncultured Bacteroides sp.
GATTACAAAGGTAATGAAAACTTGTAACTCTGACAAGATTATGGCAATGTTTGTTCACTACTTTGCGGAGAATCATTAAGAATTATCAGCAGGTTGTCATTCTCCCATATTCGGGAAATAATGACAGAGAAAGATCCGTTAGGACGTTTCTTCTATGAAACAGAATGTATAAAGAGTTGTTGGTCTGTAAAAGAACTTCGCAGACAGATTGCAACAAACCTGTATTTTCGCAGTGGAATAAGCAAGAATCCACAGATACTTCTGGACAGTATAGACAAACAATCCGGCAATGCCTTGATGGATATACGACAACCGTTCACATTTGAGTTTCTTGGACTTGACGCAAAAGAGGCTTATTCAGAAAAAGATTTGGAAAAATCCCTGCTTGCTCATTTGGAAGAGTTTCTATTGGAATTAGGCAAAGGCTTCTGTTTTGAAGCCAGACAGAAACGGATTATCATTGACGATGAATACTATTTTGCAGACCTTGTGTTTTATCACAGGATATTGCATTGCAATGTAATCTGTGAGTTAAAGAATGACGAGTTCAAGCATGAATATCTCGGTCAGTTAAATGCATACGTTTCTTATTACAAGGAGAATGAAATGCACGATGGCGACAATCCTCCTGTAGGGATATTGCTCTGTACGAAAAAAGGAGAGAAAATGGTTGAGTATGCCATAGCAGGCATGAGCAATCAATTATTTGTTTCCACCTACATGCTTCAGTTGCCAAATAAGGAAAGTTTGGAGAAATTTTTAATTAGTCAATTAGAAAATAGTTTATAGCAAATTGTTCAAAATTTGTAATGTTGTAGGCAAAAAGGTTTTTATAGTAGAAGTTTGTACAGCATAATGTATATACAATTTATGTGACATTTCATCTTATAGCAAGTCGTTTGCCATAGGTCAGCATCCGCCATATCCATTCCAGCGGTCCAAACTTGAAGCCGGAAAGCCACAGGCGGCTGAACAGCATCTGAAACAGAAAGACCGCCAGCACGATTACTTCCGTCTGTAACAGTCCGATAGTGCTGCCCCATCCCAGACCGATGCCATAGAACAGGAACATGCCGATGACGGATTGCCCGATGTAGTTCGTCAATGCCATCCGTCCCGGAGCCGCCAGCCATTTCCATACACTTCCTTCTTTCCATTTCAGGTATAAAAGGCACAGACCTGCGGCATACGCAAAGCCGAGCGGATAGACGCTGATGAAGTAACACACGCTGTGCAGGGTGTTGCCGAAGGGATGTCCGTTCATACTGCTCCAAACATACAAGAGTGAAAGTGGAAGTCCTGCCGCCATACCCAACCGACAAACTTTTACCAACAGATTCCTTTTGCCTTCCAAATCGGCATAGATACGATTCCTGCCGATGTAAAAGCCAATAAAGAACAATCCCAACACCTTAAAATATCGGTTGCCCAGACTTTCTTAAACCCGTGTTCTTGGAGAATATTGGAAACCATGGTTTTCTGAGGACGCAAAAAAGGAGGCTTTCGGCCTCCTTCCCTTCATTTGAGCCTCTTGTCGGATTCGAACCAACGACCCCGAGATTACAAATCACGTGCTCTGGCCAACTGAGCTAAAGAGGCGGGTGGGTAAGCTTACTATATCGCGCCGCTACAACCAACTACCTTTGCTGCGATCAAGCCCTGGAGGATTCGAAGGGAGCTGGCCGTATAGGACTTACCCGTTTCGTTTTGCGGTTGCAAAGATACGCATTATTTTTGGATTTACAAGCTTTTCACCAGTCTTTTTTCAACTTTAACAAGAATACAGGGCTTTACATGCAATATTTTTATAACTTTGCAGCGTATTTTCAACTATGACATGGCTAAAACAAGAAGTATTATGCAACAATATGCAATGATATACGGAACTTACATGGGAATTTTCTGGGTTTTGAAGTTCACCTTCTTTCCCTTAGGATTGACGCATCCCTTCCTTTTTCTCCTTTTCATAGGGCTGACTTGCTGTGTGCCATTCTTGGGTTACTACTACACAAAGCTCTACCGCGACACAGCCTGTGGAGGTAACATCGTTTTTTTCAAGGCATGGTGGTTCAATACACTGGTCTACCTGTTTGCCTCCTTACTCACGGGAGTGGGGCACTACATCTACTTTCAGTTTATCGATCACGGCTACATCATTGATACCTACGAGACGATCCTCAAAAACTTTCCGCTGGAAAATGCGCCGAGTGTCGCTCCTTACATGCAGCAGATGGAAAATGCCTTGACCGTTCTGCGCGGTCTCACGCCCATTGAGATTTCCATGCAGCTGATGTCCCAAAACATCATTTACGGATCTTTTCTGGCATTACCTACCGCTCTTTTCGTGATGAAGAGCAAGAAATAACCCCTTGATTGGACTTTATTATATACCCTATTATATATATTTGAGTTATGAATATTTCTGTAGTCATTCCTCTCTATAATGAAGAAGAATCTCTTCCCGAATTGTTCGCGTGGATCGAACGGGTGATGGAGGCGAACGGCTTTTCTTATGAAGTCATTTTCGTGAACGACGGGAGTACGGACCGTTCTTGGGAGATGATCGAAAAGTTGAAAGCCAAATCGGACAAGGTGAGAGGCATCAAATTTCGCCGCAATTACGGGAAATCGCCCGCTTTGTATTGCGGGTTTGAACAAGCGCAAGGAGATGTGGTCATCACCATGGACGCAGACTTGCAAGACAGCCCCGACGAGATTCCAGAATTATACCGCATGATTACACAAGAAGGATATGACCTCGTATCGGGATGGAAACGCAAGCGCTACGATCCCCTTTCGAAAACGATACCCACCAAACTGTTCAACGCGACAGCCCGCAAGGTGTCAGGAATACACAACCTGCATGACTTCAATTGCGGACTGAAAGCCTATCGCAAGGAAGTGGTGAAGAACATCGAAGTCTACGGAGAGATGCATCGGTACATCCCTTATCTGGCCAAGAATGCCGGTTTTTCTAAGATTGGTGAGAAAGTGGTGCACCATCAGGCCCGAAAGTTCGGAAAGACCAAATTCGGCGGGCTGAACCGTTTCTTCAACGGCTATCTGGACTTGATTTCGCTCTGGTTTCTCTCCACTTTCGGCATCAAACCCATGCACTTCTTCGGATTTTTAGGATCGCTGATGTTCATCATCGGTCTGATTTCGGTTGTCATCGTAGGAGCCAACAAGCTTTACAACATGTACAATGGCATGCCTTATCGGCTGGTGACAGATTCCCCCTATTTCTATCTCTCGCTCACAGCCATGATCATAGGTACCCAACTCTTTGTAGCGGGTTTCTTGGGCGAACTGATTTCACGCAACTCTGCCGAACGCAACAAATATCAAATAGAAAAAATCATCTGAGAAAAAAGAAAAATGAGAACACTTGTCAAATGCATCATAATGGGGATGCTGGCAGGCTCCCTGACCAGCCTGTTCACAGCATGCTCGGAAGAGCCAGACTGCTCGGCCAACGCACGAGCCATGATAAACTGCAACCTCTTCACTCACAACGAACTGACTGGAGCCTTGCAAAGAGACACATTGGATTCGTTGACTATCACGGCTTTTTCCACCGACTCCATTATCCTTAACCGGGGAGAAGAAGTCACAGCCCTCATCCTGCCTTTGCGCTATACGGCAGACTCAACCGTGCTCGTTTTCCATTATACGGGCCGCACCACCGATACCGTCACCTTACACCATACCAACACGCCCTATTTCCTTTCGATGGATTGCGGCTATCAAATGCAGCAAGCCCTGACGGGTGTCTCCTACAGCCGGCACAGGCTCGACTCTATTCATATCACTAATTCAGAGGCTGGTATCTATGGCACAGAAAATCTTCAATTGTTTTATTAGTCTGGCCTTCTGTCTTTTCCTGCCTTTCCACTCTTTGTCGGCTCAAAATCCGCAAAATTCCGCACAGGATCCAATGCCAAAAGCCGAAAAAAGAACAGAGGAGAAAAAAGAGGATGTTCCCCAATATCCGCTCTACAACGGTGTGTCTGTGGGACTGGATCTGTGGGGCATTGGAAACAAGGTGATAGGCGGAGACAATTTGAGTGTGGAAGTCATGGCAGACGTTAACTTAAAAAACCGTTTCTTCCCCACCCTCGAATTGGGCTATGCCGCCTCTAATGCTGACGGTGACTTGGGCATCCATTATCAAGCGAAGGCTCCTTATTTCCGGATCGGCA
The DNA here is from genome assembly GCA_944322335.1 of uncultured Bacteroides sp. Lineage (GTDB taxonomy): Bacteria > Bacteroidota > Bacteroidia > Bacteroidales > Bacteroidaceae > Bacteroides. The sequence goes on from CALUOU010000132.1 coordinate 4,203, forward strand.
TAGACTATAACGCCTTGTATAAAAAGAAGCATGCCAACATGCTTCTCGTAGGACTGCGCTATGCTGTCACCAGCTTCAAGTATGACATTGATACCGTCAGCCTCAATGACCCCATTTACGGAGGAGGGGTAGGAAACCCTAATCTGGAAGATGAAATCTGGGGAGGAAGCCTTCCCTATGACCATCGAGGCATGAAAGGCTCCATGCAATGGATAGAAATCTGCCTGGGACTAAGGGCACGCGTCTGGCAAGACCTTTATATGGGATGGGCTGTGCGCATGAAATACAAGCTATCAGCCTCGGCCGGAACTTATGGTGACCCTTGGTATGTGCCAGGGTTCGGAAAATATGGTTCAAATACCATCGGCGTTACCTATACCATCACCTACAAACTACCTTTCTAAGAAGAAACTATGACAACAATCGAACTTTGGCTGCTGGCGGTAGGACTTGCCATGGATTGCTTTGCTGTCTCCATTGCCAGCGGCATCATCCTGAAGCGAATCCGATGGCGCGCCATGCTCACCATGGCATTCGCTTTCGGTTTGTTTCAAGCCCTCATGCCTTTCATCGGCTGGATGTGCACTTACATGTTCAGCCATCTTATTGAGAACATCGATCACTGGATAGCCTTTGCCATCCTCGCGTTCCTAGGCGGACGCATGATCAGAGAATCTTTCAAGGACGAAGAATGCAGACATGAATACGACCCTACCCGCCTGAAAGTAGTGCTTATTCTGGCCATAGCCACTAGCATCGATGCTCTGGCTGTGGGCATTTCTTTTTCCTGCTTAGGCATCAACACCTTCACTGACATCCTTACACCAGTCTCTATCATCGGCCTGGTCTCCTCTCTACTCTCTATGGCAGGACTCCTTTTCGGCATACGGTTCGGATGTGGCATTGCCCACAAGATCCGCGCCGAACTGCTGGGAGGCATCATCCTGGTCGCAATCGGCACCAAAATCCTTATCGAACACCTTTTCTTCTAACTTTCCCAACATAGGCAAATAAATAAAGACACGTATGAATCACAAAAGAAATTTTCTGTGGGCTGGCCTGCTTGTGCTGGCCACCATTTGGATTCTGGTGCGCCACAACCGCATCCTCCCCTATCAAAACAATCAGGGAAAAATATTCGGCACCCTCTACCACATCACTTACCAGTCGGATGAAGACCTGCATGAGCTGATAGCAGCCGAACTGGATCGCTTCGACGGATCACTGTCTCCGTTCAATGACACGGCTATCATCACCCGCGTCAACCGTAACGAGCCTATTAAAGCCGACACTTTTTTTGCCCGTGTCTTTCGCAGAAGCATGGAGATCTCCCAACAAACAGACGGTGCCTTTGACATCACTGTAGCCCCCTTGGTCAATGCTTGGGGATTCGGATTCAAGCAAAACGCCTTTCCCGACTCGGCCATAATAGACAGTCTGCGGACTTTCACCGGGTACACAAAAGTAAAGCTTTCAGCAGACGGGCGCATAGTCAAGGAGGATCCACGCATCATGCTCGATTGCAGTGCTGTAGCCAAAGGATACAGTGTAGACGTGATCGCCACGCTGTTGGATAAAAAAGGTGTGAAGAACTACATGATTGACATCGGAGGCGAAGTAGTGGTCAAAGGCGAAAATCCTCACAAAAAGCCTTGGCGCATCGGCATCAACAAGCCTGTGGATGACTCCCTATCCCTCAATCAGGATTTGCAAACAATCCTGCACGTCACCAATGCAGGCATAGCGACTTCCGGCAACTACCGCAACTTCTATTATAAAGGCGGAAAGAAATACGCACACACCATCGACCCGCAAACAGGCTACCCCGTGCAACACAGCATTCTCTCTGCCACAGTCATAGCCCGCGACTGTATGAGTGCCGATGCCTATGCCACCGCCTTCATGGTCATGGGGCTGGAGAAGGTCAAGGCGTTTTTGGCCGCACATCCTGAGATCGAGGCTTACCTTATCTATGCGGATGACTCCGGAAAACTACAGGTGTTTCAAACGGAAAAGATGAAAGAAATGGCCAATATGTTTCAGACCGAACTTTGCCATTAACCACTCCTTATAAATGAAGGATTTCCTTCATTTTCATTTCCTCAGATAGACAATGGTAGGAAAATGATCACTATAGCCATTGAGCCACCTGCGGCCTCCATGAGTGCGCAAAGGATAACCTTTATAATCGCCATCCTGCTGGATCAGGTACTCGCGCACGAACACCTCGCTATGATCATACCGCAATCCCCGGCGTTTCTTCAGAAGCGATTTTGAAAGCAAAATCTGATCAAACAGGTTCCATTTGCCACGGTAACATAAAGTTCCCCTTCCATCGTCCTCCAAGATCGTCCACCATGGGTTGTAAAACTCGCCCTTTTTCACCTCCTTCTTCTGCTTATGCGCACCTAATACAGCCAAGCTCTCGTCCATAGGGTCATCGTTCAAGTCCCCCATCACGATGAGCTTCAGTCTCCGGTCTTGGCGCAACAAGGAATCCTTCAGTGCCTTCACTTGCCTGGCGGCATGAACACGCACGGGCGAATCAGCCCCACGCGATGGCCAATGATTCACGATGACACAGACCCTTTCTCCGGCAAGTTCCCCATCCACGACAAGAAATCCTCGTGTGAGATGCACCGTATCACCTTGATAAGGTTCGGAAAGCACCAGTTTAGAAGCGTTCACCTGAAACTGCTGAGGATCATACAAAAGGGCACAATCAATGCCTCTGCGATCGGGGCCTTCATAATGCACATAACGGTAGTGCCCGATAGTTGGTTGCCGCAACAAGTCGTTCAACACACGGTTATTTTCCACCTCGGCCACTCCTATGACAGCCGCTCCTTGCGGCACCCGTTCTTTGGAAAGCGACCCGATGACTTTCGCCAGATTCTGAAGCTTGGCCTCATACTTTTCACCTGTCCACCGGTAACGGCCGTCCGGCAGGAAGTCTTGGTCATTCTTTCCTGCATCGTGCAGGGTGTCAAACAGATTTTCCAAATTATAGAAAGCTACACTATACAACCCCTTCCTGACCCGCTGAGCCGAAAGGGACAGAACGCAAAGCGTCCCCAAGAAAAACAAAATTAATTTTCTCATATCCAGCACTATTGATTTGCAATGTTTTTTTACAATCTTACATACGATACCATCTGACACTTTTCCAAAGCATAGCCACATGATTTCCCGGCAAATATAAACACTTCAAGCGTAAGAAACAACTATAATCCACAATTTATGGACTCC
>CALUOU010000133.1 GCA_944322335.1 uncultured Bacteroides sp.
AATAAAACTTAGTTTGATAATTCTGATTTTATAAAATATGGGTTATATTGGTTCGTCTTCATCATGTTGTTGCTGTCGTCCGCCGTAGAGGTCGGCATCAGGTAATACTTGGCTTGGTTGCCAGCATTGTAGGTGATGCCAAACACTTGCGAGGTCGATATGCGCGGTATGTATCCACGCCGCTTGTATCTGTAAGGCGGAAGGGCGATGCTGATCTTGAATCCGCCGTTCGAGCTTGCCTTGTCGGACACTAACCCATAAAATCCAACGGAAGCATACCGGAAGTGGCGGATCACCTCCAACCTTGCACCAATGTCTTTCAGCAAATACTGTTCCATTCTGGCCTTGATCTGAGTGTTAAACCGCGACCAATAGTAATCGCCGCCCACCGACCAATACCAGCGGGTCTCCCCGTTGTAAAGGAATTTGCTGAAGCTGTTGAAATATCCGATGCCCACCAGCCCGAACTTTCCCTCCACGGCGAAACGCTCGTTTTTGAAAGGATGGTACGCGCTGATCTCGGCTCCATAGCTGTTGCGGTTGAACACGCCCACCACGCCCCGCAGCCAGATGTTGTGCGGCAGGCGGACGTTCTGTTCCAGCGTGAGATAGCCGGGACGGAAATTTCCGTTCGGCTCGGCGTAGCCGTCGGTATAGACAGGCACGATCATCTGCAGCGAGAGCTTGGATCCCTTCCACAACGACACCTCCACCGCCGGGCTCAACTCCAGACAGACCTGATAGACCTGCGTGATCACCACGTTCTTAAAGTAGAGCTTCGGATATACCAAAATGTCAACCTTAAACAAAGAACTATTTTTCCGTTCCACCTTCCGGATCTTCTTCCACGAATCGCCCAAGTCGTAGCTCACGTCCCAACTGTTTCGCGTAGCCACCGCCAGGCTGTCATCCGTCACCGGCTCGTAGCGGAGGGAAATCTGCGGTACGTTGTTGTCCAACACAATGATGCGGCAGGGCTTCCGGTCCGGCAATCCTTTTTCCTGGATCACGTCCACCGCCTTTCCGATGCCTACCCCCATGAGCCGGTAGGCCGAATTCTGGAGCACATAGACGCGTTCCTCGTCATCTTCCGTCCAAGCCACGTTCTCAAAGCCCATCTCCGTCAGCGCGTCCACCGTGGCATCCCCCGACTGCGCCCACCCTGCTGCGGGCAGGAGGCAGCCTGTCAAGAGCACCAGTGCCACTGCTATCTGCCTGATAGAGATATGTTTTGCTTTATGCGCGTCTGTATGCCTCATCGTTTTGTTACGTATCACTGTATCTTATCCAACAAAATACGCTGCAAAAATAGGCACATTTTTAATAATACCAAAGAAAATCTTATGAAAAAACGGACACATGTCTCTTTTTTTGCATTTCGTCCTGTTTCTCACATTCTCCCCATCGTGTTCCGAACGTCTCAACTTGGAAAACATTCGCCCTATGACAAAAACAAAATGCAAGCGATTCCCGTCAAACGGCCGACAATCAGAAAAGGCATTCACCCGTTTAAAAAATCAGGAACCCCCGTCCGTTCTCCCAGCCTTCGTATAAAAAATCCAAACAGGCCCGATACACCTATTTATATATAGGGAACAACGAGGTGAAAAACAGCCTTCCGCGTCTGAATCTGAAAGAGAATGCTTACCTTTGCGGCCATGAAACAGCCATTGACAGAAAACGGAGGGTTGCCTGCCCATATCTTGTGGACGCTTGCCATCGTGGCAGGCGTTTCGGTAGCCAACCTGTACTACAACCAGCCGCTGCTCAACCTGATGCGGCACGACTTAGGAGTGTCTGAATTTCAGGCCAACCTCATAGCCACCCTCACGCAAGCGGGCTATGCCTTAGGGTTGCTGTTTATCGTGCCTTTGGGCGACCTGTACAGACGGAAGCGGATCATCCTGCTCAACTTTTTTCTGCTGATCTTCTCCCTTTCCACCCTTGCTGCGGCGCATGACATCCGCCTGATATGGGCGGCCTCGCTGGTGACGGGCATCTGCTCGATCACTCCCCAGATCTTCGTGCCTGTCGCCTCCCAGTTTTCCCGACCGGAGAACAAGGGCAGAAACGTGGGGATCGTCATCTCCGGCCTGCTGACAGGCATCTTAGGCTCTCGTGTGCTCAGCGGGTTTATCGGCGAGGCGTTGGGCTGGCGGGATATGTACATCATCGCGGCCGGGCTGATGCTGGTGTGCGCCGTTGTGACGCTGCGGGTATTGCCCGACATCGCCCCCACCTTTCACGGCACTTACGGCGGCCTGATGAGATCGCTCCTGACCTTGGTCAAGGAACATCCGGCCCTGCGCGTCTATTCCGTGCGGGCCGGTCTGGCGTTCGGCTCGTTTCTGGGTCTATGGTCTTGCCTGGCGTTCAAGATGGGGCAAGCTCCCTTCTGCGCAGACAGCGACGTGATCGGCGGTCTGGGACTTTGCGGCATAGCCGGCGCGCTCACAGCCTCGTTTGTAGGAAAGTATGTGAAACGGGTGGGCATCCGCACCTTCAACTACATCGGCTGCGGACTTTTCCTGGCAGCCTGGGCTTCCTTCTGTTTCTGCGGACAGACGTATGCGGGCATCGTGGCCGGTGTGTTGCTGATCGACATCGGCATGCAGTGCATCCAGCTCAGCAACCAGACAAGCATCTTCGAGGTGTGCCCTTCCGCCTCCAACCGGGTCAACACCATCTTTATGACCACCTACTTTGTGGGCGGTTCCTTGGGGACGCTGCTGGCCGGCAGCTGCTGGCACGCCTGGGGATGGGCGGGAGTGACAGGCATGGGAGCCGCCCTGACCTTAGGGTCGCTGCTGCTCACGCTCTGCACCCGCCGCTGATCCTTCCCCCGCCTCAACGGGCCACCCGCCCGGAGGTGTGCCCCTGCATCAGGCTTTCCACTTCGTCAACGGTCACCAGGTTGCAGTCGCCATAGACCGTGTTCTTCAAAGCCGAAGCGGCAAGGGCAAACTCCAACGCCTTCCGGTCATCGGCCGGGTAGCGGACAAGTCCGTAGATCATGCCCGCCACGAAAGCGTCGCCCACGCCCACGCGGTCCACCTCGTGGGGAATGTCGTCAATGCGCGTATGCTTCAGGCTGCCGTCGGAATAGAGTACAGCGGCCAGGAGGTTGTGGTTAGAAGTGAGGGAATTGCGCAGCTCCAGGAAGACCTTCCCACACCGGGGCAGCTGCTCCCGGACGTTGCGTCCGAAGGCTTCAAACGCCGGCAGGCTGTCGGCAAAAGAGGAATCCTCCGCTGTCTCAGCATGAAAGCCCACCGGCTGTATGCCCAAGATCTCCTGGTATTCCGGCTCAGCCCCAAAGAGCACATCGCTGTATTCCACCAGCGGCCTCATCACCTCGGCAGCCGTCCGCCCGTAGTTCCAAAGCTTTTTGCGGTAATTCAGGTCGCAAGAGATGACCAGCCCCTTGCGGTCGGCCGCCTCCAAGGCTTCCCGGCAGACCTCGGCGCCCTCTTGCGTCAAAGCGGCGGCTATGCCAGACCAGTGGAACCATCCCGCCCCGTCGAACACGCGGTCCCAGTCAATCATGCCGCAGCGCAAGCCGGCAAAGGCAGAGCCTTCGCGGTCGTACACCACGTTGGAATTGCGGAAAGCGGAACCGCGCTCCAGGTAGTACAGCCCCAAGCGTTTCCCGCCCCAAAGGATGTGGCCGGTGCCCAGCCCGTTCTCGCGCAACGCCGCCAGACAGGCATGCCCTATGGCATTGTCCGGCAGGCGGGTGACAAAATCGACAGGCAGGCCGAAATGAGCCAATGATATGCCGACATTGGCCTCGCTGCCCCCATAGGTGGCTACCAGCTCCCGCGCCTGAGAAAAACGGCTGAAACCGGGAGCGGTGAGGCGAAGCATGACCTCGCCAAAGGTGACCACTTTCTTGCAAGCGGTCCATTTGTTTTTGTTCATCATAGTTGTATGCATTTGTTTCGAGCCGCAAATGTAAGCAAAAAAAGAGAACATCGGTCAAACCGGGTGTACAAATCGGTCAAAATCCGGGTGAAAGACACCTGCCCATACCTTTTCGGCGTAAACAATTACGATCTTTCACCCGGAAAATGGAAAGAAACGCTTTACAAAGGGGCTCTTTGGTGAAGTTTCACCATAAAACATTGTATGCAAGACGATTATGGTGAAAGATGGTGAAGATGCGTGAAAGATGCGTGAAAGGTGAAACCACCCCTTCCTTTCACCGTAACAAACTGAGACACAAGACACTGAAAGCCCGGTGAAAGCGTGAAGCCTTTAACGCATATCCCTTTAAAAAAACAAGTTGATCAGGCGGTGAAATCAAGTTGATTGTAGGGTAAAATCAAGTTGATTGTACAGTGAAACCAAGTTGATTGCGATCCATACTTGCGGGATGGCAGACAGGGCGTGCGGGTCTTGTCGCACGCGTGCGCTTGCTTCCGTTGCACGCGTGCGCTTGCTTCCATTGCACGCGTGTGCCGCTTCCATTGCACGCGTGCGCCGCTTCCGTTGCACGCGTGTGCCGCTTCCGTTGCACGCGTGCGCCGCTTCCGGTTTATGTGTGCAGACCGGAGATTGTATTTTCCAGCCGATCTTTATCCGCCTGCATACCTGTTTTTTTAAAGAATTAAGCCCCGCAATCGGCAACATACAATCTACTGTCATACAAACACTTAGGACAAAACACACGTTAAACGGAGACAAAACGGACAAAAACGAGCCGTCATTTTTTCAGACTGTTTAACAAATCTGACTACATTTGCCCAAGCAATAAAGCGGCGAGCCGGCAAACTTCTGCTTGCGGAAGCCTTGCCCACAACACTTTATCCGCTGATTTTTTTTATTAAACCTATCAAAAATGAGACAAAAAGAAAACATTTTAGCAAAAAGCATGCGGCTTTGCCTCCTGGCGGCCGGCATCAGCGCGTTTACGGCATGCAGCGACGACGACATGCCCCCCTCGGCAGTAGACAACAGTCCGTGGAGCCTTGAAGACAACATGGACACCAGCTACCGCCCCGGCGACAACTTCTTCATGTACTGCAACGGATCGTGGTATAAGGACGCGGTCATTCCGGAGGAATACAGCCAAGCCGGCATCTTCTATGAGTGCGCCCTGGTCGTCAGCGAACAGCTTGCCAACCTGGACTTCCCTGAATATGACCGGCTCATGGCCGACACACGGACTGTGGACCAGTCGACCGCGCAGTCGGTAGCCATCCTGGAAGCCGAACTGGAAAAGGTGAGCAACATCCAGACGAAGGAAGACGCCTGGAGGCAGATCGCCCAAATGACGAAGAATGGATACAGCACCCTCTTCAGATTCTCGCTTTTGCCCAACCAAGGGAACATGTACGTCACCCTCGTCCCCACCTCTGATGAAGCTCCAGCACCGCGCAAACAAGGAAGAGAAAAGAAGGGGCCGGACTTCAGATGGACCATCGACAAAGGACTCCAGCTGGGCAAGCCGGCCCACAAGCCGCTGTATGAGAAGCTGCTGGCCGCCGCGCCGGACTGGACTTACTCCCTGGAATATATCAAGAAGCATCCGAAACTCAGAGAGGACATCCGCTCGGCAGCCAACACCCGCATCACCTCGGAGACAGCCGACATGCTCAATGTCATGGCCGACGAACTGGGCCTGGCAGAAAAAGGCGGCATCATCTATTATGCGGACTTTGAAGAATACCTGGACGTGGTGGCCAGCTACGGAGTCGAAGAGTGGATCAGCCTGATGGAAGACATTCTCTACTATCACCATGCGTTCACTTCCACAGAGGCTTTGGACGAAATAAACGCGTTACAGGGTTCGGACATGACCTTTGAGGACATCGCATACTCCATGAAAGAAAAACAGATGTATTACATCCAATCCTACCGCTACGCACAGCAGTATGTCGACCTCTCACGGAAAGCCCGGTATGTGGAAATGTGCAAGGAGTTTAAAGAGGCTTTCCGCAAACGCCTGGAGAATGTGGACTGGATGAGCGAAACCACCCGGCAAAACGCACTCACCAAGCTGGAGTCCATGGGCGAAAACGCGGGCTGTCCCGACCAATGGGTGGAAGAGGCGTTGCCTGAACTGAACAGCGGCATCCTCCTCCAGGACATCATCGACCTGCAAGCCTCGCTGGCCCAAGGCGTGCTGGCCACGGCCGGCAAGACCTATGCCGAGACCGGATTCAACTACATCCTGTTCGAAGGGCCGGACTACCAGCTCTATGTCGACAACGCCTTCTATGACCCGACAACCAACAGCATCTTCATCATGTCTTCCTTCCTGCATGAGCCGTACTACAGCGAGGACAACGAGCCATACTTCTACGCCATGACGGGATCGACCGTCGGCCACGAGATGACACACGGGTTTGACGACAGCGGATCGCAGTTTGACGAAGTGGGGAACTACCGCAACTGGTGGACCGTGGACGACAAGATGGAGTTCACCGAACGCTGCCAGAACCTCATCGACTGCTACAACATGCTGGAGATCGACCCCGACCTGCTGCCCGGCGTCTACTGCAACGGCAAGCAGACCTTGGGAGAGAACATTGCCGACCTGGGTGGCATGGAGATCGGGCTGGACGCCTACATCGCCAAGAAAGAGAGCGAAGGCTTCTATGGAGAAGAGCTGCAGAAACAGATCCGGAAATACTACCTGGGATGGGCCGAATGCTGGCGCAGCAAGTCTGACCCAAGCTATATGGAATACGTGAATCAATATGACGTACACGCCAACAACAAGGAACGGGTCAATGGCGTGGTGATGAACTCCGACCGCTGGTATGAGACCTTCGGCGTACAGCGCGGAGACATCCTCTACCTCGCGCCCGACAGACGCGGACGCATCTGGTAAGCCAAAGAGACCCGCAAGAAAGCCTTTGAGACATCAGCCGACAGGACTGCTCAAAGAGCCACCTATTGAAAGAGAGGACGTAGCCCATCGCGGCTATGCCCTCTCTTTTTTATAACGAAACAGAATTGATCCGCAATTTGTAGAGACGCGATTCATCGCGTCTCCTCACATGTCCTGCCCGCACGAGCGTTTTTCATACGCCTTCTCTCCCCTCCTTCCGCCTCAACAGGCTGGTGGGGATTTCTCCAAACTGCTCCTTGTAACACTT
>CALUOU010000134.1 GCA_944322335.1 uncultured Bacteroides sp.
GCAAGGATTGGAAGAAGGCATGAAGCAAGGATTGGAAGAAGGCATGAAGCAAGGACTTTTGTCCACAGCGTACAATCTGAGGAAAATGGGACTGTCTGTAGAACATGTGGCGCAGGCTACCGGCTTGACGGCGGAAGAAGTGGAGAGTCTGATGGATGAGAATTCAGCACACTAAGTTTCAACCAGCCTGACGGGTCTTTTTCCGGTTGTCTGACTTCATCTTTCCGATGCAATGCGGCGTTTACCCTACTCCTCATCCAATTTATATCGGTCAGTCCTACAATGGTAAGACCCGCCCACCAGGGGCACCACGGCAGGAAAAAGAGGCAAATCAGCCTGTTCACACCATTCCCGCCTCCTAACCTTAGTTTATTTCAACGAAAAGCTCTATCTTTGGGGCAACAAACTAAAAAACAGATTACATATGGAAAATCAACGACCTTTAATATTCGTATCAAACGATGACGGCATCATGTCGAAAGGCCTCAGCGCACTCATCAAGTGTCTCCGCCCTATAGGCGAAATCGTTGTCATGGCTCCGGACACTCACCGTTCGGGCACAAGCTGCTCCATGACCGTTACAGAACCCATCCACTACCAGCTGATCCGCAAGGATGTGGGTCTGACCGTGTATAAATGTTCCGGCACACCGACCGACTGCACCAAGCTGGCCTTCCACACCGTACTGAACCATAAGCCGGATCTGGTGGTGGCCGGCATCAACCATGGCGACAATTCATCCGTCAACGCCCACTATTCCGGCACTATGGGGGCGGTGATCGAAGGCTGCCTGAAAGGAGTGCCCTCCATCGCCTTCTCGCTCTGCAACCACGATCTCAACGCCAACTTTGACGCCACGGAACCTTACGTGCGCCATATCTCGGACATGGTGCTGAAAAACGGCCTTCCCGCCCTGACCTGCCTGAACGTCAACTTCCCCGACACCAAAGACCTGAAAGGAATCCGCATCTGCGAACAGGCCAAAGGGCAATGGGTGAACGAATGGGAAAACTTCGCCCATCGGGACGACACCCACTACTACTGGCTGACCGGGAACTTTGAAGACACTGACACTGAAAACCAGCAGAGCGACCACTGGGCACTTGCCAACGGCTATGTGGCCATCACGCCGACCACCGTGGACCTCACAGCCTATAAATTCATGGAAGAGCTGAAGACATGGTTCTGACAGATAAAGCAAATTAATTCTTTCCAGAAGGGCGTGCCTTAATCCAGACACGCCCTTCCCTTGGATCCCCCTATAATCCCCATCCATACCCCATATGAAGTACTACCTTATAGCCGGCGAGGCTTCGGGCGACCTGCATGCCTCCCGCCTGATGGCCGCCCTGAAGGCTGAAGATCCGAAAGCAGAGTTCCGCTTTTTCGGAGGAGACCTGATGGCCGCCGCAGGAGGCACCTTAGTGAAACACTACAAAGAGCTGGCCTACATGGGATTCGTGCCTGTGCTGCTGCACCTGCGCACCATCTTTGCCAACATGAGACGATGCAAGGCCGACGTGACGGCTTGGCAGCCAGACGTGCTGATACTGGTGGACTATCCGGGCTTCAACCTGAAAATAGCCCAATATGTGCGCGCCCATACCTCCATCCCCGTCTATTGTTATATCTCGCCGAAGATCTGGGCATGGAAAGAATACCGCATCAAAAACATCCGGCGCGATGTGGACGAACTGTTCTCCATCCTGCCGTTCGAGACGGATTTTTACGAAGGGAAACATCATTACCCCATTCACTACGTGGGGAATCCCACCTTGGACGAAGTGACCGATTACCAAGCCCGCCATCCCAAAGACATGAACGGATTCTGCCAACGCCATTCCCTACAGGCAGACCGCCCCGTCATCGCCTTGCTGGCCGGAAGCCGCAAACAGGAGATCAAGGACAACCTGCCCGACATGCTGCGCACCGTTGCCCTGTTTAAGGATTGCCAGGCTGTAGTGGCTGGAGCGCCAGGCATTTCGCCGGACTACTATCGCCGTTTCCTGCAAGACACACCCGCACAAATCGTCTTCGACCAGACCTATCCGCTGCTGCAACACGCCACAGCCGCCCTGGTCACTTCCGGCACAGCCACATTAGAGACCGCCCTCTTCGGAGTCCCGCAAGCCGTGTGTTACCACACCCCCATCGGCAAGGTCATCGCTTTTCTGAAAAAACACATCCTGAAAGTGAAATACATTTCACTGGTCAACCTGATAGCCGACCGGGAAGTGGTGAAAGAGCTTGTGGCTGACAGAATGACTGTGGACCAGATGGGAAAGGAACTGGAACAGCTGCTGCACGACACTGCCTATCGGGAAAACATGCTGGAAGGCTATGCGGAAGTGGCCAAACGGCTGGGCGAGCCGGGCGCTCCCCAACGGGCAGCCCGACAAATGGTGCGGCTGCTCAACGATCCGACAAGGCATCGTCCCAAAGCCGTGTAAGAACTTTAGAAATTGTTAAAACATCAGAGAGGTATGCAGTAAACGCACGCCTTTTGCATTTCTCCTGGCAGAATAAAGACTAAAAAAGGAGAAAAAGAACTATGAAGAGAATCTATACATTCTTAATGATGGCGACGGTGTGCCTCCTGGCGATGCCTCTGCTTCAATCGTGCGACAAAGACGATGACCATTATTCAATCGGCGATTTCACACCGCCCTTATGGGCTACGGTCCGCACAACAGGCAACGCTTTCTATTTAGACTGTGACGTATGGGGCACTTTGTGGCCTGTCAATCTCGACTTGGGGTGGTACGAGCCGCTGGACGGCCAACGGGTGATCGTGTCTTTCAATCCGCTGTGGGACAACTACGAAGGGTTTGACCATGCTGTAAAAATCCTTAGCATGATGGAAGTGTTGACCAAACAAATCGAAACGCTGACACCCGAAAACGAAAAAGAGCTTGGCAACGATCCGCTCTATATCGTGAAAGGCGACCTTGGCATAAGCGGCGGCTACCTGAACGTAGTCTTTCAGCAAAACCTGCCTCTGATGAGCAGCACGAAACACCGCATCAGCCTGGTGCGGCCGGAAAATGACGAAGGCCTGTATGGCGATGACGGCTATATCCGCCTGGAACTCCGCTATAACAATTACGGCGATGTGTCCGGCCATCGCCGCCCGGCATACATCTCGTTCAACCTGAACAGCCTGAACATACAGCCAGACACCAAAGGCATCCTGATCAGGCTGAATTCGGAGGTGAACGGTAAGGTGGAGCTGTTGTATGACCTGCAAAGCGATGAGACACCAGCCCTCCCGACCAATGCCGCCTCAGGAACAGACGAGACGCTGATGTAGTGACAAATCAATGCAGAGACGCGATAAATCGCGTCTCCCCGCCAGTAATCCGCATGAGATGCATTCTACCACTGAATAAACAGATAATTATTCGCAAACCATTTTTGCCTGACTATAAATGCGAGCGGCTGCTTGCTCTTTTCCGCTAAACGCCAACCAGTGACAAATAGACCGTGGCGGCCGGAATGGCCATCAAAGCACTGTCAAAACGGTCCAGCATGCCTCCATGTCCCGGCAGGATGTTGCCAGAATCCTTAATCCCCAACTGACGCTTCAACAGCGATTCCGTCAAATCGCCCCATGTGCCGAACACGACAACTACGACAGACAATCCCAACCATTGCCAAACAGACATCAACGGATAAAAATGAGCAAACACCAGCGAAGCGAGCATGGCAAACACACCGCCCCCGATACTGCCTTCCCATGATTTCTTAGGAGAAATGCGCTCAAACAGCCGATGCTTCCCCAAAAGGGAACCTACGCAATAGGCCCCTGTGTCGCTCAACCATAGAAAGACAAAAACAGACAACGGGAAAATGGAAACGAAAGCGATGCTGCTGTTTTCCACATCGTTGCGGAAAGCCAGCACACACAGCAAAGCGAAAGGCAAAGCCACATAGAGCTGGGCAAGCATGGAGCATGCCCAGTTGCCTATGGGATTCTTTTTCTTCAAGTAAAGCTCTGTTATCATCAGATAGAGCAGCAATAGCACATAAGGCAAAAACACCTCCGGCCCGGCCAGACAAATGCAGAAAGCCAGCATGGAGAGAAAGAGGTAAACGCCGCCAAGGGTCACAACCAGCCTGTTGACAGAAACCTGTCCGCTCTTGTTGACCAGCCCTGTAAACTCGTACACACTCAATGCACAAATCACGGCAAACAAAATGCCGAACGAAAGTGGACTGATCAGAATGCCGCCCACCAGAACAATGACAAACAGCACGCCCGTAACGGTGCGTTGAAGTAAATTGCTTTTCACGGTGCCCTACTTTTTTTAATTCTCAAATGCTTTTTCCGGCTGTTCCGGCTCTTTGCGCCCTTCGGAAGCAGCCTTTTCCTTATCCGTCTCGCCGGCAGTCTCCTTGGTGTCTTCCGCCTGAGGAGTCTTCGTGGCATTCGTTTCTTCAGCTTCCACTTCTTTCTCAGCCTCCTTGGCTCTCTTGGCCGCTTCTTCCTCTGCCTTCTTCATTTCGTCTGAAATGCGCTGTGCGGCAATCACTTCCTCTGAACGGGATGCCCACGGGCGCTTGCCGAAGATAGCCTCAACGTCTTCGGCAAAGATCACCTCTTTGTCGATCAGCTGTTGAGCCAGTTTCCCGTGTCCGTCCCTGTGTTGGGACAAGATACTCTTGGCACGCTCATACTGCTCGTTCACAATGCGCTTCACCTCTTCGTCAATCTGCTCGGCAGTCTTCTCACTATAAGGACGGGTAAACGAATACTCACTATTATTATAATAACAAAGATTGGGCAGTTTGTCGCTCATGCCCCAATACACAATCATGGCATAAGCCTGCTTGGTCACCCGCTCCAAGTCATTCATGGCTCCGGTAGAGATACGCCCCAAGAACAAATCCTCGGCGGCACGACCGCCCAAGGTGGCACACATTTCGTCCAACATCTGTTCCTTAGTCGTGATCTGACGCTCTTCGGGCAAGTACCATGCGGCCCCCAACGCACGTCCACGCGGCACAATGGTCACCTTTATCAGAGGATTGGCATATTCCAAAAGCCAGGAAATGCTGGCATGTCCCGCCTCGTGAATGGCAATGGAGCGGCGCTCAGCCTCTGTAGTGATCTTGGTCTTCTTCTCCAAACCGCCTACAATGCGGTCCACAGCATCCAGAAAATCCTGTTTGCCTACCGATTTCTTGCCATGACGGGCAGCGATCAAAGCGGCTTCATTGCACACATTGGCTATATCCGCGCCAGAAAAACCGGGGGTCTGACGAGCCAGCAAATCGACATCCACCGTATCGTCTATCTTAATAGGACGCAAATGTACGCCAAAAACCTCCTTCCGTTCATTCAGATCCGGCAAATCCACATGTATCTGACGGTCAAAACGTCCGGCACGGAGCAGCGCCTTGTCCAACACATCGACACGGTTGGTGGCAGCCAAAATAATGACACCACTGTTGGAGCCGAAACCGTCCATCTCAGTCAGCAACTGATTCAACGTGTTTTCCCGCTCGTCATTGCCACCCATGGCGGCCGCTTTGGCTCTGGCACGGCCCACAGCGTCAATCTCATCGATAAACACAATGCACGGAGCCTTCTCCTTGGCCTGACGGAACAAATCACGAACACGCGAAGCGCCGACTCCCACAAACATCTCCACAAAGTCAGACCCCGCCAACGAGAAGAACGGGACGTCAGCCTCGCCTGCCACAGCCTTGGCCAGCAAGGTTTTGCCTGTTCCCGGAGGGCCGACCAACAAGGCTCCTTTAGGAATCTTTCCGCCCAAATCGGTGTATTTCTGGGGCTGCTTCAGAAACTCAACGATTTCCTCCACTTCCTGCTTGGCTTCGGCCAGTCCTGCCACATCCTTGAAAGTGACTTTCACGGGCGATCCCTTTTCAAAAAGCTGGGCTTTCGACTTTCCTACATTAAAGATGCCTCCTCCTCCCATGCCAGAGCCGCCACTGAGCCGCCGAGACATGTAAATCCAAAAGCCGATGAGGAAAGCAAACGGCAATACTTGCCAGATAAAGGCCCAGAAATAGTCCTTCTTGGCATCATAGTCATATGAGCCGTCAAAACGCCCTTCCTGTTTCTCTCTTTCAAGAAAATCCGAGAGCTTGTCCAGCGAAGGGACTCCCGTCACAACCTGCGGATTCTTCCCTACCCGTGTGGAATCAGCGCCAAAGACCTTGGCGACATACTGGGGCTTGATATAGGCTTCAGCCGTATTGTCTTCATAACCGACAATCTTGCTTACATAGCCTTCCTGCACATAATGCTGAAACTCATCGTATGACACATCTCTCACTGAAGAAGCGGAGCCTTTCGTCAAATACAAGCTTATGGCCGTAACCGCTATCAGCATATACAGCCATGTCAGATTGAAATGCGGCACTTTTTTGGGCTTCTTGTTGTCCGTGCCATTGCTCACGTTGTTGTTATTTTCCATAAACGTAAATTAATCGAGATCGGGAATTTGGGTTAGTTGAGCGTCTGCCCATAGATGTTCCAAGTCGTAGAACGAGCGGACTTCCGGCAAAAAGACATGCACCAACACATCGGCATAGTCCATAGCCACCCACTCTGCATTGCGCAATCCGTCTATCGAATAAGGACGGGCATGCGCACCTTTGCGGGCATACTCCTTGACTGATTCCACAATAGCTGTCACTTGACTGGGGGAATTTCCTTGGCAGATGATAAAATAATTGCAAATCGTGTCACCTATTTGAGTAAGGTCGGCCACTACAATGTTTTTTCCTTTCTTTTCTTGAATACCTTCAGTTATTTGTTGAATTAGTTGTTTAGCTTCGTTCATTCCAATTATCACTATATATTAAAATAGGTGGCAAATATACGCCGATTTCTCCTAATAAAGAGAAAACTCCCTCTTTTTTTGTTTTTTTTAGGCTATAAATCCAACTTAAACGAAAAAAATCAGCCTTTACGCAAAAAAAATCTCGCTTTTTATTTGTGATTCAAAAAAAGTACGTATCTTTGCAACCGCAAAACCGAAAGAGATGCACATTGGGCTATGGTGTAATGGTAACACTACAGATTCTGGTCCTGTCATTCCTGGTTCGAATCCAGGTAGCCCAACAAAA
>CALUOU010000135.1 GCA_944322335.1 uncultured Bacteroides sp.
TTCGGCAAGGACCGCAATTCCGGACGGAAACAAGCGATTCTGAGAAGGGAAGATAGGCAAAGTGTCAGATTGTCAACTGGAGCTTGATTCGTGGACATTTGGAAGCGGTTGCCCTGTCGAAACATCATTGACTTGGCAAAGTATTATCAAATGCTTAGGCATTTATTATTGGGATTTTCCGTAAATTTGCAGCAAAAAAGATGTTATCATTCAGAACTGCAACCGAAGCGGACCTGACAGCCATCTGGCAAATTATCCTGCAAGCCAAATCCCAGATGTCACGAGAAGGGAAACATCAGTGGGACGAACAGTATCCGGCTGTGGCCAATATCGAAGCCGACATTCAAAACCGACACGCCTATGTGCTCTCCACACCGGACGAAATAGCGGCCTACGGTGCTGTCATTTTTGGAGAAGAACCCGCCTACAGGCATATCACCGGCGGCAAGTGGCTCAGCCAACAGCCCTACTGCGTGGTACACCGTCTGGCTGTGGCTGACAAGATGAAGCGTCAAGGCATTGCCCGGCAATTCATGCTGGAAGCGGAAACATTGGCGCGGAAAAAACAAGTATTCAGCCTGAAAGTAGATACGAATTATGACAATTTCTACATGCAAAGGCTGCTGACCGGACTTCAATTCAGCTACTGCGGAGAGATACGCTATGGCCGGGGAATACGCATGGGGTATGAAAAGCTGCTCGACAACAAAGAAACAGTCATCTAACTAATATACGATAATGAAACAAATGAAATGGTTAGCAGGAGTTGCCTTTCTCTCGTTCTTGGCCTCCTGCGGAAATGTGAAAAAAGAGACAGCCTCAACCGAGGCCAGTGCGCCACCTCAGGGAGTAACGGTCCAGGGCATTGACCAGCTGAAGCTTACAACCCTGAAAGACAACGAAGGAGACAAACGTATGCCCAACAAACTGTTTTATGGCTTACGGGATTCGGCGCACGTGGAACTGCTTTCTCCCGAAGGGAGCGTAGCATCGAGCATCCATTGCTTCCTGGTGGAAACAGAAGGCAAGAAAGTGCTTTTCGACACGGGAAACGGTGCGGAAAACGGGGGATGTCTGCTCATGAGGCTGGACTCTCTCGGCCTTTCACCCGCTGACATAGACTACCTGGTTCTGACGCACTTCCACAACGACCACATCGGCGGCATGCTGCAAGGAGACACGGCTGTGTTTACCCGTGCGGAGGTGTATGTGCCTGAAACCGAATACGACCATTGGGTGACCAAGGGTGACACCACCGCCTTTGCCGCCCGTGCCATGCGCGCCTATGCCGGCCGTCTGCACCGCTTTGCGGCCAACGACACCTTGCCGCTCGGCATTCTCTCTCTGCCGGCACCCGGCCATACTCCCGGCCATACGGTCTACCGGATGGGACGTTTGCTCATCGCGGGCGACCTGATGCACGGACTGGAGCTTCAGCTGCAAGACCTCAACCTCTGTCCACTATTCGACATGGACCGTGCAGAAGCCGTCGCTTCCAGAAAGAAATACATAGAATATGTGCGGCAAAGCAACGATTCCTTAATCGTGGCAGGCATGCATTTCCCCGACAATGGGATATGGAATAAATCAGAGTGAAGAGTTGGCCAAAAACCAGATTGATAAAAAAGAGAAGACAAGGATACATAAAATGCGCATGTGTCCTTGTCTTCTGAAAGAAGCTTCTTGCCAATTCAGGCAAGAGAGCGGAATCTGAATGGCAGACTTTTATTTAATCGCTTTCCACACTTGTTCGCTAATGCTTTTCATGCCATTGATGGAGGGATGTCCAAGCTGCTTGTCTATGTATTTCAGCACGATATTCGGCACTTTGTAATGCTTGCATATCTCATCGATAGATTCGGTAATTTCCTTGGACAGTTCCGTATTGGTAATCTGATAGATCTCAGCATCCGGATAGTGCTCGATCAGATAGTCCAACATGTAGCTGAATGCCGGCCGGAACTGATAAAGGTCTTTTGATGTCCAATTGCCATACTGATACTCGCCGATAGGCACTCCTGCCCAACTGTCGTTGGTTCCTCCAAACACCAGAATGATGTCCGGCTGTCCCAGACTGTCCATACGTGTGATAAACGAACGGTCTGAATAGTCCTCCTGATTGTAGCCCGTGTTGCAAACAGTCGCGCCAGAAAAAGAATTGTTGCGCTCCAATTTCAGCCCGTGCTCATGAATCAGCCGATGCCACCAGGTCTCTTCCACTTTCTGAACATCGTTGTTGCCACCCTGCTCCGGATACCACCAGGCATTGGTTTCCGGCTGCAAATATCCGTAATAGGTGGAATAAGAATCTCCCAAAATGGAAATACGGGACTGGCTCCATAACACACAGGCTGGCAAGCATGCCAACACCACAAATAAAAAGAATCGTACTTTATTAACTTTGTCGCTCATAATGAATTGTATTATAATTGTTACTATGATAAAAAATCGCACAGACAGAAAGACTACGCCTGATCTTCCTCCTCCTTCATCAGCGCAGCCCGGTAGCGGTCGATGAATTCGTCCAGTTCACGTGCGCCTTTTTCTGTAGAAATGCCTCGAATACAAGTAAAGACAATAGCCTCATAAACTTCCAAAAAAGAAAAACGTTCAGAGATGTCTGTATGCATCAACACATCCAGCTGCTTGTGCAACAAGAAATTAATAATGCCAAAATGCACATCCGACCGGAAAATGCCTTGTCTCACTCCTTCGCGGAAGAAATTGATGACATGCTCCGAATCCATGTCTTGCCTGCGCGTCATCAACTCATAAGCTTTAGGATACTTTTTAATGTCTTCAAAGAAAAGACGGTTGGTAGCATGATATTTTTCGATGCTTCGCTGATAGCACTTCAGCAAGACTTCCAACACATTCCGCGCCGTAGCCTGCACGCTCCGCAAATAAGCGTCGTTTTCGTCTTGCCCCCTCCGGATGCATTCCTCCAGCAGGGCTTCCTTGTCCACAAAAATCTCATACAAAGTACGTTTAGAAATGCCCAGCGAGGCGGCAATCTCGTCCATCGTAATGCTACGGATGCCATTGTCCGTAAACAGACGCATGGCAGTCTCTATGATGCGCTCCTTCAATTCTGTACGCGAAGCTGCGTTTTTCACCGTTTCATTCATCTTGTTCGTCTTATTTTGATCATTAAAAGCTCTCCATTCCACATTCTCAAACGCCTTTCCATCCTGTGTGCGCATCAGCACCCTGAAGAAAGTTTTTCCGTCTGCGGACATAACCAAACAGCAGCAAGGCTGTCAGCAAAGCTATTGCTCTCATGTCCTATTCATTTTTCCCAATCAAAAGCATTTTCTGTAAACGGCGCAAATAGCGCACCATCACTTCGGCAGACTCTCCAGTCTCTTTAGCAAAAGCTTCCTGCAAAACCGGATAGTCCTCCAATAATTCCATCATGCGGCCACGGCTCAAGAAAGAGGAGCGGCCTGTCTGCAAATCCAGCTCGTAGCATACCCGCTCATTCACCAGTCCGGAAGCCGCAATGGCATCTCCCACCTCTCCAGCCAGTCTTGCGGCATCGTCAGGAACAGTGGAACTGGAAGCGGCCTGTCCAACAGGCTGCGCACAATAGTAAACCCGATCGCCCACACGCATGGCCGACGCATACCAGTTGCCAAAACGGAAATTCTTATAACGCATCTTGCGGCAGTTGACGTAAAGAGCCGTATCTATCCGCACCGCATAGCACCGCTTGCGCAAGTAGCGGTTCATGCCACGGTTATTCACCGCTTCTATGCGGTAGTCCGCTCCGCCCATCAGAAGAAGTTGGTTTCTCGTCCGTTTCTCCACCAGCAGGGTCGTCACAGTGTCTCCACGCCCTTCCGCCAGTTCTTTCAGGTTGGCATACATGACCTGCTGAGCCGACGCTCCCAACGCCGACAAGCCTATCCATACCAGCCATAATCTCATTTTATTCATACGCAAGTCTTAAATATCCGCTACTGTTTCATGCCGAGCCGACTTCCGAGTCCTCTCGCGGCAATTGCCTGCCAGAAACGTTGCCGAGCCCTCCTTTTTTTATTTTTGAGCTAAAAATACGTTTTTTATTGGAAGTGAACAAATTATCATTAGGGAAAAAAGCGGGACATACCGCATTTCCCGTTTTTTCCTCCACAAGTATGCTTTATACCCCTATAAAGAGCCGCCATAATAGGCTCTGACGCGTGCCTGAATGTTCTTTCGCAAACACTCCTGATAAAGCCATGGCTCACAGCTGTGGAAATCGCCCACGTTCAGAAAGCCGCGAATGGGAGCGTATTCATCGCCACTATATCCTTTCAGGACAAGGACATGGTGTTCAGGCGAAACCGCCACAGTAATGGTATCATGCAGGATGGCCGGCGTGGCGTCTGTCCGCCAATTCACGGGATTGATGCACATCGCGCAAGGGGCTGCGACCATGGGCTGGATATAGCGGACATCGGACACAGAATTATAGCAAACCGTCACTCCAAGGTCGGTAGAATCCTGAGCGGCCCGAAGATTGCGGGTAGCCAAAGTATCAGAAGGTGTCACTTTATAGCCCAGGACATAAGCAGCCACCAGATATTCGCACAAGTCCTCTGGCATGGCTTTCAAAAGTTCCACTACGGCTTTGCCGCCCTGGCTGAACCCAGCCAGCACGAAAGGCCGTTCCGGATTCCGACGTTTCAAGAAAGAGCTGAAAGCATCTTGAATGTCAGCGTTCGCTACCCTGAAACGGTCTTCTACCGTATCCTCGCTCAGCGTGGCCCACCCTTCGATGGTGATGTGCCGATAATAAGGAGCATAAAAGTTATTCCCCTCTCCCATGTATTCGGCAATGCGGCTGATTTCCTTGTCCATGTCAGCCCGATGTTCTGGATTATGCACATCGGCATAATGGCAGATCTTGCCCTCCTCGGTAGTCCAGTCCGTCTCCCAAGTAGACACAAAATAAAGCACATCCGCTCCTTTTCCTTCTGGAGCGTTTTCGCGAGTGAACCACATCTTTTCGTCTGCATAATCCGGAGCTTCCGGAATGTATTGTCCCTTCTTGTCTGCCGAAGCGTTGTTTTCGTTGCATGAAGCTGTCCAAAGAAGCAAGAGCAGCAGGAAGCTTGCCTTCATGATTTTTGCCATAGTCCTTTTGTTTTTTAACAAGCATTTAGTTATCAAATCTATCGGAAGGCAAAATTAATGTTTTTCTTTCTTTTTATTAGCATATTCCAAGCAAAATCCGTATGTTTGTCCGAGTAACTGATAAAAAACATAGATTATGAACAGAATCACTTCGCTTTTCGGAATCAAACACCCCATTGTACAAGGGGGAATGGTTTGGTGCAGTGGCTGGCGGCTGGCCTCGGCCGTGAGCAATGCCGGAGGACTTGGACTGCTGGGAGCCGGCTCTATGCATCCGGAAACCTTGCGTGAGCACATCCGTAAATGTCGGGCAGCGACCGACAAACCTTTTGGCGTAAACATCCCTCTGATGTATCCACAAATAGACGAAATCATGCAATTGGTGGCAGATGAAGGGGTACGCATCGTTTTCACTTCTGCCGGAAGCCCAGCCAAATGGACGGGCTGGCTGAAAGAACGGGGTATAACGGTGGCTCATGTAGTGTCTTCTTCCTATTTTGCCCGCAAAGCGGAAGCGGCCGGTGTGGATGCCGTGGTGGCAGAAGGCTTTGAGGCAGGAGGACACAACGGGCGTGAGGAAACCACAACGCTCTGTCTGGTGCCGACAGTCTGCGATGCGGTCTCGTTGCCGGTCATCGCCGCAGGGGGTATTGCCGACCGAAGAGCCATCCGCGCGGTGGAAGCCTTGGGAGCGGAAGGTGTACAGATAGGCACGCGCTTCGCCCTGACCCAAGAAAGCTCGGCCAGTGAAGACTTCAAAATACTTTGCCTGAACCTGAAAGAAGGTGACACCATGCTGATGCTCAAAAAACTGGCACCGACCCGACTGGTGAAGAACGCCTTCAGCAACGCTGTGTACACAGCCGAAACGGCAGGTGCCAGCGAAGAGGAACTGCGCCTTCTCTTGGGACGCGGACGGGCTAAAAAAGGAATATTCGAAGGCGACCTCAACGAAGGGGAACTGGAGATCGGACAAGCCACCTGCCTGCTGAACAGAAAAGGCATTCAGACGGTGGAGGAGGTCATGAAGGAACTGACGGAAGACTGATCAGATATGATCAAAAAAAGAACGCCCGACATTGGCTGATCTGCTGTCGGGCGTACTTTTTTACTATGGTTACAAACAAATACGATCAGTCATCATACTCCGATGTCGTCTTTTCCAAATAAAGTATCTGGCAATCATACTCATCGTCCGGATACGGTTCTTGCCACACAAGCTCCGTCTCCGTCAGTTTCAAGATAGTAACCCTATAGTTCTCAACATGATACCTCAACCGCAAGGTCGGCTGATCTCCATGATTGTACTCATACGTTCCTCTATCCACATAAGTGGGCGAAAAATGAATGAGACTGTCGTTTTGCTTGAAAGTCCATTTGGCCCATTTACCCCAAGTGTCAGGCACGACCTGACCGTCCAAATAGGATTCTTGATCCACTTCTTCCCAAGTGCATAAAGCAAAGAGTTAACTTGCGAAATTCCGCCATCCCCGTTGTCGTCATCGCCGCATGATGCAAACAGAAAGCATCCGGCCATCAAAAAGCAGGTTAAACCTGCCAAACTTTTTCCACTGAACATAGTTATACTCAAGCAAAGATGGTTTGCGAATTTATTCAGTAGGAGAATGCCGTTCATGCGGGCTGCTGGCAAGGAGACGCGATGAATCGCGTCTCTACATTTTCGCAAACCAATTCTGTTGCACTATAGATACGGTTGCAGGATCTTTCTTTAACTCGGAAGCCAACCACTTACTAGTTCTCTTCTTCTCTACTAAAACAACT
>CALUOU010000136.1 GCA_944322335.1 uncultured Bacteroides sp.
AGAAGAGACTTTACAAGGCTGCTTTAGACGTCAACTACCTAAGAAAACTATTGGAATTTTGATGCGGTTGCCCTGGTTAGTGTTTAGTGTTTAGCGGTTAGCGTTTAGTGATGAGTGATGAGTGTTCTTTAGTGATTGGTTATTGATGTGACGTTTTGCATTTTCCATTCTTTCAGAATCGTGTGTTTCCGGCCATGGTGCGGGTAGATGGTAAAAAACGAAGCACTCCCCGCCAAATCGCTAAACGCTAATCACTAACCGCTAACCAACGCTTGTTTATCCAACGGAATTCATTACTTTTGCAGGCATCATGAATCCCCTGAAATAAAATAATATCATGGAACAACTATTGCATTACGTCTGGCGGCACAAAATCTTTCCCCTGCAGCCGCTTTACACCACTGCCGAGCAGGCGTTGGAAGTGATAGACACAGGATTGCCCAATCCGAATGCCGGGCCTGACTTCTTCAATGCCAAACTGAAAATAGACAATACCTTGTGGGTGGGAAATGTGGAGATACACACCCATGCTTCCGACTGGCTGCGCCACGGACACCACCAGAACGCGGCCTACGATTCTGTCATCCTGCATGTGGTGGGCGAGGCCGACTGCCAGGTGTTCCGCACCAACGGTGAACCCATTCCCCAACTGGTGTTGCCTTGTCCGGAGGGGGTGAGACAACGCTACGACCAGCTGCGGAAGGCGGACTCCTATCCTCCCTGCCACGCCGTGTTGGGCAAGCTGTCAGCACTGACGGTCCACTCGTGGCTGTCTGCCCTGCAAATGGAGCGGCTGGGGCAAAAGACACAGACCATCACCGAACGGCTGAAACGTCACAACGGAGACTGGGCCGACACCTTCTTCATCACCCTGGCCAGAAATTTCGGTTTCGGACTGAATGGCGACGCTTTCGAGGCTTGGGCAGAGACACTGCCCTTCAGGGCTGTGGACAAACACCGCGACAACCTGATGCAGGTGGAGGCTTTCTTCTTCGGACAGGCCGGCCTGCTGAACGAGGACTTGCCGCAGAAAGATCCATACTACATGCAACTGCAAGCCGAATTCCACTTCCTACAACACAAGTTCTCGCTGCCCTCTCCCATCCGCATCGACCGCTGGAGATTTGCCCGCCTGCGCCCCGGAAACTTCCCGCATGTCCGCATCGCCCAGCTGGCCGCCATTTACCACAAACAAGACGGACTGTTCTCACGCATCGTGGAGGCAGAGACTCCCGAAGCAGTCAAGGAATTGTTCACCGTCAGCCCTTCCGCCTACTGGGATGATCATTTTCACTTCTGCAAGACATCGCCCCACCAAGCCAAGACCCTGGGAGGAAATGCACTGAACCTGCTGATCATCAACACGGTGGTCCCCATGCTGTATGCCTACGGACAATACAAAGCCGACGAACGGCTGTATGAGCGGGCTACGCGCTTCCTTGAATCCCTGAAAGCCGAGAACAACCGCATCACCCGGATGTGGAGCGGCTGCGGACTGACCGTACGGACGGCCGCAGACTCGCAAGCCTTGATCCAGTTGCAGAAGGCTTATTGCGACCGGAAGGATTGCCTGCACTGCAGGTTCGGATATGAATTTCTGAAAGGGAAAAAGGGACAGTGACCAGCAGTCAGCGACCGGGAAACCGTCTGTCAAGGAAGGGAGACAGCGGCACACACGCATTTCCTGTCATAAATCCAAGTCACCAACGCATACACCAGAAAAGCGGAAACGAAACCGGCGATGGCATCAATCAGGTAGTGCGCCTGGATGTAGACCGTGGCGCAACACAGCAACAGATAGAACGGCATGAGCGCCGCAAACAGCCGCCTGCTGCCCTGCCACGACAGGATCATCAGAATGGTGGAAACACCTACATGCGAGCTGGGGAAGGCCGCCGTGGGACGCTCTCCCACCCGCTGCGAGCTTTCCACCAGGTTGTAGAAAAATCCGTGCTCGTAGCCCGGACCGGGCAGAAGCTCCTGATTGTGGTTGAAATAGTCATCCAAAGCCGGAAAAACACCTTGCTCCACCAGATCGGAGCCAATGGCCGGAAAGTAGAACTGGGGGCCGGCTACCGGAAGAAAGATGTATATCACATAGTAAAGGAAAAAAGAAGCGCCTATCACAAACGACATCCGGTCAAAACGGTCAAACCGGCACAACAGGTACCACACCGCCACAATGAGAATCATCGGATAATAGAAAAAATAGCCCATATTGAGCGGCTCGCTGATCCACAGCTGAGGGAAACAGCGGGCAAACCACACCGCCGGCTGGCCGCCGAACATCCACTGCTCTGCCTGTGCGAACAGATGATCCAGATTGGGGAAGAGGCGGTTGAACTCAAACGTGTCGGGATACCAGTAGGACAGCAGCGACAGCTGCACAGCCACCCGCACAAACGCCGCAAACCGGCAGGGCGCCAAGCGGTAGAGCCACAGCAGCAGGAAGGTCATGCCGGCTATCATCGCGCGGTCTGCCAACATCTGCGCAGGGTGATCCATCTGCCTGAACAGCACCACGATCAGCACCGATGTGAACACGTTGTACGCCAATGCCGCCTTTTCCACTGAAAACAGCCCTTTGCGGGCTTCTATCTTTCTGAATAAATGCAAGTCTACAGCCATCTCTCCTTTTTATACCAGGCAATGGTCTCCTTCACTCCGCGCTCCAAACCGTATTCGGGCCGGTAGCCCAGCTCGTCCACAGTGGGGGCAAGGTCACACTGCCAGTTCCGTTGTTTCATTATGTTATACTTGTCCGTATTGAGCGTGCTGGTGCCGCCCCACAGCCTCGCCCAGGCTTCACACAGGCAGGACACGACTCTCAGCATCCACAGGGGAAACGTGACACGCAGCACCCACGGATTTCCCAGCTCTCCGCGAATCAAGTCGCTGAAAGTGCGGCTGGAATAGACACGCCCGTCCGTCAGGAAATAGGCACGCCGCGTCACCTGCTTCTCTATGGCAAGAAACACAGCCTGCACCACGTCTTTCACGTAGACAAACGTCAGGTCTTGCCTGCGGAAGCCTGCCGCCACGTCCACATGCCGCTTGACGGACTGGGCCATCAGGAAATAATCCCGCTCACGAGGCCCGTACACCCCCGTAGGGCGGAAGATCACGTAGGGGAATCCCTCCAAAGCCTGCAACTGCCGCTCGGCTTTCAGCTTGCTCTGTCCGTATGCCGTGTTGGGGCAGGGCGCATCGGTCTCGCGGATAGGCGCATAGTCCCTCTCATGCACCGGCCCGAACACACTCAATGTGCTGATAAAGACGAAAAGCTTCGGCTTCATGTCCAGCCGGCAGAGCGTCTCGGCCAGGCGGAGGGTCTGCTCGCAGTTGACACGCTCAAAGTCGGCCTTGTCCCTGCATTGGGTAGCCCCCGCACAGTGGATCACATAGTCAAAGCGTCCGTATGCCTGCTTATGGGCGGCCAGTTGCGACTCCAAGGCTTCGTCCGTCCGGAAGTCCATTTCCAGCAGGCGGATGCGGGGATCTTGCAGATAAGCCCGGCTGCTCGTCCGGCGCAGGCCGGCCCACGTGTCGAACCCTCGCTCCAAGGCTCCTTCCACCAGAAAACTTCCGATGAAACCGCTCGCTCCTGTGACCAGCACAGAAGGTCTGGCGCCGTTTATGTTGTAAGGTGTTCCGTTCCTCATGCTTCTTTCATTTTTTAGGCTCCACATGGATGTTTATCAAAGTGCTCTGGCCAAACAGTTCCCGCAGTCTGGTCTCGATGACCGTAGCCGTCTGATGCGCCTGTTCCAAGGTCAGCTGCCCGTCCATGCGCACATGCATTTCTATGGAGTAATAGCTGCCTATGCGGCGTGTGCGCAGGTGATGGGGCGCACTGACACCCGGCGCCGAAAGGACTGTCTGCAGGATCTGGCGCTCCACTTCTTCGGGAAGGGACTTCTCCAGTAGCTCGTCCAGGCTGGGTGCCAGCAGCTTGACAGAGACCTTCATGATGAAGAAGCTGACCACTACGGCCGCAATGGGGTCAAGCACCCGCCAGCTGTCTCCCAGCAAAATGGCGCCGCCTATGCCAACGGTCGTACCGACGGACGAAAGGGCGTCGCTGCGGTGATGCCAGGCATTGGCTATGACGGCCTGCGAGTCTACCCGCTTGCCCGTCAGCACCGTGTATTGGTAAAGTACCTCCTTAGACACCACGGAAACCAGCGCGGCGACGAAAGCCACCATGCCCGGCTCGCCCAAAGGCTCACCCTGAACGAAATCATAGATGGAAGAGGCGCCGTTCCACAAAATGCCGAATCCGACGAACAGAAGCAGCATGCCGATGATGGCTGTGGCCAAGGTCTCGTATTTTCCGTGACCGTAGTCGTGGCTTTTGTCTTCCGGCTTTCCTGAGATGCGGACAAAGACGATCACCACAATGTCTGTGGCAAAGTCGGAAAGCGAATGGACAGCATCAGCCAGCATGGCGGCACTGTTGCCCAGAAATCCGGCTATGAACTTAAACACAAGCAGCAGCAGGTTGACGATGCTGCCCACCACCGTCACCCGATAAATGCTGCGCTCGCGTGCGGCGGTTTCTATTCTCTGCTCTGACATTTTTCTGCTCCTCTTCTTAAAAATGCCGCAAAGATAATACTATTTATTTGTCCATAAAGCATGTAGAGACGCAAAATGTTGCGCCTCTACAAAAGAAAACGGCAAAGACGATGCACACACATCGTCTTTGCTAAAGCATAAAACGGCTTGTTGCCTTGTCAACTAAAACACTTCCCACTGGAAGACGGTGCCGTCCTTGCGGTCGGGCGAAGCGCCGACCCAGTCGGCGGAATAAGGCTCGCCCGTGTCTGGAGCAGCGCCCACATAGCGTTGTGTCTTCAGCGAAAGCAGCATGCACTGGCCGTCCAGCATGTCTTGCCACATGAACAGACTGCCTTCCGTCTCTTCCTTCAGCAGGCGCACGTCTGACGAAAGTCCCGCGCCTACCACGGTGACGAAACCTGTGCCGTTCAGAGCCTCCAGCGCCACTCGCCCTTGACCGCGATCGTGTACGCGGAAGCGGCAGCCTGCGCCGTCAAACTCTTTGCTGCCCGCCCCCATGGAGTGGAGCATGCCGTGAGGATTGGCCCACGCCGCTGTCCCGTTGCTCAGGTTGACCAGACGGATCTCCTTGCCCACAGGCAGGTTGGCAGAGCGGTCAGCCTCTGGCTCGTCCACGGTGAAGCTGTCAAATTCGGCGTATCCACCGTAGTTTCCGGCGGTATTGTAGGCAAAGAGCGCGTAGCGCGTGCCTTGGAACGTCTTCAGCTGATAGGGCATCGGCACCCTTTCGCCCACGTCCGTAAACGTCTTGCCGCCGTCGGCGCTGTAGCTGAACTGCGCCCAGGCTTGCACAAAGTCGCCGGTGATGCGCAAGCGGATGTCGCGCACACCGTCGCCCGTCACCTCCAGCTCTTCCTGCCTGTCAGCCTGCTGGCCATACCAGCGCAGCCTCCACTGTCCGTCCTGCCGCGTCACTCCCAAGTAAGCGTAGGGCATGTTCAGCATGGCCAGACCGGCCAGATCCCCTTCCTTCAGGCGGGAAGCGTCTATCTCGACCGTAGCCACCGACACGGGGCCGATGCCGCGCTGCGTCAGGGTGTTCTTCGCCCAGAGGAAGTCCCCGGCGGGCTGTGTGCGCAGCCTCAGTTTCCCTTTCGTCAGTTTCCAGTATTTGTCCACAGGCTCGTGGTTCCATTGCCAGACGGGCAGGAGCTCTTTCCCGTCGAAGCTGTCGCTCCGCTGATAGGGAGCGTGAGGCGTGGTCTTGGCCTCCACGTTGGGCTTCAGCCACGTGCGGGGCGTGCGTCCCAGGTTGCCGGGCAGGCCGAAGTAAGGCCATCCGTCCACCCAAGTCACAGGCGAAAGGCAGGTGGTGCGGCCCACGCCCCGGAAGTCTGTCATGGAGAAGCCCCACCACTCGCCGTTAGGCAGGTCGACGATGCCGCCTTGATGGAGGGGGACGGCAGCCATGTAGTTGTCATTGTTCATGGAGACATTGAACTTGAAGCCTGCCTCAGGCACGGGCGATCCTAATCCGACGTTGTTCACCGACGGGAAACGCTGGTAGCCGAAGGTCTCCTTGGCGCTGATGGTCACCGTCTCATACGGGCCTTCCGGACGGTCGGCGCGCGCGCACTGCATGCGGCCCACCGGAGAATAGTTCGCGCTGATGATGTAATATTTCCCGTTAACCTTATAGAAATGGTGCCCTTCGCCCATGGCGTTTCCGGCGGGGATGATGACACGCTCGCTGCCTTCCACATAGCCGCTGAAATCGGGCTTTATCTCAATGAGGCGGACTTCATCATATCTGTAGACGGCATAGATTTTCCCGTCGTCGTCAAACAGGACAGAAAGGTCGTATATGTCGCCTTTCATGTTGATATGTTCCCAAGGGCCTGCCGGGTTTTCGGCGATGAACACCTGCATGCCGTGGCCGTTGATGTTGGAGAAGATGTAGAACTTGCCGTCATGATAACGGATGCAGGGTGCCCAAATGCCTTGGCCGTAGGCTTCTTTTCCGTTCTCCAAACGGAACTCGTCGCCCATGTCCAGACGGTCGAAGCAATAGCTGAGGAACTCCCAGTTCACCAGATCCTTGGAATGCAGCACCACCAGTCCGGGCATGGCGTGCATGGTGGTTCCCGCCAGATAGAAATCTTCTCCCACCCTGATCATGTCGGGATCTGAGAACTCGTCGAAAAACAGAGGGTTGGTGTACGTGCCGTTCCCATTGTCGGCTGTCCACGATGCGGGCTTCTGCTGTGCCCACGCAAGGCACGTCACACACGCAAGACTGAGAATGATAAAAAGCTGTTTCATAAGAACATAAGAAAAAAGAAAAAGTTAATCGCCAACAAAGATAA
>CALUOU010000137.1 GCA_944322335.1 uncultured Bacteroides sp.
CGCCAAGGCATGGGCAAGTCCACATTCTGCCGGATGCTGCTTCCCAAGCCCCTACAGGACTATTTCACAGAGAGTTTCGACCTGACGAACGCATCAGGCGCGGAAAACAAATTGGCCTCCTACGGCCTGATCAATCTGGACGAGTTCGACCGCCTGCCGGCCTCGCGCATGCCCCAGCTGAAGAACCTGATGCAGATGGAGAGCCTGCGCGTCCGCCGAGCCTACAAGCGGAACGCCGAACCACTCCCCCGCATCGCGTCCTTCATCGGCACCAGCAACCGCACGGACCTGCTGACCGACCTGAGCGGAAGCCGCCGCTTCATCTGCGTGGAAGTGACGAGGCAGATAGACTGCACCACGCCCATAGACTACGACCAGCTTTATGCCCAGCTGAAGCACGAGTTGGAATCGGGCGAGCGTTCCTGGTTCAGCAAGGAGGAAGAGGCCGGAATTCAGGCGGCTAACCGCGCCTTCTATCGTGTCACGCCTGCCGAGGAACTGATCGGAACGTGTTTCCGCTTTGCGGAGCCGGGCGAGGAAGGCGCACACCTCCTGTCCGCCGCCGAGATCTATGCCACCTTGAAAAAGAAGAGCCCCGCCGCCCTGAAGGACTGCAGCTGCACGGCTTTCAGCCGACTGCGGACCCAAGTGGGCAGGCGGGTACATACCAAGTACGGCAACGGGTATTGGATAGCGACCCTATAAGCGGGAGAAGCTCCCTCACTTGATGTTCTCCCGCAGCCTTGTCAGATATGCCTTCATGCTTTCAGCATCTTTGTTGTTGATGATCTCCAACAGGCGTTTCAGTTCCAGACGGACGTTCTCCACCTGAGCTGGAGTGCGGGGGTTGAACAGGATTTCCTGCAGCAGATAATCATCCTCGCTCAACAAGCCTTGGGCAATGGACATGTGTTTCTTGAACGTGGTGCCCGGCGCGTCCTGATGCTTCATGACAGCCGTAAAAACAAAAGTCGACACGAACGGGATGGAAAGCGAATAAGCTACGGTCTCGTCATGCTCGTCGAAGGTATATTCAAAGATATTGAGCTTCAGCGTCTGATAAATGTCCTTGAAGAAGATCCGCCCCAAATGGTCGCCCTCGGTAATGATGATGGCGTTTTCGTTGCTCAGATTGCTCAGGCTGGCGAAGGTCGGCCCGAACATGGGGTGAGTGGAGACGTAGCGGAAGCCGCTCTCTTCATAGAATTTCTTCAGCCCGGTCTTGACCGAAGCGATGTCGCTGATGATACAGTCCTTGGGCAATACGGGCAATACCTGCCGGAAAGCTTCCAACGTATATTTCACCGTGACGGCATTGATGACCAGTTCCGGCTCAAACTCCTTGATTTCATCCAAAGTGGTGAAACGGTAGGTGTTATACACAAAACGCAACTGATGCGGATTGACATCGTACACGGCTGTTTCGTGCTGAAAACTCAATATGTCGGTAAAGAAAGAGCCCATTTTCCCGGCTCCGAGTATTAAGATACGCATGTTGTTAAGTATTAGGTATGAGTGATGAGTGATTAAGTACGAGTGATCAGGTGTTTCTACACGGGCGACTGTCTGCGAACAATCTCTTGGTCTGTTCAGGGAGGAAAGCCGTTCGTATGGACTGGACATGTGAGTTAACACCTAATCACCAATACCTGATACCTATTTATTAATGATTTCCATCTGCTGACGCACGCTCTCTTCATGAATGGCTTCAAATACCTTCTTGATAAACTCCGGATCCATGCCACAGAGCGCTCCTTGCGAGCCGCGCTTATCGAGGATTTCATTGTAGCGGCCAGTCTGTAGGATGGTCATGTCGTGCTCCTTCTTGTAGGTGCCGATCTCACGCGCCACACGCATCCGCTTAGCGAGAATCTGGATAAGCTCGTTGTCACACTCATCGATCTGCTTGCGCAGTTCGTTCAGGTTTTCCGTGGTCTGCGTGTCCTTCCGGATGACGAGCAGGTTGAGGATGTAGTCCAGCACGTCGGGGGTCACCTGCTGGGAAGCGTCGCTCCAGGCCGAGTCCGGATTGCAGTGGCTCTCCACAATGAGTCCGTCAAATCCCAAGTCCATGGCCTGCTGGCAGAGGGGGGCAACCAGCTCGCGCTTGCCTCCGATGTGGCTGGGGTCGCAAAGGATGGGCAGCTGGGGAATGCGGCGGCGCAGCTCGATGGGGATATGCCACTGGGGCAGGTTGCGGTAGATCTTCTTGTCATAGCTGCTGAATCCGCGATGGATGGCGGCCAGACGTTTCAGCCCGGCATTGTTGATCCGCTCCAACGCGCCGATCCACAACTCCAAGTCAGGGTTCACAGGATTCTTTATCAGGACAGGGATGTCTACACCTTTCAAGGCATCGGCAATCTCCTGCACGGCAAAAGGATTGGCCGTAGTGCGGGCGCCGATCCAGAGCAGGTCGATGCCCGCCTTGAGCGACTCATAGACATGCTTGGCCGTGGCCACTTCAGTGGCGACATACATGCCGGTCTCTTTCTTCACTTCCTTCAGCCAAGCCAGACCTTCCACACCGATGCCTTCAAAGCCTCCCGGCTTGGTGCGAGGTTTCCATATGCCTGCACGGAATATCTTGATGCCCTTGTCGGCCAGTTGACGGGCTGTGTTCATCACTTGTTCTTCGGTTTCGGCACTACAGGGGCCGGCGATTACCACGGGGCGTTCTTCAGAGACACCGGGCAATTGGATTTTTTCGAGTTCGAGTTCCATCTTTATAATTTATGATTTATGATTTATAATTTATGATTAATGGGGCATCAGGGAGCGGATGCGGCGCAGGGCTTCCTCCAGTTTGTCGTCCTTGCAGCAAAGGGAAATGCGGATGTAACGGGCGCCGTTCGTACCGAAGATGAAGCCGGGAGTCAGGAATACACGGGCTTCATGCAGGACACGTTCGGTCAGCTCTTCCACATCCTTATATGCATCGGGGATCTTGCCCCAGAGAAACATGCCTACCTGACTCTCGTCGTAGGTGCAGTCCAAGGCGCGCATGATCTCTCCGGCCAGGCGGCGGCGGTTGCGGTAGTTGCGGTTGTTGCCCGCATACCAGTCCTCATCGGCAGAAAGAGCGGTGGCGGCAGCCAGCTGGAGGGCGCGGAACATGCCGCTGTCGATGTTGCTCTTCACCTTCAGCACCCACGATACGAACCGGGCGTTGGAGGCAAGCATGGCCACGCGCCAGCCGGGCATGTTGTGGCTCTTGCTCATGGAGTTGAACTCGATGCAGCAGTCCTTGGCACCGGGCACCTGCAGAATGCTGAGCGGATGGTCATTCAAGATAAAGCTATAGGGATTGTCGTTCACGATGACGATGCCCTTGCGGCGGGCGAAGTCCACCAGCCGTTCGTAGAGTTGGGGCGTGGCGTTGGCACCGGTCGGCATGTTGGGATAGTTGGTCCACATCAGGCGCACGCGGTCCAGGTCCATGGCCTCCAGCTCGTCGAAATCGGGCATCCAGCCGTTTTCTTCCTTCAGGTTGTAGTTCACCACTTCCGCGCCGAGCAGCTTGCTGAGCGAGGTGTAGGTGGGATAGCCGGGGTTGGGCACGAGCACGCGGTCACCCGGATTGACGAAAGCCAGCGTGACGTGCAGGATGCCTTCCTTGGATCCGATGAGGGGCTGGATCTCGGTCTGCGGATCGAGCGTGACCTCATACCAACGCTTGTACCAGTCGGCAAAGGCACGGCGCAGTTCAGGAATGCCCACGTAAGGCATGTAGCCGTGGCCGTTGGGGTCGTGTGCGGCCTTGCAGAGGGTTTCGATGGTCTCCCCGGAAGGAGGCATGTCGGGACTGCCGATGCCCAGACTGATGACATCCATGCCCTGAGCGTTCATCTGTGCCACTTCCTTCAGCTTGCGCGAGAAATAGTATTCGCTGACACCCGCCAGACGGTCGGCGGGACGTATCTCAAATGGTTGATTTTCCTTCTTCATATTCACCCAATATTTTAAGTTCTTTGGTCAGCGGAGTGATGGCCGCTATGGATTGTTTGTAACGGAGCACCTGGTCGAACACCACGTCCACATAGAACTGGTATTCCCATTCCCGCCCGATGATGGGCAGGGACTGTATCTTGGTCAGGTTGATGCGGTAGAACGAAAGGATGGAGAGCACCTGCGAAAGGCTTCCCTCGCGGTGGGGCAAAGTGAAGACCAGACTGGCCTTGTTAGGCTCATGGCTGCGGTGACGGTTCAGCTCGTCCACCTGCCAGGGATCGGCCACCACCAGGAAACGGGTAAAGTTGTGTTTGTTGGTCTCAATGCCTTCCTGAAGCACCTTCATGCCGTAAAGCTCGGCGGCGTACTTGGAGCAGATGGCCGCATGGCCTTTCAGGTGGTGCTTGCGGATGGTCTCTGCGCTGAGGGCGGTGTCCTCGGTCTCCACCACCTTGAGGCGCGGGTGTTGTGCCAGGAAGTCACGGCACTGCATCAGGGCAATGGGATGGGAATTGACCTCGGTCAGGTCGTCCCAATCCTCTTCGGGCAGGCAGACAAAGCTGTGGGAGATGCGCAGCTTGTGTTCGCCCACTATCTGCACGCCGCTCTGGCGGAGCAGCTCGTTGTTGTGCAGCAGGCTGCCGGCAATGGTGTTCTCAATGGCGATCATGCCGATGACCTGGCTGTCCTTGCTGATGGTCCTGAACACGTCCTCGAAAGTGGCGCAGCAGATCAGTTCGATTTCCTCGTCCTCGAAATACTTGTGTGCGGCAATGTCGTGGTAGGAGCCCAAAGCTCCTTGAATGGCGATTCGCTTCATACTGTTTTCATTATCTGGTTATTACTATTTTCATTTGCTTCTATACGAAAAAATCCCGCGTCCATCAGCGTGGAGCGGGATTCATATCGTGTCTTGCTTTTGTCCTTCAGTCCTTAAGCATCACTGTCACTTGACGCATACAAACTCCCGCTCTACTTTGTGGCTAAAGTAAAAGTAAAAGAAGAAGTAATATGCGAAGCTAAACAAGTTCATACAGTTGCTCTTTATTTGTTAATGACGGGACAAAAGTAATGCTTTTCTTTGAAATGCAAGCAAAAGTCGATGTTTTTTTCGCTATAAGGAACAAAAAAAGCTTCATTTCCTTCCTGCGCTGCCTTTTTTATAGTGCCAAAGCGGGGAATTTCTCCTTCCAGTCCGCAGGATTTGCCAGATCAGGGCGTGCCTCATCATTCCCCGCAAACCATCCACAGGTTTCCTTTCTGAATATCCTCCATCCGTCAACGGATGTCACGTCTGCTGCGAGGCTTGCTTCAATGGCTGACGAAGCTTACTGCCTCCCAATGTGCCCTTCTGAGGGCAACCAAGAGGCAGAGGCACGATTGTCCCGCTGAATAGCTACACCAATCCGTAACAAGTATAAAAAAATTATAATATACAATATTTTCATCACTGTTTTCTGTGATTTTTGATAGAGAAGCGTAAATTTGTGCAGTGCATTTGCCATTCTATGAACAGAATGTATTTGCCCATTATTGTCTTATTTGACTATAACTTTAAACGAACGCAGAGATGAAAAAGTGTTTATTGGAAATCGTTTGCGTGGTGGCAGTAATGCTCACTGCCGCATGTCAAGACAAACGCACCGCAACAAGTGAGGGAGTCGTTTGGGAAATCGATCCCAATGAAGCCCAAGATACGGATTTAAGCGAATTTGTGGACAGCATATTCTTAGTTCCATTGGAAACACTGGACGAAAGTCTGATCAAAAGCGTAACAACCCTGACTTATACAGGGCACAAATTTTATGTTAACAACAGCAGAAGCGGAATACAAGTCTACGGCTCGAACGGGAAATTCCTTTATTCTACGGAAAAGCATCGGGGGCCGGGACCTAACGAATATAGAATGGCTCTGAGTTTCAATGTGCTGCCCAATGACACATTGGAAATATTGGATGTTCTGTTTCTGCGCAAATACACGTATCCGAAAGGAGTTGTGCATTCATCTCACTTGCCACATGAACTGTTGCCCATAGGACCGTGCATAAGACTGAATGAAGACACACTGATTTTCCGTAGTGGGGAAGAGCTGAAATATTACTCACAAAGCAAGAAAAAGATTTTAAAGACCCTAAAAGACTCTCCCCAAAAAATGCCTCTTGGGACATCAGATCCGTTGTATCAGTTAAACGGGAAATTGTATCACTCCCCCACCTACCCTTCCAACGAGCTTTACATGTTGGATGAGAATATGGAGAAAAAACTGGTGCTTCAGTTGGACTTCGGTCGGTATAATTTTTCCATGGAAGATTTGCCGGAAAATTATGACATGAGATCCTTCTTTAAAGACTGGGAGTCAGACGACCGCGCTTACCCATTCACAAAATATGTGCTGGACGATGTGTGTATAGCCTTTTTCCAACGGAACAACGACTTGTATGTGGCCGTTAAAGACAAGGCGACGAATGCCACCAAGGTGTATAGGAACCGGGTGAAAGCCCGTCAGCAAATGATGGTTCCCCATTATGTCTGTGGCGACAGCCTGCTCCATGCCAGCGAGCCGTTTTATCTACCTTATCTGATAGACACCACGCTGATGCGCAAGTCTGACATAGCCCGTTTGGACAGCGTGGACGAGACGGACAATCCCATCATCATTATCTACAAACTGAAACACCCATGAAAAAGTTGTCGTTGTTCTCTGTTTTGCCCTGTGTTTGGCTGTGTTG
>CALUOU010000138.1 GCA_944322335.1 uncultured Bacteroides sp.
AAGAACCTTACCTCCAGCGAGTTGAGCAACGGCTACAAGATTCGCCGCGCGGCCATCGACCTGAACATCCCGCTGATCACCAACGCCCGCCTGGCCAGCGCCTTCATCAATGCATTCTGCACGATGTCGGTGGATGACTTGCAGATTAAGTCGTGGGCGGAGTACCATTAAATACAAGAACCCTGCCCCCTTTCTTACAATGAGAATTGCGGGGGCAGGTGTGTTTTAAGGGCAGGAGAAAAGAGGGGTGGTGACAATTCAATCCCTTTTAACAGAAATTCCTGTAAAATAGGTATTATTAGCTGTAATCAGTATTGTCTAATTCCTGGATTATGCTTTATCTTTGTGCAAGTATTTTTATAGACACAAGAAAAGAGATGTAATCCTACAATATGGACTAAGAATCATTTAAAATAACTACAATTATGCAAACAGCGTCTGTAAAACTCTATTCGTTGGCTTACAGTAGTGCAAGAACCTACTGGACTGCCGCTTTATTTGTTGC
This sequence comes from uncultured Bacteroides sp., assembly GCA_944322335.1. Taxonomy (GTDB): domain Bacteria; phylum Bacteroidota; class Bacteroidia; order Bacteroidales; family Bacteroidaceae; genus Bacteroides. The sequence goes on from CALUOU010000138.1 coordinate 506, forward strand.
AGGCAACATCGTTTTGCCTCAGTTGGCTCACCTTGTACCTCAAGGAGGCATGATGTGGCTTCCTATCTATTTCTTTACGTTGATCGCTGCTTACAAATATGGCTGGAAGGCCGGTTTGTTGACGGCAGTAGCTTCTCCGTTGGTTAATTCATGGCTGTTTTCCATGCCGTCTGCAGCAGTGCTTCCTGCTATTCTGTTGAAGTCTGTATTGTTGGCTGGCGCGGCCGGTTATGTGGCACATCGTTTCCAGAAGGTTTCCATTCCTTTGCTGGCAGGTGTCGTGCTGGCCTATCAGTTGGCTGGCACTTTGGGCGAATGGGCCATGACAGGCAGTTTGTATGCGGCTTTGCAGGATCTCCGTCTGGGTGTTCCGGGTATGTTGCTGCAAATCGTAGGCGGTTACCTGTTTATCAAGTATCTGATCCGTAAGTGACGGGCTGACGAAGCCGGCAAGTTGAAAAAGGAGCTGCAAGTGGATGAGTTGCGGACGTTTCTGTCTGTGACTTATGGCTTGTAGCTCTTTTTTTTGTATCTTTGCGCGACTTTTTAATCATAATTCGGTTTGGAATGAATAATATACGAAACTTTTGCATCATTGCCCACATAGACCATGGCAAATCTACTTTGGCGGATCGTCTGTTGGAATTTACCCATACGATTCAAGTTACCGAAGGCCAAATGCTCGACGATATGGATTTGGAGCGAGAGCGGGGCATTACTATTAAGAGCCATGCGATTCAGATGGAACATACCTACAAAGGCGAAAAGTATATCCTGAATCTGATTGATACTCCGGGGCACGTGGACTTTTCCTACGAAGTATCCCGTTCCATTGCCGCTTGCGAAGGGGCTTTGCTGATCGTGGACGCTTCTCAGGGAGTGCAGGCTCAGACTATATCCAATCTTTACATGGCTTTGGAGCATGACTTGGAAATCATTCCGGTCATCAACAAGTGTGACATGGCCAGCGCCCAGCCAGAGGAGGTGGAAGACGAGATTGTAGAGCTGCTTGGCTGTAAACGTGAAGAAATCATTCGGGCGTCCGGAAAAACAGGCATGGGTGTGGAAGAGATCCTGGCTGCTGTCATCGAACGTATTCCACATCCGGTAGGCGATGAGAACGCTCCTTTACAGGCTTTGATATTCGATTCCGTTTTCAATTCATTCCGAGGGATCATTGCTTATTTCAAAATAGAGAACGGTGTGTTGCATACGGGGGATAAGGTGAAATTCTTCAATACAGGTAAAGAGTATGAAGCCGATGAGATAGGGGTGCTTAAGATGGATATGATTCCCCGGCAGGAATTGCGTACAGGTGATGTGGGTTACATCATTTCCGGCATCAAGACTTCCCGTGAGGTGAGGGTCGGTGATACCATTACGCACATAGCCCGTCCTTGCGCTGAGGCCATTGCCGGTTTTGAGGAAGTGAAGCCTATGGTCTTTGCCGGTGTCTACCCCATTGAGGCTGAAGACTTCGAGGACTTGCGCTCTTCCTTGGAAAAACTTCAGCTGAATGATGCTTCTCTGACTTTTCAGCCCGAATCTTCTTTGGCTTTAGGTTTCGGTTTCCGTTGTGGTTTTTTGGGATTGCTTCATATGGAAATTGTGCAGGAACGGTTGGATCGGGAATTCAACATGAATGTCATCACCACGGTGCCCAACGTGTCTTATTTAGTATATGACAAACATGGTGAAGTGACTGAGGTGCACAATCCGGGAAGTATGCCCGAAGCTACTTTGATAGATCACATTGAAGAGCCTTATATCCGCGCTTCCGTCATTACGACAACCGATTACATCGGACCTATTATGACGCTTTGTCTGGGAAAACGGGGCGAATTGGTAAAACAGGAATATATTTCAGGCAACCGGGTGGAAATCTATTATGACATGCCGTTGGGTGAGATTGTGATTGATTTCTATGACAAGTTGAAAAGCATTTCCAAAGGCTACGCTTCTTTTGATTATCATCCTAACGGTTTCCGTCCTTCCAAGCTCATCAAACTGGACATCCTGCTTAACGGTGAGCCGGTTGATGCCCTTTCCACTTTGACCCATGTGGATAATGCCTACGACTTAGGCCGCCGCATGTGTGAGAAGCTGAAAGAACTGATTCCCCGTCAGCAGTTTGAGATAGCGATCCAAGCAGCCATCGGTGCCAAGATCATTGCGCGTGAGACCATTAAGGCTGTGCGCAAAGACGTGACAGCCAAGTGTTACGGAGGCGATGTGAGCCGTAAGCGCAAGTTGCTCGAAAAGCAGAAGCGCGGTAAAAAGCGCATGAAACAGATCGGCACTGTGGAAGTCCCCCAGAAAGCTTTCCTTGCTGTGCTGAAGCTGGATTGACCTGCCCTCAGAAAATCGCTTATTAGTCCGTAGCTGCAAGCGCGCCAGTCACAGAGAATACTAATCACTAATTATCAATCACTAATCACTAATCACTAATCACGATATGCTCGCCTATACTTATATAGAAAAAGGTAGATTCGCTTTTGTCGACAAGCCGAAGCCCGTTTTACAGGATCCGCGCGATGCCATTGTCCGCGTCACACTTAGCAGTATTTGCACCAGCGACCTTCACATCAGGCATGGCAGTGTGCCTCGTGCCGTTCCTGGCATAACTGTCGGGCATGAGATGGTGGGAGTGATCGAAGAGTTGGGCAGTGCGGTCTCTTCATTGGAGGCAGGCGATCGGGTAGTTGTGAATGTGGAAACCTTTTGCGGGGAATGCTTTTTCTGTCGGCACGGATATGTCAACAACTGTACCGATCCCAACGGCGGATGGGCATTGGGCTGCCGCATAGACGGCGGGCAGACCGCCTATGTCCGTGTGCCTTTTGCCGATCAAGGTTTGACCCGCATACCACCTTCTGTGACCGATGAGCAAGCTCTGTTTGTGGGCGATGTGCTCGCCACTGGCTTTTGGGCTGCCCGCATTTCAGAGATTACCGAGGAAGATACAGTGCTGATCATCGGCGCGGGACCGACGGGCATCTGTACGCTGCTTTGCGTCTTGTTGAAACGTCCGCGCCGCATCCTTGTCTGCGAACGGTCGTCCGACCGTATCCGTTTTGTCCGCGAACATTATCCGCAAGTCTCTGTGGTCTCTCCAGAGGAATGCTTGGATTTTGTGCGTGAAAACAGTGAGCATGGCGGTGCTGATGTGGTGATAGAAGTGGCAGGTACGGATGAGACCTTTCAGCTGGCTTGGCAATGTGCCCGTCCCAATGCCGTAGTGACAATCGTAGCTCTTTACGATCATCCTCAGGTTTTACCCTTGCCTGAAATGTATGGCAAGAATCTGACATTCAAGACAGGAGGGGTGGACGGATGCGACTGTGCGGAAATCCTTCGTCTGATTGCCGAAGGGAAAATCGACACAACTCCTCTGATCACTCATCGTTTCCCCTTGGAGCGGATTGAAGAAGCTTACCGCCTGTTTGAGAGCAAGGCGGAAGGAGTGATGAAAGTGGCGATAGGCTGAGTGCCTATCGCACTTTTCGTGCGCAGTGCGGACACATGCCTTTCACCATGTAGTTGATGGAACTCACACTGAATCCTTCGGGCAGGCTGATTTCGGGAATGTGAGTGGTCTTGAAGCAGAAAGTCTGCTTGCAGATTTCACAATAGAAATGGGCATGCATGTCCTCCAGTGTGCATTCGTTTTCTCCCATGCATGCTTCATATTTTAGGGAACCGCTTCCGTCTTCGATGCCATGTGCTATGTGATGTTCCACGAAGAGGGTCAGCACACGGAAGATGCTCGACTTGTCCATGGTGGGCAAAATCTCTTCCAGTTCTGACAGCGAGAGGGGGTGGCCTGAGGCAAGCAGAGCCTTCAGCACCAAGATCCGGTTGGAGGTGGGTTTTACGCCTTTCTTTTCTAAGGTTGGAATGATATCTGTCGGTTGCATAAAAGCTGTTCCTTTCACTAAGAATTTCACGTAACAAGGATTCCTGTACCGCAAAGGTAGGGCAAATCTTCGGATTAAGCCAAGCTTGCCGGAGATTTTTTAGGAAGATGTTCAAATGCGCGGATATTCGGTTAATGTTTTGTTTATAGGCGGAAAAAGTGTATCTTTGCGGTCGAATTAAAAAAACGTGTATTCCAGAACACCACGTAAAAAACAGGAACGATGAAGCAAAATGTATCTGTACCCTTTATGCTTTTAGGCATACTTTTTAACGTCTGCCTGATAGCAGCCAATCTGTTAGAGACCAAAGTCATTCAGGTGTGTGGCCTTACTGTTACGGCAGGACTTTTGGTTTTTCCCATTTCTTACATCATCAACGATTGCATTGCCGAAGTCTGGGGATTTCGGAAGGCTCGTCTTATCATCTGGAGCGGCTTTGCTATGAACTTTTTTGTTGTGCTGCTGGGGCTGATAGCCGTAGCCTTGCCGGCTGCTCCCTTTTGGGAGGGTGAGGCTCATTTCAATTTTGTCTTTGGCATGGCGCCGCGCATTGTGGCAGCCAGTCTGTTGGCCTTTCTGGCAGGCTCTTTTCTGAACGCATACGTCATGAGCCGGATGAAACTGGCCAGCCATGGCCGGCATTTTTCGGCACGGGCCATTTTGTCTACCGTTGTGGGAGAGACGGCCGATTCCTTGTTGTTTTTCCCCATTGCATTCGGAGGTCTCATTGCCTGGCAGGAGCTTTTGGTCATGATGGGCATCCAAATCGTATTGAAATCCCTGTATGAAGTGATGATATTGCCTGTCACCATTCGGGTGGTCCGTTTCATCAAGCGGGTGGACGGGAGTGATGCCTATGACGAAGGAATATCCTATAACATATTGAAAATCAAAGAACTTTAGAAAATGAACAAGCGAACTGCATTGGTTGTGTTCAGCGGTGGGCAGGACTCAACCACTTGCCTGTATTGGGCAAAGCGTGAATTTGAGGAAGTGTGCGCACTCACCTTTTTATACGGACAGAAACATCGGCTGGAAGTGGAGATAGCCAGGGAGATGGCCCGGAAGGCCGGAGCGGCTTGGGAAGCGATGGATGTTTCTTTCATCGGCACTTTGGGACACAATGCCTTGACCGATGCATCGGTGCTGATGGATCAGGAGAAACCGGCCGGCGGTGTTCCCAATACGTTTGTGCCGGGGCGTAATCTCTTCTTTCTGAGCATTGCGGCTGTGTATGCCCGCGAACACGGCATAAACCATTTGGTGACGGGAGTCTCACAGACCGATTTCAGCGGTTATCCCGATTGTCGCGATGCTTTTATTAAGTCGTTGAACGTCACTCTTAACCTGGCAATGGACGAGCAGTTTGTCATTCATACACCGTTGATGTGGATTGACAAAGCGGAAACCTGGGCATTGGCCGATGAGCTGGGAGTGTTCGATCTGATACGCAACGAGACATTGACCTGTTATAACGGCATCCCCGGTGACGGTTGTGGCCATTGTCCGGCGTGCAAGTTGCGCAGAGAGGGATTGGAAACCTATTTGGCCAAACGCGGCGAATAAGAGGTGTGGGACGGTAAGAATAGAATCAAATGAAAGACGAAAAAATGGACGAGACATTAAGAGAACAACTTTCTTTGTTGGGGCGAAAAACAGACTACAAACAGGATTATGCCCCCGAAGTGTTAGAGGCGTTTCAAAACAAACATCCGGAACGGGATTATTGGGTACGTTTCAATTGTCCGGAGTTTACGAGCCTTTGCCCCATAACAGGCCAGCCGGATTTTGCGGAGATACGCATCAGCTACATTCCCGATGTCAAGATGGTGGAGAGCAAAAGCTTGAAACTTTACTTGTTCAGTTTTCGCAATCATGGAGCTTTCCACGAAGACTGTGTGAACATCATCCTGAATGATTTGATCCGCCTGATGGATCCGAAATACATCGAAGTGACTGGCTTTTTCCTTCCGCGCGGCGGCATTTCCATCTATCCGTATGCCAATTACGGGCGTCCGGGCACAAAATATGAGGTTTTGGCGGAACAGCGTTTCATGCGGCATGAGGTATAGCTCGTTAGAATAATTGTTCTAAGGCCGTTAGAATAACTGTTCCAATGACCTTAGAATAACTATTGTAACAGCTTTGCGATATTCGGCATTCTGCAAATAGGCTTGTTTCAAAAAGAAGCGTAGCTTCGATCGCATGAGAAGCAAGCTTACTTTGGCAGAG
>CALUOU010000139.1 GCA_944322335.1 uncultured Bacteroides sp.
GCAGTCCGTTTCACGCGTGCGGTGCAGTCCGTTTCACGCGTGCGGTCCGTCCGTTTCACGCGTGCGGTCCGTCCGTTTCACGCGTGGGTGAGACGCGATGAGTATACCTCTAATAAGAAAAAAGGGAGATGCTTTGAGTGTAGCTGATCGCGTCTCCGCATTTTTGCAAATCAATTCTGTATTGCTATATAATATAATAGGTGTAGACGGATCCTTTTCCGAGGACATTGGTGTCAGATGTTTCCGGAAGTTTGCCGGCCGGTGCCTCCAATGTCCTTTTGCAGGGCTTTTGCTTGGGAGACCTCTCCCGGTCAAGAGCTTGTCAGTCAGCGGGTAAACCGTTTTGCAGGGCTTTGTGATGCCGTGATGCCGTGCAAGGCTGTAGAGGGAATCCGTTTGCAATATGTTGTGTAACATATCGGCTTTAGTTGCTATTTTCTACAGAAATGCCTAATTTGCGCCCCATTAAAATAATGGCATGTGCAGACATGCTGAGTATTCATATTAAATTATAGTATCATGAAAGTATATCAGACGCATGAAATTAAAAACATTGCTCTGCTTGGCAATGATGGTTCGGGAAAAACCACTCTCACGGAAGCCCTGCTCTATGAGAGTGGTATTATAAAACGTCGCGGCAGGATTACTGCCAAAAACACAGTCAGCGATTATTTCCCTGTGGAGCAGGAGTACGGATATTCCGTGTTCTCCACCGTCTTCCATGTGGAATGGAACGGGAAGAAGCTGAACATCATCGACTGTCCGGGCAGTGACGACTTTGTGGGAGCCGCCATTACCGCCTTGAACGTGACCGACACAGCCATCCTTTTGCTCAACGGACAATACGGCCCGGAGGTGGGCACGCAAAACCATTTCCGCTATACAGAGAAACTGGGCAAACCCGTCATCTTCCTGGTCAACCAGCTGGACAACGAGAAATGTGACTATGACATGGTGCTCGAACAGCTGAAGTCCATCTATGGCTCCAAGGTGGTGCCCGTGCAGTACCCGCTGAGCACAGGACCGGATTTCAACTCGCTCATCGATGTGCTGCTGATGAAGAAATATTCGTGGGGACCCGAAGGCGGAGCGCCTGTCATTGAGGAGATTCCCGCCGAAGAGATGGAGAAAGCGACAGAGTGGCACAAGGCATTGGTGGAAGCGGCTGCGGAACACGATGAGGGGCTGATGGAGAAATTCTTCGAGTCGGACTCGCTGACCGAAGACGAAATGCGTGAAGGCATCCGTAAAGGCTTGGCATGTAGAGGCATGTTCCCCGTGTTTTGCGTCTGCGCGGGTAAGGACATGGGTGTTCGCCGCTTGATGGAATTCCTGGGCAATGTGGTGCCTTTTGTAGACGAGATGCCGCCGGTCCACAACACGCGCGGCGAGGTGGTGAAACCGGACACCGACGGCCCCGCGTCGCTCTATTTCTTCAAGACGGCCGTGGAGCCTCACATCGGTGATGTGCAATACTTCAAGGTGATGAGCGGAAAGGTTCACGAAGGCGACGATTTCACCAACGCCGACCGCGGATCCAAGGAGCGCATCGCTCAGATTTACGCTTGTGCGGGAGCCAACCGCATCAAGGTGGAGGAGATGGTGGCCGGAGACATCGGCTGCACCGTGAAGCTGAAAGATGTGCATACGGGCAACACCCTGAACGGCAAGGGATCTGAGAGCCGCTTCAATTTCATCAAATATCCTAACTCCAAATATTCCCGCGCCATCCGGCCGGCCAACGAGGCTGACATGGAGAAGATGATGGCCATCCTGAACCGTATGCACGAGGAGGATCCCACGTGGGTGATCGAGCAGTCGAAAGAGCTGCGCCAGACCATTGTGCACGGGCAAGGCGAGTTCCACCTGCGCACGCTGAAATGGCGTCTGGAAAACAACGAGAAGCTCTCCATCGTCTATGACGAGCCGCGCATCCCCTATCGTGAGACCATCACCAAAGCCGCGCGCGCCGACTATCGCCACAAGAAGCAGTCGGGCGGCGCCGGACAGTTTGGCGAGGTACACCTCATCGTAGAGCCTTACTATGAAGGCATGCCCGCTCCCGACACCTATAAGTTCAACGGACAGGAGTTCAAGATGAACGTCAAGAGCACCGAGGAGATCCCGTTGGAATGGGGCGGCAAGCTCGTGTTTGTCAATTGCGTGGTGGGCGGAGCCATCGACGCGCGTTTTATGCCGGCCATCCTGAAGGGGGTCATGTCGCGCATGGAGCAAGGTCCGCTGACGGGATCGTATGCCCGCGATGTCCGCGTGATCGTGTATGACGGCAAGATGCATCCGGTTGACTCCAATGAAATCTCCTTCATGCTGGCCGGACGCAACGCTTTCAGCGAAGCGTTTAGGAATGCCGGCCCGAAGATTCTGGAGCCTATTTACGATGTGGAAGTGTTTGTGCCTTCCGACAAGATGGGCGACGTGATGAGCGACCTGCAGGGCCGGCGCGCCATGATCATGGGCATGAGCAGCGAGGCCGGTTATGAAAAACTGGTGGCTAAAGTGCCTTTGAAGGAAATGTCCTCCTATTCGACCGCTTTAAGCTCACTGACCGGCGGGCGCGCTTCGTTCATCATGAAGTTTGCCAGCTACGAGCTTGTTCCGGGCGATGTTCAGGAGAAGCTGATCAAAGACTTCGAGTCGAAACAGGGCGACGAATAATTCATTTATTATAATTGTTGTTGCGATTGTTAAAGCCGTTAGCCTCCCGTTGGGAGAGATAACGGCTTTTCCTGTTAACAATAAGAGACAGAAGGTGTTTTGAGCGTGGCTGATCGTGTCTCTGCAATGTGCAGGTCAATCCCATTTCACTCTGACATTTAAATTTTTATTAATTTTGCAATGCAACCTCCTCTTTTCCGGGTGATAATGTTTGCCTGTCATATATAAATCGGTTTTCGGTTAATTTAAGAAAACGTGCGGTTAAAACAGGTTAATTGATTAGGAGTGTTAATTAGTGAGTGTTAATTTTGCGGTCATGAAAAAGTCAACTATATGGATATTAGGCGTTGTCATGGGCTTTTCCTTCCTCAGTCTGCTGTATCTTCAGATCAGCTACATCGAGGAAATGGTGAAGATGCGCAACGAGCAATTCGATGAGTCGGTGAAGCGGGCTTTGATGGCCGCCTCTAAAGACGTGGAGTCGGCGGAAGTGGAACGCTGGCTGAGGGAAGACATATCTGAGGCCGAGAAGAGGGCATGGGAACAAAGCGCTCAAGGCAGCCGGATGCAGACCCGGCGGGGCATCATCACGACGCCGGACGGGGCGCGGATCGAATGGAACACTTTCACCAAGAAGCCGCTGTCGCTGCCGCGCGCCATGATCTCGCGCAAGCATGGCACGAAAACCATCCCTCAGACGTCACGCTCGCTGGCCGACATGATCAAGACCCGCTACATCTACCAGAAAGGACTGGTGGAGGAGGTGGTGTGGGAAATGATATACCATGCCAGCAACAGGCCGATCGAAGAGCGGGTCAATTTCAAGAACCTGGACGAATACATCGCTTCGGGCCTGATTGACAACGGCGTGGACTTGAAGTACCACTTCAAGGTGATAGACAGCGATGGCAGAGAGGTCTACCGCTGTTCGGACTACAGCGACGAAGGGAGCGCTTACTCCTATACCCAGCCGTTGTTTCTGAATGACCCGCCCGCGCGGATGAGCATCGTCAAAGTGCACTTTCCGGGCAAGCGGAATTATATATTTGACTCGATCAGCTTTATGATCCCTTCGCTGGCGTTCACTTTTGTGTTGCTGATAACGTTTGTGTTCACCATTTACATCATCTTCCGCCAGAAGAAGCTGACAGAGATGAAGAATGACTTCATCAACAACATGACGCACGAGTTCAAGACACCGATCTCCACCATTTCGCTGGCCGCGCAGATGCTGCAGGATCCGGCTGTGGGGAAATCGCCTGCCATGTTCCAACACATCTCAGGCGTCATCAACGACGAGACGAAGCGCCTGAGGTTCCAGGTGGAAAAGGTGCTTCAGATGTCGATGTTCGACCGCCAGAAGGCTTCGCTCAAGATGAAGGAACTGGATGCGAACGAGCTGATAACGAGTGTGGTACACACGTTTGCCCTGAAAGTGGAACGCTACAATGGCTCCATCGAAACCGAGCTGGAGGCGGAAGATCCCATCATTGAGGCGGATGAGATGCACCTGACCAATGTGGTCTTCAACCTGATGGACAATGCCGTGAAGTACAAGCGTCCGGACGTGGACCTGAAGCTGCTGGTGAAGACCTGGAATGAGGCGGGCAAGCTGATGATCTCCATTCAGGACAACGGCATCGGCATCAAGAAAGAGAATCTGAAGAAAATATTCGATAAGTTCTACCGCGTGCATACTGGCAATCTGCACGACGTGAAAGGATTTGGCCTGGGACTGGCATACGTGAAGAAAATAGTCACAGACCATAAGGGCACGATACGGGCTGAAAGCGAGCTGAACGCAGGAACTAAGTTTATCATTGCATTACCTTTACCAAAAAATTGATTGATATGGACGAGAAAGTACGTATTTTATTGTGCGAAGATGACGAGAATCTTGGCATGCTGTTGCGGGAATATTTGCAGGCAAAAGGCTATGGAGCCGAATTGTATCCCGACGGAGAGGCCGGCTATAAGGCATTCTTGAAAAACAAGTACGACCTGTGTGTGTTTGACGTGATGATGCCGAAAAAAGACGGTTTCACTTTGGCGCAAGAGGTCAGGGCTGCCAATGCCGAAATCCCCATTATCTTCCTGACTGCCAAAACGCTGAAGGAAGACATCCTGGAAGGGTTTAAGATCGGCGCGGACGACTACATCACGAAACCTTTCAGCATGGAAGAGCTGACCTTCCGCATCGAGGCCATCCTAAGGCGGGTGCGGGGCAAGAAGAACAAGGAAAGCAACATCTATAAGATAGGCAAGTTTACCTTTGACACGCAGAAGCAGATTCTCTCCACGCCTGAGAAGCAGACCAAGCTCACCACCAAGGAGTCTGAACTGCTGGGCTTGCTGTGTGCGCATGCCAATGAGATCCTGCAGCGTGACTTCGCCCTGAAAACCATTTGGATAGATGACAACTACTTCAACGCGCGCAGCATGGATGTGTATATCACCAAATTGCGCAAGCACTTGAAAGAGGACGATTCCATTGAGATTATCAATATCCACGGCAAGGGCTATAAGCTGATAACTCCTGAAGCGGAGTAGCCCGGCCCTCTGCCGCTGGCAAAACCGGTGATTGGTGAGGAGACTGGACGGACGGCCGCTCAGGATTCCTCACCAATCGTTTTTCACATGGGGCTTTTTCAAGATCTCTTCCTGTTGAGAAGGATGTGGGCAAGCAAGCCGCCTGTTACCAGCCCTGCGGCTGTGCCCAGCAGCGCGTTGCTGTCCGTCCCCCCATGCAAGGCACCGAGGGCCAGCAGAGCCACGCCCGCGCAGAGCAGGAAGATTCCTCCGTATGGCAGCAGTCGTTTCAGCATGGGCAGGTTCAGTCTTTGGTGTTGGCGAATATTTTCCAGAGCAATGCCTGTCCGACGTTCAGATCTTCTGTGGACACGCCCTCCAGCGCTTCCCGCAGGGTCTGGTTGGCGATGACGCTGGCCTGCGTTTCCAGGCGTTTCCCGTCTTTGGTGAGGTGGATCAGGTTGATGCGCCGGTCTTTGCTGTCTGATATGCGCACCACCAGGTGTTGGCGTTCCATGTTGTCCAGCAGCCGCGTGATGCTTGGTTTGTCCTTGAAGGTGGCTTTGCACAATTCCTGCTGGGTCACTCCGTCTTTTTTCCAGAGGCAGATGAGCACCGTCCATTGCTCTGGGGTGATTTCCAGTCCCGATTGTCGGAAATTGCGCAGGAGCTTGCGGTTGATGGCCGCCGAGACCTTTCCGTTTAAAATGGCGAATACCAGCTGGATGTCAAGATTGAACTGTTCTATCATGGACTTAATTGCTTAAACAACTGTGCAAAGTTACGCTACTTCTGCGATAAATCCTATATTGGAACACAAAAAAACATTAAATGTTTGCAGATCAAAATAAAATGCCTACCTTTGCACCGCATTTTTAAAACGAAAAATTCTTTTATTAATTTAACGAAAGTATGAATCATTACGAAACCGTTTTCATTTTGACTCCCGTTTTGTCTGATGTTCAGATGAAGGAAGCGGTAGAGAAATTCAAAGGCATCCTCACGGCTGAAGGTGCTGAGATTGTGAATGAGGAGAACTGGGGATTGAAGAAACTGGCTTATCCTATCCAGAAGAAGTCCACCGGTTTTTACCAACTGATTGAGTTCGACGCAGAACCCGATGTGATTGCCAAGCTGGAAGTCAATTTCCGCCGCGATGAGCGTGTGATCCGTTTCCTGACATTCAAGCAGGATAAATACGCTGCTGAATATGCTGCAAAGAGAAGAAATTTGAAATCAACTAAAAAGGAGGATTAATCATGGCACAACAAGTTCAATCAGAAATCAGATATTTGACTCCGCCCTCAG
>CALUOU010000140.1 GCA_944322335.1 uncultured Bacteroides sp.
CAGACTTTTCAAAGAACTCATTTTATTTACTGCCAGAGCCGCTTAGGCTTGGCTAATTTTTAACGAACTATTGTAAAAAAGGACAGATATAAAAAGCCATCCGCATACAAATACAGATGGCTTATATAATAATAGGTATGGAATAGAATTTATTGTTGGCTCGGCAAATCCAACTTAATTGTCTTGGTCGCTTCTTCCTTTTTCGCATCAACCACTTTGGCATACACCTGCGTAGTTCGCACATTTGTATGACCAAGCATTTTGCTGACAGTATAAATGTCAGTACCTCCGGCGAGTTGCAGGGTCGCATACGAATGTCTGAAGCAATGGTAGGTGATGTGTTTCGTTATCCCTGCTTCAGCAACCCATTTCTTAATTGGGCGGTTAATCCATGATGGGTCGGGAAGTCCTGCAAAAACCAGTTGCTCACCGTCCTTACGTTCACCGCAAAGCTGAAATGCCTGTTCGGATATGGGCATATACTCAACGCCTTTTGTCTTTTGTTGGGTAAAATTCAAGCGGTAACCGCCATTAAATTCTTCAATCTCTGACCACTTCAATTTTTGTATGTCGCAATGACGGAGTCCAGTTAAGGCAGAAAACAGCGAGGCCCGTTTTAATAATGGGTCGCATGGTGTTTGCGCCAGACGGTTTAGCTCTTCAACCGTCAAATATTCCCTACGGCTCTCCCTTCCTTGAATGCCTTTGACCTTTGCAGAAATATCAACGGTAAGATATCCATCAATAAAAGCCTGCTTCAATGCAGCCTTGAATATTGAGAAATAAGTGGATGCCGTGTTTTGGGAGAGTGTGCCGGTTTTAGTGCCTCCTTGTGGAGCATTGAGAATAAATTGACGAAACGATTCTACAAACTTCATGTCTATATGTGAAAAAGGAATGGCATTATCTTTTGAATAAATTTTCAACAGTTCATATACACGGTTCCAGTTGGATATGATGGAATCGGAACTATGTGCATGACGGGTGCGCTGCACATGGTCAAAGTATTCAATGAAATTGCAACGTGAACGCTCCAACTGCTCCGCCTGTTCTGCATCTGTTTCGGAATAGAGTGAGGCATTGTCGTATTCCTTTTGGCGCAGATTTCTTACTTTGTCGGCATAAATGCACACCTCTTGGTCTAATTGTGACTTGCATTGGATGATACCGTTCAAGTCACGTTTAGGCTTATAGGTGGTTTTGCCGTCCTTATCAGTCCGAGCATTCCGAGATTTATCCCAAATGGGAGTGGTGATGGTGCGGTTGAGATATTCACGCACTCTTTGAGGAGTGGGCTTGTCAGATTGAAAGACCGGATAGGCTTCAACGTACAAATACCATTCTTCACGGTATTCCGACTTGCGGAGTTTCACCGAAACACGTGTGTTTGTCAATGCTTTCTTCATTGCTTCGCTCCTTTATATAGATTATCAATTTCTTTCTTCGGCACATAAACAAAGTTCCCTATCTGCCGGGTGGGGATAGAGTATTTACGGATATGAAGATACACCGTGCTGTCGTCCAAGTGATATTTCTTGGCTATCTCTCCGATGGTGTAGCAGTCTTTCGGTTCCAGACTGTAAAGTTTGGCAATGGGCTTAGGTTTTTCCAATGCCTTCTTCCGAAGTGGATAGAGCTTAAGTAATTCTTCCTTGCTGACACGAATTTGTCTTTGGCCAGCATTCACACATGAAATGCTGCCCTTGCGAATCAGACGATATAGAGTCTCCTTACTGATTCCAAACAAGGCATAAGCTTCGGGAACGGTAATATAATCTTTGGACTTAGGTATCTTCTTAACCACTTCGTCCAATCGTTGCATTCTCCGTTCTTCATCCTTGCGGCGTTTCCACGCAATTTTGGAACATCTTGGGGAACAATACCAAGATTCAATGGTCTTTGCCTGAAATGGCTCTCCGCAGACCTTACATTTGCGTATTATCTCAAATTTTGCTGTCGGCATATCTGTCTTTGAAACATAAATTATTCACTTTCAATGCCGACGACAATTTAAGTGTCACATTATCTACTTTTAAGTGTCGGCACAAATATGGTACAAATATACAATAAAAATCCGAGAAACAAGCAAATCCATCAGAAAAGTGTTAAAACGAAAATAGGGCGCAACTCATTGAGTTACACCCTATTTTACTATTGATAGTTATCGTTGTTTACCGATACTTACTTCACTTCCTCAAAGTCCGCATCCTGCACGTTGTCACCTTGCTTGCTTTGGTTGCCGCCAGCTTGTTGGCCATCGGCATTGCCTTGTGTGCCTGCACCATTTTGAGTGCCGCTCTGGGCGTACATCTCGGCGCTGGCTGCCTGGAAGGCTGTGTTCAGTTCAGCCATGGCACTGTCGATAGCGGCGAGGTCTTGAGCCTTATGAGCGTCTTTCAGTTTCTGCAAGGCAGCTTCGATAGGAGCTTTCTTGTCAGCAGGAATCTTATCGCCAAGATCTTTCAGCTGGTTTTCGGTGGTGAAGATCATAGAGTCTGCTTGGTTCAGCTTATCCACTTTCTCACGCTCTTTCTTGTCAGCTTCAGCATTGGCTTCTGCTTCTGCCTTCATGCGCTCGATCTCTTCCTTGCTCAGGCCGCTGGAAGCCTCGATGCGGATGGCTTGTTCCTTGCCTGTAGCCTTATCTTTGGCGGATACCTTCAAGATACCGTTGGCATCGATGTCGAAGGTTACTTCAATCTGAGGAACACCACGGCGGGCCGGAGCGATGCCTGTCAGGTTGAACTGGCCGATAGACTTGTTTTGGGCAGCCATAGGACGTTCACCTTGCAGGACATGGACTGTCACCTCTGTCTGGTTGTCGGCAGCCGTTGAGAAGATTTCGCTCTTCTTGCAAGGAATGGTCGTATTGGCTTCGATCAGCTTCGTCATGACACCGCCATACGTTTCAATACCCAAGGTCAGCGGAGTGACATCCAGCAGTACGATGTTGCCCACGCCGGCTTCCTTGTTCAGGACGGCACCTTGAATGGCAGCACCTACGGCTACGACCTCGTCCGGGTTGACACCCTTGGAAGGCACCTTGCCGAAGTAGTCTTGAACCAGCTTCTGAACGGCCGGTATACGGGAGGAACCGCCCACAAGGATGACTTCATCAATGTCTGACGTGCTCAAGCCCGCATCGCTGATGGCTTTCTTGCACGGCTCCAGACAGGCTTGGATCAGGTCGTGAGACAGTTGCTCGAACTTAGCGCGGGTCAGTGTTTTAACCAAGTGCTTGGGCACACCGCCTACCGGCATGATATACGGCAGATTGATTTCTGTGGAAGTAGATGATGACAGCTCGATCTTGGCCTTTTCGGCAGCTTCCTTCAGGCGTTGCATAGCCATCGGATCTTGTGTCAGGTCGGCACCTTCATCGTTCTTGAACTCTTCCACCAGCCAGTTGATGATAGCCTGGTCGAAGTCATCACCGCCCAAGTGGGTATCGCCGTTGGTAGCCAATACTTCAAACACACCTCCGCCGAATTCCAGAATGGAAATATCGAACGTACCGCCACCGAGGTCAAATACAGCCACTTTCATATCCTTGTTGGCCTTGTCGATACCGTAAGCCAGTGCGGCGGCTGTAGGCTCGTTTACGATACGCTTTACATCCAGACCGGCGATCTGTCCGGCTTCCTTCGTGGCCTGACGCTGAGAGTCTGAGAAGTAGGCCGGCACGGTGATAACGGCCTCCGTCACTTCCTGACCCAAGTAGTCCTCAGCCGTTTTCTTCATTTTCTGAAGAACCATGGCGGAGATTTCCTGTGGGGTGTAGTGCCGTCCGTCAATGTCCACACGCGGCATATTGTTTTCGTTTACTACGGGGTAGGGCACACGTGAGATTTCTTTCTGCACCTGTGACCAATTCTCGCCCATGAAACGTTTGATGGAGTAAACCGTACGTTTCGGGTTCGTGATGGCTTGGCGCTTGGCCGGATCGCCCACTTTACGCTCGCCATTATCTACAAAGGCTACGACAGAAGGTGTCGTGCGTTTGCCTTCGCTATTAGCGATTACTACAGGTTCGTTGCCTTCAAATACGGCAACACACGAGTTTGTAGTTCCTAAATCAATACCAATAATCTTTCCCATGATCGTTATTTTTTTATTTGTTATTATTCCAGTTTGCTTTGTCTGTCTTAGCGGCAGACGCTTTAGAAGGAGCAAACCTTGTGCCAAATCCATGGGAAGCGGCATTGCACGCATTCATGGCAAGCTTTCTGCCAAGTTGGCAGAAAAACCGAGGTTCCTCTGCCAACCGTTTCTTTTCTGAGGGACTTTTGAGGGATCAGAAATAGAAGCCGAAGCCTAACTGCAGTCCGAATTTGGACCGGTCTCCATTGATGTTCCAATAGACGCCTGGCTCCAGACTGACCGTTTTGGACAGGAAGAAGGCATAGCCGGCATCCATGCCGAAGGAAAACTTGGTGTCATCCGTTATGGCACCGGTGTTTCTGTCCACATTCACGTCCGCTCCCAAGTAGATGCCTACTCTGTCGAAGTAATAGCGGGCACCCACACCGATGCCGTAGACATCTTGTGAGGCTCCTTCGTTCCATTGCATTCCTGCCCGGATCAGCAAAGCCACATTGTCGAGCACGAATGCGCCGCCTTTCACGTTCAGACCGAACGATGCTTTGTCCATGCCTGTATCATACGACAAGTTCAGACCTGTCAGTCCCGGACTGACGAACCATTTTCCCTTTTCAAACTGAGCCTGGGCGGCGGTTGAGGCTACCAGCAGGCATAGAAGTAATGTCCATTTCTTCATGTTGCACAATGTTTATTTTTGATTGGATGTTTTCGTTGATGATGGAGGCAGGGGGCAGCCGATCCCTGCCGATTTTCTGGCGGATCTGAAATACCAGATATAAAACCAGAGAGCAGCCACGCCCGCAGCGAGAATGCCAATGATCCCTGCCGATGAGGGGCTGATGCGGAGTAGCTTTCCGAAGCCTTCGGGAGCTACACATATATAAGAGGTGCAGACTGCGGTCATGAACAAGGCCGGCAGATAGCTTACGTAGAAATAGTTTCCCTTTTTGGTCTGGGCCAGGTAGACGGTCACAGCCCACAGGGTGAAGACAGAAAGGGCTTGGTTGGACCATGCGAAATAGCGCCAGATCCGGTCAAAACCGTCCTCATCGCTTAGGCTGTAAAGCAGGAGCCCGACGGCTATGGCAAACATCGGGACGCAAATGTACAGACGCTTGCGTATAGGCTTCTGGTCCAGTTTCAGGAAGTCTGCCACAATCAGTCTGGCGGAACGGAATGCTGTGTCGCCGCTGGTGATGGGGGCGGCTATCACGCCCAAGACCGCCAGCACGCCGCCGACGGCTCCCAGCCAGCCTTTTGTGATGCTGTCCACCACGACGGCCGCATTGTCTTCGTCCATGCCGTTTTCGTGGAAGAAGTAAGAGGCTGCCGCTGCCCAGATCAGGGCGACGATGCCTTCGGTGATCATCGAACCGTAAAACACGGGGCGGCCGTAGCGTTCGTTTTTGAGGCAACGGGCCATCAGGGGGCTTTGGGTGGCGTGGAAACCGCTGATGGCTCCGCAGGCTATGCTGACAAACATGATGGGGAAGATGGGCAGGCTGGCCGCATCGGGATGAGTGTTGTGCAGTCCGTCCCAGATCTCAGGCAAGGCAGGATGATGCACATATAGCATGACCAGAATGCCTACTGCCATGAACAGCAGAGCCACGGCAAACAGGGGGTAGATCTTGCCGATAATCTTGTCGATGGGCAGCAGGGTGGCCAATATATAATAAAGGAAGACCACGATGATCCAGAAAGTCGTGTCCAGGACTTCCGGAGTCAGGCTGGCCAGCAGCTCGGCGGGGCCTGCCACGAACACCGCGCCCACCAGCACCATCAGAATGACAGAAAACGCGCGCATCACCTGCTTCGTGGTGGTCCCTAAGTAGCGGCCGATGAGCTCAGGCAGGCTCTCGCCGTCATGGCGGAGGGAAAGCATGCCCGACAGATAGTCGTGGACAGCTCCTGCAAAGATGCTGCCCAGCACGATCCACAGATAGGAGGCTGTGCCGAACTTCGCGCCCATGATGGCGCCGAAGATAGGCCCCAGTCCCGCTATGTTGAGAAATTGTATCATGAAGACTTTCCAGGTAGGAAGCGGAATGTAGTCCATCCCGTCGGTTTTGGACAAAGCGGGTGTCTGGCGGTCGTCTGGGCCGAAGATCCGTTCAATGAAACGCCCGTATAAGAAATAGCTGGCGATCAAGGCCAGCAGGCAAAGTGTGAATGTTACCATATTATATATGCATTAATCGATTTAGCTGACTTTTTTCGGATTAATGGCCACAAATATAATAGTTTTCAAGCAAACGGCACAACTTTCTCGACACTTTTGCTTATCTTCGCCCCGATTTCTGACAAAAGTGTCGCATTGTTTGTGTGATGCCTGGCGTTATAAT
>CALUOU010000141.1 GCA_944322335.1 uncultured Bacteroides sp.
GTGCCGGTTTCATCTTCCTTGGTATAGCGTAAGCATAGATTATCTACCAAGACTGAAAACTTGGGCTGCACTCCTGATAATGAAATCCGGCTTGCGTTCTGAATGGCTTCCTTGGCTTCTTCACTATCAGTAGAGGGACTTGGAACTTCCATGTAGTGTGATACGGCTTTCCCATCGAACAGCCGTTTTCTGGCTTCGGGGGAATAGGTATCAAAACCATCCGCTAAAGTGGAGGGACAAACTTGTAGCTGTATCATGCGCCTATCGGTTTCACAGTTACTGCTCCGATTGTGTCATAGCGTGCCGTGGCAAGCAAAATGCCGAAATCATCTTCGGGAGAAACGTGTAATAATCTGGATTGTACCTCCCTGTTTTCTCCTTCAGACAACATATTGAAGAAAAACGGAAACAGATGCTCCGAATGGTAAACTTCCTTTCGCAAAGGCAGGGTGAGGCTTACAGGGGGATTGTTCTTCCCTTGCAAATAAGTTTTGTCATAGATGAAAGAGTAGCCGTTCTCATCTTCAGTGAGTACTCCGGCTTTTATGTCATGTACATATACTTCACATTGTCTCATAAGACTAATCCTTTAATTTGACGCTAAGTTGCAGACCAAGCACATTGAGGACAGAAATCAAGGTTTCCAGTTTGGGATTTCCTTGCCCCCGTTCAATGGCTACCAAAGTGTTGATTCCTATCCCTGCCAATTCGGAAAGTTCCAGTTGGTTCACTTTCAAAATCCGCCTACGCTCCTTAATAATGTTTCCTATTTCTTTTGTATTCACAGTGGAGTGTGATTTTCTTGCAAAAATAGAGATAAAAAATGTATTGTGCAACAGAAATCACATTGTATTGTGAATTTTAGTACACATCTATTCTTACAGCCATTTCCGGTGGGGAGTCTTGATGACGGCTCTTCTTTTTTTGTTCTCCTTATTCATCCACCCGGCGCAATTTTTCCTGATTCTTCTTGTCGTATGCTTCTCCCCTTGGTAACAGGTATTCGAACATTACCACACCATTCTCAATATGCACGTGGAAAGTGAAAAATGCCCTATAATTACCAATGTGGATACGATAGACAAAATCAAAGTCAACCAGTTTCTTGCAATTGCTAATTTGGTCTACACTTTGTGCATCAATGACTTCCTGTATGGTAACCCTTACAGAATCCAGCATTTTCCCGGAGAGCTTTTTCACGGCTTTCACAAACGCCTTGGAATATTCTACTCTCATTTCCTTTCAATGCCCAACCAGTTCTCAAAATCCCGCTTCTCCTCCTCTTCCACTTTCACATGCCCGTCAGGTTCATATTTGGAGAGCCACCGATAAGTTTCATCATCATCCATTCCTGCTACCATATCTTCCACATCCTTGGCAAGAAGACTCTCGATGTACCTTTTCAGATTAGTACCTTGCATGGCCGCCTTTACTGATAGAAAACGGAAAACATCTTCCGGAATATCTATCACTTTTCTTTTCGTGAGTTTGATTGTTGTATCCATAATCATCAGTTTTATTCCTCCACAAAGATATAGAACATATCTGATATATATGGTATACATGCAGTATTTTTCAGATCTTCCGGATTTTCCCTTGATCCGAGAAACCCTAACATCCATCTCAAAACTTACAGAAACAAAAAATAGGAATCAGCCTTCCCGGCTTGATTCCTATTCATTTGTGATCCGTCAGCGGAAAGACAGGGATTCGAACCCTGGGAACAGTTGCCCGTTCACCGCATTTCGAGTGCGGCCCGATCGACCACTCCGGCATCTTTCCTCTCGTTTTTGCGGTGCAAAGATAACATCTTTTTCGTTTCCATGTATGCTTTCAGGTCTTTTTTTACGTCAGATTGCGTTTTTTCGGCCAGAAAGCGTGCCGTTTAGAAGTATTTCCTTATATTTGTCACGAACTTTTAAACACTATTGCGTATGAAAAAGATTATTTGCGCTTTTATGGTAGCCATATGCGCGTTAGCAATGGCGATGCCCGCACAAGCCCAACTGCTGAAATGGGGCTTTAAAGGCGGTGTGAACATGTCAAAGCTGGACTTGGACCGGGCTTTGTCGAGTGATAACAACACAGGCTTCTTCATCGGACCGATGGCTGAACTGACCATACCTGTTGTCGGATTGGGACTGGATGCCGCCCTGATGTATTCACAACGGGGCGATGACTATACGACGATGGACGAAGGACAAAATGCCTACGAAGTGAAAGGCAAACAGCAGGGCTTGGAGATCCCTGTCCACCTGAAATATACCATCGGACTGGGAAGCATGCTCGGCATCTATGTGGCGGCCGGCCCCGATTTCTTCTTCAACTTCAAGGACATCAAAATTTCCGGTCTGGATGTAGACACCAAACGGACACAAGTGGCCATGAACATCGGCGCCGGCCTGAAGCTGATCAGACACCTGCAGTTAGGCTTCGTCTATCAGATTCCCTTGGGCGACAGCTTTTCACTGAAAGAAGCCGGACAGGCCATGTTTGACGACGGCCGTACCAAGACTTGGCAAGTCTCTTTGGCATACCTGTTTTAGCGATCAGCAATATAAACCATTAACTAAAAAGCCAGTGCCGCCCGGTGGAAACCGGACGGCACTTTTGCATGGAGAATAACAATGGATATGTTTATCGATGTCATCGTCCCTCTTCCTCTGAACACTTGTTTCACCTACGTCCTGCCCAAGGAATGGGCAGAGCAGGTGCAGGTGGGATGCAGGGTTGTCGTGCCTTTCGGAACCAAGAAATTCTATACAGCCATCGTGCGGCGCATGCATAACCAGAAGCCGGAAGACTATGAAGTGAAGGAGGCCATGGCTCTGCTCGACGGACAGCCCATCGTATTGCCCCTGCAACTGAAATTCTGGACATGGCTGGCGGACTATTACTTGTGCGCGCTCGGCGATGTCTACAAAGCGGCTCTGCCCGCCGGACTGAAGATAGAGAGCGAGACCGTGGTGGCACGCAATCCGGAATTTGAAGCCGCCGAGCCCCTTTCCCAACGGGAACAGCTCCTGTTTGACCGCCTGACCGAAAAGGGGGAAAGCGTCACCAAGCTGGCAAAGGCAACCGGCCTGCACAACATCCTGGCAACGGTGAAGACCTTGCTCGAACGGGAAGCCATTGTGGTGAAAGAGGAGCTGAAACATACCTACAAGCCCAAAATGGAGGCACGGGTACGCCTGACACAGGCTGCCGCCAACGAGCGGCGCATGCATTTCTTTTTTGACGACCTGCAACGGCACGCGCCCAAGCAACTGGACCTGCTGATGAAATACCTGGAATTTTCAGGCTGCATGGGCCAGCTTCCTGCCAAGACGGTGACAAAAGCCGAACTTCTCCAACGCACCGGCGCCACCGCAGCCACGCTCAACGGCCTGGTGGGAAAAGGCATTCTGGAGATTTACCAGGAAGAGACTGGCCGGCTGAACGCAAGCGCAGAGGACACTGCCGCCGAGCTGCGCCCCCTGAACCTACACCAGCAACGGGCGCATGACGAGATAGTGCAGCGCTTCGCGCAAAAAAACATCTGCCTGCTGCACGGTGTGACCGCCAGCGGAAAGACAGAAATCTACATCCATCTCATTGACGAGGCCGTGCGGCAAGGGAAACAAGTGCTTTATCTGCTGCCTGAGATTGCGCTGACCACCCAGATTACAGAACGGCTGCGCCGCGTCTTCGGCGGACGGCTGGGCGTGTATCACAGCAAGTTCCCCGATGCGGAACGGGTGGAGATCTGGCAGAAGCAACTGTCCGGACAGCCCTACGACATCATCCTGGGAGTACGCTCTTCCGTCTTCCTGCCGTTCCACCGGTTAGGGCTGGTCATCGTGGACGAGGAGCATGAGAACACCTACAAGCAGCAAGACCCGGCTCCCCGCTACCATGCCCGCAACGCCGCCATCATGTTAGCTTCGTTCTGCGGAGCCAAGACTCTGCTGGGCACCGCCACCCCCTCCATCGAATCGTGGTCCAACGCCCGCAGCGGCAAGTATGGACTGGTGGAGCTGAAGGAACGGTATCAGGAAATGCAACTGCCCGAAATCATTCCCATCGACATCAAGGAATTGCGGCGCAAGAAACGGATGAGCGGACCTTTCTCTCCTTTTTTACTGCAAAACATACGGGAGGCTCTGGAACAGAAGGAACAGGTGATCTTGTTTCAAAACCGGCGCGGATTCGCGCCCATGATCGAATGCCACACGTGCGGATGGGTGCCCAAATGCGCCCATTGCGATGTGAGCCTGACCTACCACAAAGGGCTGAACCAGCTGACTTGCCACTATTGCGGGGCGGTCTATCAAGTGCCGCTCCGGTGTCCGGCCTGCGCGGGGACTGACCTTCGCCACCGGGGATTCGGCACGGAGAAGATCGAAGACGACATCCGGACGCTTTTCCCGGAAGCCCGCGTGGCCCGCATGGATCTGGACACCACCCGCACCCGTGCGGCCTATGAACGCATCATCGCCGACTTTGAGCAAGGGCGCACCGACATCCTGATAGGCACCCAGATGGTATCCAAGGGACTGGACTTCGACCACGTCAGCGTGGTGGGCATCCTCAATGCCGACACCATGCTGAACTATCCCGACTTCCGCGCCTACGAACGGGCGTTCCAGCTGATGGCCCAGGTGGCCGGACGCGCCGGACGGAAGAACAAGCGCGGACGGGTGGTGCTGCAGACAAGCAGCGCCGGTCACCCCATCATCGCCCAAGTGATCCGGAACGACTACGAAGCCATGGCCAGCGGACAGATGGCCGAACGCAAGCTTTTCCACTATCCGCCCTACTTCCGTCTGGTCTATGTCTACCTGAAACACAGAAACGAATCCCAACTGGAACAGATGGCACAAGTCATGGGCGAAAGACTCCGCGCCTGTTTCGGCGAGCGCATTCTGGGGCCGGACAAACCTCCGGTGAGCCGCATACAGACATTGTTCATCCGCAAGATCATGGTCAAGATCGAGACAGCGGCATCCATGTCGCAGGCACGCCAGCTGCTCCGGCAGATACAGAGCGAAATGCAAGCTGACGAACGCTTCAAGTCCCTGCTGGTCTACTACGACGTGGATCCGGCCTAAGCCCTCCCTCCAATCAGGACTACACGGGGACGGGCTGCCTCTTCAGCGAGCCTTCTTTTCATCTCTTGATTTTCGCCGACACCCGCATGCCCGGACGGAAATGCGGATCAAGGCCTGCAATCCGGGCGTAAAGCTCAATGGTGCGGTCGTTTTCATCCACCTGCTGTCCGACGGAGATCAGCGTGGCACGGAATTTCTTCTTGCCCAGACCGTTCACCCGGAACGTGAACTCACTCTCCGGCTTGAGACGAGCCAGATCCTCTTCATAAGCGATGAGGCGGAGCTGCATCCGGTCTTTGTCGACGATGTCACAGAGCGGATCGCCTGTGTTCAGGTATTTGCCCACATTCACCTGCACATTGCTGACATAGCCGCCGGCAGGAGCCCTGACGGTGATGTAAGGCACAATGCCGTCCTCGGCAAGCTTCTCCGGATTGACCCCTAACTGACGGAGCTGTTCGGCCGAGGCTTCCACGCGGCTCTTCATGGACAGGAAGTCCGCCTTGCTCTGCTGCAGTTCTTTCTGGGAAGCGACTTCCTCGCGCGAGAGGTTTTGCTGGCGGCGATATTCGGCCTCCAGATAGTCCAGCTGGGCACGGCTGTCCAGATAGGTCTGCTGCAGGTCGATAAACGCCGGATTCTCCACGGTGCCGAGTACAGCACCCCTGCGCACGTTCTCGCCCGGCATCAGCGAGAGCGTCTTCACAATGCCTCCCATGCTGAGCGTCACTGTGTTCAGGTATTGGGGCGGAATGACCAGAGTGCCTTGAAAACCATCCGCAGAGGAGAACGCGGCAGAGTCCCTGGATGAGGCTTGGGTTTTGCCACCGGATTTCTGACGGTCAGAGGGACCGCAGGCCATCAGCAGAAAGGCCATGAGGAGAAAAGGAATCTTCTTCATAGATCATGTGATATACTATTGGTGATACAATTCATATTCCAAAGCGGCAATGTTGTACTGATAGACCGTCTCGATGTACCCTTCCTTGATCTCGCGGGCCGCATTCAGGCTCTGCACATAGTCGATGAGGTCGGTCTCGCTTTCACGGAACTCCGCGTTGGCGGCTCTGATCAGGCTTTCGGCCTCGGGCAGCGACCGCTCCTGATAGAGACGGATGCTTTCGCTGTACCTCAGGAGATTGGCGCGCAGCTCTGTCACCTTATTGTTCAGCTCACGCACGTTGGCATCGGCCTCTATGCGCGCCATGTCCCAGTCATATCTGGCCTGCCTGACCTTGCTGCGTTGGGGCACGAACCACACCGGGAAGGACACTCCCACCATCCACGATTTCAGCCCTCTTTCGGGCAGCATCACCTGTTGCACGTATCCGAAAGAAAGTTCCGGGAAAAAGCG
>CALUOU010000142.1 GCA_944322335.1 uncultured Bacteroides sp.
CACTCACACCTAATACCTGATATGTTGTTTGACAAACTCAACAGCGTAGACTACCGTTGGTATCTTGTCCGCACCAAACCCGGGCGCGAACGGGAGCTCTGCTCGCTCATCGAGCGCGGGAAGGGCAGTGTCCGGAACATACTGGAAGTCTATTGCCCCACACATACCAGAGTCTGTGTCCGCCGGGGTGAGGACGAGCGTCGTCTGCCCCTTTTCGACGGCTACGTGTTCGTGCTCGCCACCCAGAGCGCGCTGGTCGAGTTCCTCCGCGTCAACTGTTCCGACGCTTACCTCCGCTACAACCGCAAGCGCACGCCTGATGAGAAGGCCACCGCCTGCACCATTCCCGAATCCCAGATGTGCGCCTTCCGCGACTACAACGAGAACTACGCCGACAAGGTGATCGTGCTGGAGCGTCCCTATACGGACTATGCGTTCAACGCGAAGGCTGACGTGCCGAACGAGATCGTGCGTGTGGCTGACGGCCCGCTTGCCGGCCAGAAAGGCTACATCTGCCGTTTCCATCGGAAAAAGGGGCTGGTGTTCCGCGTGCAGGGCATGCTTCCCGGCAGCTGGCTGACCGTCACCTATCCCAACGTCTCCGATCTTCACGTTGTCCGCCTTCACAATGCCGAGGGCGATCGTCTGACCGTCGGGACTGAGAGGGGACGCGCCGCAGACCTGCTTGTGGGCATCCTGCAAGGCTGCGGCTGCGGAGAGCGCACACAATCCCTGTTTTATGAACTGACGGAGTGCCTTGCCGCCGGCCTGTCGTTGGAGGCTCTCCGCAAGCGTCTTCAGGCACTGGGGGAGAATGCGTTGGCCGACCGTCTTGCCGGTCTGTCCGCCAAAGAGGCGGAACAGCTGGTCAACCTTGCCCGCTACGAGCGTGACACTCCCGGCTATGTGAGGGAAAACTGGCCCAAGGTCAGCCTCCGCCCGTTCCTTACGCCCACATCCGGCACAGGGCTGGAAGAGGGTAGGAGCGAGGCCGAACTGCGGCATCCTGATTTTACGGAAACCGTCCGCCGGGTTGACATCACGGAAGAGGTCTATTACCCCAGCCGGCAGGAGGACGGGAAAGTCACCACTACGTATTACGCCCATATCGGCATGATGGAAGAGCGGGAGGGTCTCGTGCTCTTCGCCAACTGGGACGGTTTTCTGGGCGAATATTTCCTGACGGCAGGCAAGGCCAACGAGAAGCTGGTGTCGGGAACGGTGCGGACGGTCTGTAACGGGACCATCTTTACGGAGACGGAGAGGCTTATGGAGTCTTTCCGCAACTACGCGCCTACCTTGTATAAGGTATTGACGGATTCGGATTCGGCTGTCCGGACCGTACAGGATTTCAAGGTCGGCGAGGATACGCTGAACGTGTTCGCCATCCGATCCTCCGTCCGGGAGAAAGAGGCGGCAAAGGACAGGCTGGTCGAAACCTGCGTCCGCATCTGTACTGAAATCAACACCACCAGCCATCTTGCCGTCTGGCGCAGGTACCTGCGGACGGTATGGCTGCACACTTAAATAAAAAAAGAGGTCGTAATAGAAAATGGACAACAGACAAGAAAAGATACAGACGGCGGCCGTAACCCTCTCCCCACGGGGAAGAGGGGATGAGGGAGAGGGCTTCGGTTTCATCGCCTACGCCAACTCCCGCGTTGAGAAGCTGCAGGACGAGGGGCGTTACGACGCCGCCAGCAAGCTGAAGATGTATCTCAGGAAGTTCATCGCCTATCTGGGCGAGAGCGATGTTCCCTTCAAGGACTTCGACTCCCTGCTGGTACGCAACTACCACACGTGGCTGAAGAACCAGGAGCTGGGACGTAATACGGTCTCGTTATATATCCGGAACCTGAAACGTGTCTACCGCCTTGCCGTGGACAGCGGGCTGGCCGACGAGTGCCATCCCTTTGATGGGCTGGACGTGAGCTACCGCGTGAAGAGGGAGAGGAACGGTCTGACGCTTGCCGAGGTGAGACGCCTGCACGATTTGGATCTGGACGGCGAGTCTCCGTCTGTCGTCTTTGCCCGCGACATCTTCCTTTTCTCGGTCTACGCGCGTGGCATGAGGAGCGACGACATTTTCCGCCTGACCCAGGAAAACATCCGGAACGGGCGGCTTACCTACCGCCAGCATCTTACCGGCAAGGAAATCTCCATCCCTTGGGAGCCGGCGCTGCGGGAGATCGCCGGCCGCTACAGGCAGGAAGGGACGGCCTTCCTTTTCCCCGTCATCACGGCCAAAGACCCGCGCGGGCAATGGAGACAGTATGACAGTGCCCTGCACCGCATCAACTACAGCCTGAAGAGACTGGGCGAAAGGATCGGTCTTGGTTATCCGCTGAACCTCACCGTGGCAAGGCATTCGTGGGAGAGCATGACGAAATGCGTAAGCATAAGTGACATCCTGTGAAGTTGGCGAGGTTTATAAGTTAGCGTTAATGAGGCTGCCAATCTGCATACTCATGTACGGCATCGAAACACGGGCAGGCTTTCTGCGGATCCAAATCCCGATGGCCCACAATCAAGGCACGCGGATATTTCCGGTGCAGGTGTTCTATCAAACGTCGCAAGGCAATGCGTTGGGCATCCGTCCGGGTATCTTCCGGTTTCCCGTCCGATGACAAGCCGCCGATGTAGCAGATCCCGATGGAATGACGGTTATGGTTCTTGCAATGCGCCCCGACGACTGCTTCTTCCCGTCCTTTCTCGATGGTTCCGTCTGTGGGGATCACGTAGTGATAGCCGCAGCCTTTCCATCCCAACGAGCGGTGATAGCGGTCGATATCCTCTAAGCGGAGGGCACTGCCCGCCTTGTTGGCGGAACAGTGCACAATGATTAGGGTAATGGTTCTCATAAGCTGTTGCCGACGGCCCCTCCTGCGGCACCGGTGATGAGCAACTCAACTACTTTCACGACGTAAAGCAATACTTTTTTCCAGATATTTTTCATACATGTAGTCTTTAGATAAATGAATAAGATAAATCGCATAAGTTTTGAAGTAAATCCGTCGGGAATGCCGGCAATTCCCGACGGATGTGTTCACTAATCAGGAGTGTCAGCCCAAGGTTTCGGTATCATCCGAGTCATCGTTGCCCGTTTCGGTAGAGCCGGAGTTTCCGCCCGGTGTGGAGGCAGACCCACCTTTGGCAGCTGCCAGATCCACCGTAGTCTCGCCCGCCTTCTCCGCTTTTAGCGTAGCCTTCTGGGCGATGCGGCTTGCCACCGGATTGAAGTCGGCACGGCCGATCAGGTTCTCGAAGTCCACACCCGGCGTGAAGAGGATGTTTACCTCCTTGATGTTCTTGGCGGTGAACTTGTCGATGCTCTCGGCCCCTTCGCTGCTGATGGAGATGCCGAATGTCCCAAGCTCGCCCAACTGGATCTTGTTGCCGTTGAGCAGCTGCTCCACCAGACACTCGCACATGTCCGAGATGACACCCTTTACCGTACCGCGCGAGTACACGCCGTTGTGGTCGGAGATGTGTTTGGCGAACTTTTCGAGCGACCAGATTTCAGACACTTGGTTCCTGGCATACGCCTTGGGCGTTTCGTCCTTGCTGAAAGTAGGGATCGTCATGTAAACAGAATAGTTAATCATACGTTTTTTTAGTTTAAGTGAGACATCTATTTAACTTGTCTACAGGCAGCGCGCTTCATCCTTTCGACACTGCAAAGATACGGTGCCACACAAGCGAAACCAATTCTGTTGAAAGCCGTTGAATAACCGTTGAAAATAGGAGGTGCGGCATCCCTGCCGCGCACAGATTTGCCATCACCTCAGGTTCCATAACCCCCGACAAAGATCATGGAAGAACAACCCCATTCCACCTTCACCATCAACATACATGGCGGCAACAACCAGATCCTGCCGAACGCCACCAAGGCGGAGCAGCATTTCCACTATACCTCCGGAAAACCCGGAGCATCCGCCCCGGCAGATTCTTCCTGCCCTTGGTCTCCAGCCGATGAGGACCGTCTCTCCTTCTATATAGAAAAAGGTGGAAAGGCGACGGGCCTTCATCGCTATGCTCACCGCCTGCCAAACGGCAGCAGAAGTAGGCGAAGCGGTTGTCCGGATGTGCGGGGACGAACCCAGGCTGGACAAAGAGCTGATCGTAAAGGCAAAATTCATCGAAATCCTCGTGCCTTTCCTCGTTGGATTTAAACAAGACAAGGGCAAGGGCATCGACAACCTCCGTGTGAGCATCAACAACGCCTTGGCCGCCCACAGAAGAAACCGGGCGAACCGTAGCTGACCGCGTCCGACCAGCCAACATGGTTGCGATGCGAAATCAACATAGTTGAAATCCAAAATCAACATAGTTGCGATCGAAAGTCAACATAGTTGCGATGCGAAATCAACTTAGTTGCGATGCGAAGCAATCTATGCTGATAGAAAACACTTCTCCACTTATGGCGGAAACGGACATTGACATCTACGGCGGGCACTCGCAGGCGAACCCTGCCGCCACGCAAGCCATCCAGAACAACTATTACGGGCTGCCCGTTCCCATCCAGAAGACAACCGGCGCCCGCATCGTGGTGGTCTTGGGTGCCGGTGTGGACACCGCCTCCGGCTTTTCTGCCCCTGACAGCTTAGTGCCCAAGATCACCGAATGGCTGGAGACCGATGAGGGTAAAGCGGTGGATGCTGCCTTGCGCAAGCAGCTGAGAAGGCTGACCTTCAACTATGGCAAGTACGTAGACGGTGCCATCGAACGTCTGGCCCACGACCTCGACCGTGAGCGTGAGACCATCTGCAGCCGCATCACCCAGGAATTAACGCAGAACGGATCTCTCGACGATTCGCAACGCAAGATGGGGCTGCTGATCATCCATCTTTTCCGGAAAGTGACCGGAGTGAAGGAAAGAGCCGTCATCGACGAAGAGACGGAGGAGCTGATCCGCGAGGTGACGGGCATCGACCCGACGGACGAGACCATCATCGACTTCTCCCGCGTCATCTACACCAAGACGTTCGAAGGCATCGTCCGTCACATTCT
This sequence comes from uncultured Bacteroides sp., assembly GCA_944322335.1. GTDB lineage: Bacteria > Bacteroidota > Bacteroidia > Bacteroidales > Bacteroidaceae > Bacteroides. The sequence goes on from CALUOU010000142.1 coordinate 5,011, forward strand.
GCATACCAGCCTGCGCGATGCGGAACACCCCATCCTGCGGCATGTCTACACCGGCCTGCTCGACATCGGACATCTCTTAGCGCAACATTTCTATGGCTTCTTCACCGACAAGTCCAGCACCGTCAAGAGCTATCTGTACATCGCCTGGACGCTCTGGGCATACCTCGTCCACGAAGAGCAGCAGATGGCGGCAGCGCATGAAAACGGAGATGCCGGACCGGTCTACAACCAACTGCGCGGCAAGGGACAGCTGCAAGTCGTCACCTTCAACTATACCACCTTGGCGGAAGCCGTCTCGCCCTCGGCGGTTTATTTCAACGGCAACCTGACCGATTATGTGGACATCGAGAACAAGAACGACCTGCGGGTGGACGACATCCACACCCTCGACCTGCCCCGTTTCTTCCAGGAACGTTTAGCAAGCGAACTGAGCTTGGAAGGCGACCGGATCGCCATTCCCATCCCCTCGTTCCTGCCGCCGCTGAGGCTGAAACCCGTCATTACGGACAAGTATGTCACCGTGTGGTACCGCACGGCGGAAGCCATCGCCCACGCGGAACGCATTCTCATCTTGGGACATTCGTTGCGGAGCGGCGATGCCTTCTTCTGCGACATGCTGCGTGCCAACCGCCGGGCGGAGATCCTCATCATCGGCCGAAACATAGAGAAGACATGCCAGGATGTCTGCATCACGTTCCAGCAATCCGCGAACCGCTACACGCCGATTACGGTACAGGGCCATCCGGCACGGAAGTATGACAACCGGATTACGGCGATTGGAGCGGACTTGAAAGAAATTGATTTGGCGGAATGGTTGGATTAAGCAGGCATTTCCTTTGCCGGATGAAGATTAATTCGTAACTTTGTAGGCAAGAGCCAATGGACTAAAACTTAAGAACTCCAAAAACTGGAAAACCATGATGAAGTACCCGATAGGAATACAGAGTTTCCCCGACATCCGCGAGAGGGGATTCGTCTACGTTGACAAGACGGCGTTTGTCTACCGGATGGCGTTGATGGGAAAATTCTATTTCCTCAGCCGTCCGCGCCGGTTCGGCAAGTCCCTGCTTGTCTCCACCATGGAGGCTTACTTCTTGGGGCGGAAAGAACTGTTCAAGGGATTGGCGATCGGGAAGTTGGAAACGGAGTGGGTGAAATACCCTGTGCTTCATCTGGATCTGAGCACAGGCAAATACGACAAGGAGGCTGATTTGGATGACTTCTTGAATGACTCGCTTGCCCAATGGGAACAGGTTTATGGTTCCAGCCCGACTGAAGTGAACGCTGAGCTGCGTTTTAAGGGTATCATCCGCCGTGCTTACGAGCAGACAGGCAAACAGGTGGTAGTGTTGGTGGACGAATACGACAAGCCGCTTCTTGCCACCATCGACAACAAACCGCTGCACGAGGCGTACCG
>CALUOU010000143.1 GCA_944322335.1 uncultured Bacteroides sp.
CAGCAATACGTAGCGTACAGCCTTGTTCGGGTCTTCCCCTTCTTTATAATAGAAATAGCCGAATGCATAGCGGTTGTTCGTAGCCCCGAAGTTCAGCGAAAGCTCCACCGGACCTTCTTCGCCGGTCACATATTCCACCGTGGTGCCCAACTGGTCTTTCCATGCGGCCAGGTTGTCTTTGTATTCTTCGAAAGGTGCGCCTTTTCCTACGAGATCCAACCATTCTCCCACCTTCCATGTATCACCTTCGGTGACGGCTTGGTTTACGTACTGCAGGTAGGAAACCGTGAAGGAGACGGGGCGGTTGTGGTCATATGGATTGTTTGGATTGATATATGACGTGTCCCAATACTTGCTTTCCACTGGATACGGCTCTCCGAAAGTCACCGGACACGCTTCCGCTCTCGTCACAGCCTTTGTCGCCGCGTTCAGGTCTACGGCAGAGCCGTTGATCTCATAATAGCCGTTCGCCACCAGCCGGCCGTTGGATTTGGCTACGACAAACACATGGTCAAGAGCTTGGGGAATGTCGAACGAGACATTGCCGGCTTGTCTGAACGTTTTTTTAGCCACCAGTTTTGCATGGCCGCTTACGGGGTTGGCCGTATAAATCTGTACGTCATAGTCTCCCTCTACAGTGTTCACACTGGCCGTCACCTGTCTGGCCGTGTTCCAAGTCTGGTTCGGGTCGATCTCTCCAAAAGTTTGTTCCCATGCGTTTTCATACTGTTCAAGAGGCGCATTGGAATTGTACAGGTCCTCACTTTGGCATCCGGTCAGCATCAGGCCAGCCACACCGGTGCACACTGCCGCTTTGAAAAGAAGATTTTTCATAATCGATTTGTTTTAAAGTTGTCTGTTTTGTTTGTTATCTCTATCACTTTGCGTTGCAAAGGTATGACATTTTCGTGACACTCAGGTGTACAGATGTAAACAAGAGGGGGATTTTTTTGTTTTTTTATACTCAAGCAAAGATGGTTTGCGAATTTATTCAGTAGGAGAATGCCGTTCATGCGGGCTTGCTGGCAAGGAGACGCGATGAATCGCGTCTCTACATTTTCGCAAACCAATTCTGTTGCACTATAGAAACTATCTGCTTGTAGGATAAGAAAATAACCGCAAAAACGCAAAATCTTCTTGTACAGATAGGAGGTTACGCCTATTTCCTTTATTTTTGTGGCAGAGTTGAGATGTTTTTTTTTAAAGCAATAACCTATTTGACGAATGAAGATAGATACAATCGATTTGGGCGAGCGCCCCGTGATGCTGGCTCCGATGGAAGACGTGACCGATCCGGCCTTCCGCCTGATGTGCAAACGGATGGGGGCGGACATGGTGTACACCGAGTTTGTGTCGGCCGATGCCTTGGTGCGTTCGGTCAGCAAGACAGAACAGAAACTGAACATCAGCGACGAGGAACGTCCGGTGGCCATTCAGATTTACGGCCGCGACGTGCCTACCATGGTGGAAGCCGCACAGCGGGTGGAGCAAGCCCGTCCGGACGTGATAGACCTGAACTTCGGCTGTCCGGTGAAGCGTGTGGCGGGAAAGGGAGCCGGAGCGGGCATGCTGAGGAACGTGCCGCTGATGCTGGAGATTACCCGCGCCGTGGTAGATGCCGTACACCTGCCCGTGACGGTCAAGACCCGTTTGGGATGGGATGAGAGCAGCAAGATCATCGTGGATCTGGCGGAACGGCTGCAAGACTGTGGCATCAGTGCCCTCACCATTCATGGGCGCACCCGCGCACAGATGTACACCGGCGAGGCCGACTGGACCCTGATAGGGGAGGTGAAGCGCAATCCGCGCATGCGCATCCCCGTCATCGGAAACGGAGACATCGATTCGGCTGAACGGGCGAAGGAGTGTTTCGAGCGCTATGGTGTGGACGGCATCATGGTGGGGCGGGCCAGCTTCGGAAGGCCGTGGGTGTTCCGCGAGATCAAGCATTATCTGCAGACGGGCGAGCCCTTGCCGCCGCTCAGTGTGGAGGAACGGATGGAAACGTTGCGCAGGCAGGTGGAGGACAGCATCCGCCTGTTGGACGAACGGAGAGGCATCCTGCACGTGCGCAGGCATCTGGCCGCCACACCCCTCTTCAAGGGCATTCCTAATTTCCGCGATACGCGTGTCGCCATGTTGCGGGCCGACACCAAGGAAGAGCTTTTCCGCATCATGGAGGAAGCGGGGGGAATGCTCACCAGCCGCTAATCATTAATCACTAATCATTAATCATTAATAAAAATGGTTGCCAGTTTATTACTATTTCTGACCCTGTTTCTTGCCCTTCCTGTCTGGGGGGCGGAAGAGCCGCACATTGTGCTGAAAGATTTGAAAGTGGAATACGAGACAACCCCCATGGGGATCGATGTGGAACAGCCGCGCTTCAGCTGGCGCATGGAAGCCTTGGACGAGCGCAGGGGCTATCGCCAGTCGGCCTATCGCCTGGCCGTGACCGACGGACAAGGCAGGCTGATGTGGGACAGCGGACGCGTGAAAGACGACGGGTCGACGGGCGTTGTCTACGGCGGAGAAAAGCTGGAAGCGGAGACCCGCTACAACTGGTGTCTGGAAGTCTGGACACAGGCAGGCGAGACCGCTGTGGAAGTCTCCTGGTTTGAGACCGGTCTGAACGTGGGCGAAAGGGGAGAGCCTTGGGAAGGGGCGCGTTGGATAGGGGGCGGCGATGAGGACCTCACTCTCTATGCGCCCTACTTGCCGGTGTTTGCCTTGGACTGCCGCCTGCAGCTGGAGGAGGGAAGCCGGGAGGCGGGCGTGGTGTATGGGGCCAATGACCCGCGCCTGATGGATGCCGATCTGAATTTGTACGGGCTGGAAGGCAGACGGAACGAGGCGCACATCCGGGTGATGCTGGACGTGTCGCCATTGGATCAGGGGGGAGAAGCGCGGCTGAAAGTTTACCGGAAAGGATATGCGCCGGCGGATACCACGGATGCCCCGCTGGCAGACTGGCCTGTTTCACGGAACGTGCTGGACAGCCTCGGACGCTACGGGACGCATCGGCTGCTGATCCGCTCCAACCTGGGGTTTACCCGGTTCTATATGGGAGAAGAGGAAACGCCGGTGGGCGAGGTGAACCTGAATCCTTTGGGACAGGGCGGAGACTTCATCGCCTTCCCGGTGCTGGCCGATGCGGGGCTGTGCGTGCCGGAAGGTCAGGCGGTGAGGTCGGCGGAAGTGACAGTGAGGAATTTCAGGAGCCCGGGCGGGCGGCTGGCTTCGCTGAGATGGGAAAATGTGGGACGGGAGAAGGGTGGCGGTCCGCTGCTGCTCACGGCCACACCGAGGGGAAGCGCCTCGCCCATGCTACGCACGGAGTTTGACGCGGCGGGCAGGAGCGTGGTGAAGGCGCGGCTGTATGTGACGGCGCGCGGCATCTATGAGATTTACCTGAACGGCTACCGCATGGGAAACGCCTATTTCAATCCTGGCGCCACGCAATATAACAAGACACAGATGTATCAGACGTTTGACGCCACCCCTTATATCCAGGCTGACGGACAGAACGCGCTGGGAGCGGTGTTGGCCGAAGGATGGTGGAGCGGGGGAGCGACTTACACGGGCGAGAACTGGAACTTCTTCGGCGACAGGCAGTCTCTCTTGGCCAAGCTGGTGATCTGGTATGCGGACGGGAGCCGGCAGACCGTGGTGACGCAGCCGGACGGATGGCTGTTCTATGGCGACGGGCCTGTGCGCTACGGCAGTTTCTTCCAAGGCGAGGTGTACGACGCGCGGCGCGAGTCGGCAGTACACGAGTGGGCGCGGGCGGGCTATGACGACTCGGCATGGAAGGCGGCTTGCGAGGTGCCGCTGGAAGGGACTGTCAGTCGGGAAGCCCATCCGGACATGCCGCGAGTGGACGACTACAGCGCGTTTGTCCTGACGGGACAGACGGGACCGACGGTGCAGGCGGTGGACACGCTGACGGCGCGGTCGGTGGAGGAAGTGCGTCCGGGCGTGTTTGTCTATGACATGGGACAGAATCTGGCGGGAGTCCCTCTGCTGACTTTCCCTAAGCTGGAGCGCGGACAGGAAGTGCGTATGCGTTATGCGGAGGTGACCTATCCTGGTTTGCCGGAATATGAGGGGCGTGAAGGCATGCTGATGTTGGAAAACATCCGGGCCGCCATGGCGCAAGACATCTATGTGGCGCGTGGCATCGGGCGTGAGACGTTTTCGCCCCGCTTCACTTTCCACGGTTTCCGCTATGTGGAAGTGACGGGTGTGGACCGCGCCTTGCCGCTGGAGGCCGTGAGGGCCGTTGTGCTCAGCTCCATCCATCGGTGGACGGCCGGTTATGAATGTTCCAACGAAGCCGTCAACCGGCTGTGGCGGAACATCCGGTGGTCAGCGCGCGCCAACTTCATCTCCATTCCCACCGACTGTCCGCAGCGGAACGAGCGTCTGGGATGGGCCGGCGACATCTCTGTGTTCTCCCGCACAGCCACTTACATGGCAGACGTGCCCCAGTTCCTGCGCCGGTATGTGCGCGCCATGCGGGATGTGCAGCGGGCTGACGGGCGGTTTGCGGACATCGCACCGTTGGGCGGCGGATTCGGCGGCCTGCTGTGGGGCAGCGCGGGACTGACGGTGCCTTGGGAATGCTATCGGCAATATGGAGACAAGGCGTTGCTGGAGGAGCATTACGAGGCCATGAAGCGCTATGTGCTTTACGTGGCCGAGCATGCCATTGATCCTGCCACCAACCTGATTGTGCAGAACCGTGCCTGGGGAGACTTGGGCGACTGGCTGGGGCCGGAAGACGGACGCAACGACAAGTCGCTGCTCTGGGAAGCCTATTACATCTACGATCTGGAAATCATGCAGAAGGCGGCGGAAGCCTTGGGACGGACGGAAGACGCGCACTGGTATGGGCAGATGTGCGAGGCGCGCAAGGCTTTCTTCCGCAAGACCTATCTGCAGCCGGGGACGGGGAAGACGGTCCACTCGGCCTTTGATGCCGGCAAGGAAGGAAGAACGGTCGATACGCAGACTTCATATGTGCTCCCGCTGGTGTTTGGCATTCCCGACAGCACGCAGCTTTCCAGGGTGGAAGCGAACTTGGCGGCCACCGTGATCCGCTTCAACACGGCTGACGACGGGAAGCGCTGTCCGCCCTATTCGCTGATGACAGGCTTTATCGGCACGGCGTGGATCAGCCAGGCACTCTCTGCCAGCGGTCGTGAGGATTTGGCTTACAGGATCCTGCAGCAAGAGGAGTATCCCTCATGGCTGTATTCTGTGAAACAAGGCGCCACTACCATTTGGGAACGGCTGGACTCATACACCCACACCGACGGTTTCGGCGGGAACAACCGCATGAACTCCTTCAACCATTACTCCTTCGGAGCGGTGGGCGCCTGGCTGTGCGGGCATTCCTTAGGCATACGTGCCGATGAGGACATTCCGGCTTTCAAGCGTTTCCTGCTGGTGCCTGAGACAGATCCCACAGGACAGATGCGCTTTGCGCGCGGCTATTACGACTCGATGTATGGCCGCATTGAGAGCGGCTGGGAAGTGGACGGCCGGACGGTGCGCTATCGCTTCACGGTGCCTGCCAACACCACGGCTGTGCTCTGTCTGCCGGCCGCTTCGCAGAAGGAAGTGCGCGAAAGCGGCAAATCGCTCCGCAAGCCGGTCAAGGGCGTGAGGGTGCTCAAGAAAGAAGGCGGCCAGTTGTGGATGGAGTTGCTGTCGGGACGGTATGAGTTTGAGGTGGATGAGTGATAATACTTCATTTATTCCTATAATTTAAACGCTTGGCAATAAAGCCTTTGCGGAATTGTGGGACAAAATGAAACAGCCTGCGTAAAAAGTCCTGAAAATCAGCAAGGTGTATGTTGGACGATCGGCGGTGTGGTCGGTCATCTTACTGCTCCTTGCGAAGTCATGTATTGCTGTTATTCGGGTCAAATTAGCGGCGATGATCCGATTGATGTTGGCGGAGTGATTGGATCTAACCAAGAAGGTAAAGTGACCGCCTGTTATTGGAGCGGTTACGATGGCGTCGGAATCGGTTATGGCGAATCCGGAACCGAAGTCACCAAGGTGGACGGTGTGTCTGTGTCTTGGCCGGATGCCGTGGCAGCACTGAATGCCGCCATGGCAGGTTCTGCTTATGAGGAGAGCTATGAATGGATAACTTACCAGGGGAAGCCGGAAATAGCATCTAAAAAATCGTCTTCGCTCACTCCTGCCGACTGATGAGCGGTTTTTTCAGACGCTGATTAAACTTGGCCGTGGGTGCTTGCACTCACGGCCAAGTGTGTAGTTCGACCGCACGCGGTCGTCTGTATATGCTGCGGGTCGCGTTGATTCCGTAGGTGCAAGCACCCACGGCTAAGGTGTAGTTCGACCGCACGCGGTCGTCTGTATATG
>CALUOU010000144.1 GCA_944322335.1 uncultured Bacteroides sp.
GGTGCGGACGGGACTCGAACCCGCGACCCCATGCGTGACAGGCATGTATTCTAACCAGGCTGAACTACCGCACCATTCTGCCATTTCTTTCGTTGCTTTCTCTCTCGATTGCGGGTGCAAAGGTACGCATTTATTTTGAATGTGCAATAGCTGGAGACGTTTTTTTGCAAAAAAAGATGTTTTTCTCCACCGAACGCGCCTGCTAACGGACTATTTTGTTGCGATGGAAGTGGGGAGCCACTGTATGATAGAAATAAATGGCAGAGACGATGGTGAGACAGGCGCCAAACAGATAAGCCTTGTCGAAGGTGCTGACTTCGGAAATGTAACCGCCAGCCAACATGCCGATGCCAATGCCCACATCCCAAGAAGTGAGGTAGGTGGATGTGGCCGTACCCCGCTGGCTGTTGGGGGCAAGGCTGACAAACAGCGTGTTATAGGCCGGAAACATGGTGCCAAAACTGATGCCCAGCAGCAAGGCGATGCCAAAGAACAAAAAGGTACAGGCATGAGGATTCCACCTCATGACATACACACAGCTCCATAACAAGAAGAAGCTGGCTATGACTCCATACAAGGCCACAGCTATCACCTGCGTGATCTTGCCCTTATCCACCAGACGGCCGGAAAACAGACGGGAGACGGCCATGCCTAAAGCCATGAAGGTGAAGAAAAAGCCGGTGGATGCAGGGATGTCGATCTGGCGCGCGTACATGGCCACATAGTTGGTGGTCATGCCGTAGGGAATGGAGAGCAAGAGCAGACTGACACCGGCCGGTATGCCTTTCAGCAGGATGAAACGGTCCAATGATATGGGTTCCCGCTTGACAGGAGGCTTATAAGGTGTCTTCACCATGAGAGCGCACAAGAACCCGGCGAAGCAAGAGCCTAAAGCCGCACAGAAGATGAACGGATAAGGAGTGCCTGTGTCATGCAGGAACAGACCTGCCATCGGGCCGACGGACATAGCAATGTTGTTGGCCAGTCCGTAATAGCCAAGCCCCTCCCCCCGGCGGGAAGAAGGCATGATGTCAATGACAATGGTGTTTCCCCCTACGGTCACCATGCCGAATGCCACGCCCTGCACAACACGCATCATAATGAAAACGGACAGAAGTCCGGCCAGCAGATAGCCGCCGAATATCACTGTGAAGATGATGTAGGCAAACAGGTAGAGAGGCTTGCGGGCGAAGGTGTCAAGCAAATAGCCGGAAAACGGACGGATGCACAAGGCCGCAATGGTGTAACACGAAAGAATGATGCCAACAGTGGCGTTGTTCACCTTGAATATCTCAGAAAGATAAAAAGGCAACACGGGCATCAACAGCCAAAAGCCGAAGTAGAGCAAGAAATTGGCTGCCAGAATGAAACAATAACTGGGAGTGACAAGTCTGTCTTTCATATGGATAAATAGTGTTTCTATTATAGGTTGGGGGTCTGTTCATGTAAAAAAGAGTGATAAGCACCTGCACAATCGGCAAATGGCTTACCACTCACAGCTCTTTATAGTCGTTTCCCGCTGTCGTCCGAAACAGGCAGACCGCTACAAGGCCGCCTCAAACTCCCGCAGGAAACGGGTGTCATTCTCTGAGAAGAGACGGAGATCGCTTACCCGATACTTCAGATTGGCTATGCGCTCAATACCCATGCCCAAGGCGTAGCCGCTATAGACCTTGCTGTCGATGCCGCACGCGTCAAGCACATTGGGATCCACCATGCCGCAGCCTAAGATTTCCACCCAGCCGGTATGCTTGCAGAACGGACAGCCCTTTCCCCCGCAGATGTTGCAGCTGATGTCCATCTCCGCGCTCGGCTCCGTGAAGGGGAAGTAAGAGGGACGCAAACGGATGCGTGTGTCACTGCCAAACATCTCCTGAGCGAACATCAGCAAGACCTGCTTCAGATCGGCAAACGAAACGTTCTTGTCCACATAAAGCCCTTCCACCTGATGGAAAAAGCAATGGGCGCGGTAACTGATGGCTTCGTTGCGGTACACGCGTCCCGGACAAATGATGCGGATAGGCGGCTGGGCATGTTCCATGGAGCGGACCTGCACACTGCTGGTGTGCGAGCGCAGGATGATGTTCCTGGTGACATCCTCGTCGTTGACTTCCACAAAGAAAGTATCCTGCATGTCGCGGGCGGGATGGTCGGCGGCGAAGTTCAGCTTGGTGTAGACATGAAGGTCGTCCTCCACTTCAGGGCCTTCAGAGATGTTAAAGCCCATGCGGGCAAAGATGTCGATGATTTCGTTTTTCACAAGGGTGAGCGGATGGCGTGTCCCCAGTCCGACGGGGTAAGCCGTGCGCGTCAGATCGATGTCGTCACATTCCGTGTCCTGGCTTTCAAAGGCATCCTTCAGAGCCGCGATCCTGGCCTGCGCCTTTGACTTTAACTCGTTCAGTCTCATACCCACTTCCTTTTTCTGCTCGGCAGGCACATTGCGGAAGTCGGCCATCAGTTCATTGATGATTCCTTTCTTGCTGAGATACTTGATGCGCAAGGCTTCCAGTTCCTCGGCATTGGCAGCTTGCAAGGTCTCTATTTCTGCAAGGAGTTGATTGATTTTCTCTATCATAGTGTCGTAAACTTATTTATTCTCGAAAAACACGGCAAAAATACTATTTTCCCGCCACATCCTATGCCTCACAAAGCGGTTATTTTCAGTCTTCCTGTTTTTTTGTTTCCGTTTCGAGACAGGCGTCCAGGTCGCGGGCCAGCTGCTCCTTGTCGAGATGCTGCCCGATAAAGACTATTTTCTCCATCCGGTCGCCGTAGATCCTGTCCCAGTCGCGCATGAGTCCGGGCTCCTGACGCATCAGCTGGATAAGGTCTTCCGCAGGAGCGGTGGCATACCACATGCCGGCCTCGCGCAACTGCTTCTGGGCGCCGGCCTGCTCAAACAGGTAGGACATGTCACGGTTGTGGCTGAAGTAGCAGACTCCCTTGGCGCGGATCACGTTCTTCGGCCAACGGGTGGCCACAAACCGGTCAAACTTATGGATGTCGAAGGCCGGACGGCGGTAGTACACAAAGGTGCCGATGCCGTATTCCTCCACCTCGCCTCCATCGTGGTGATGGTGGTGTTCGTGGTGATGGCCGTGACGGCCTTCATGTTTCTCATGATCCTCATGTTCCTCATGATCACCGGCAGGATGATGCGCGTGGGCGTCCTCCTCCTCCGCCGCCGTGGCAGGGCGTTCGATCTCGCGCACCCATCCGGCGGAAGTGGCGGTGCGCTCAAAGTCGAACAGACGGGTGTGGATCAGCTTGTCCAGCTCCACACGGGCATAGTCGCAAGGAATGATCTCCGCCTCCGGCTGGAGGGTGTGCAGGATATGCCTGATGCGCTCCAGCTCTTCCGGCCTCACCTCGGACGCCTTGTTGAGCAGCAGGATGTTGCAGAACTCGATCTGCTGGATCAGGAGGTTCTCGATGTCTTCCTCGTCCGGATGCTTGCGGGCCAGCTCCCTGCCGCAGTCAAACTCGGTCTGCAGGCGAAGGGCGTCCGCCACACAGACAATGCTGTCCAGCCGGCATACCCCATGACTCGTGTAGGCGCCGCCCATCGAAGGGATGGAACAGATGGTCTGGGCTATCGGCTCTGGCTCGCAAATGCCGCTGGCCTCGATGACGATATAGTCAAAGCGGTCCAGCCTCATCAGGCCGGCCAGCTGTTCCACCAGGTCCATCTTCAGCGTGCAGCAGATGCAGCCGTTCTGCAGGGCCACCAGACTGTCGTCCTTCTGGCCCACGATCCCGCCTTTCTGGATCAGGTCGGCATCGATGTTCACTTCGCCGATATCGTTGACGATCACGGCAAACCTGATGCCGCGCTCATTGTTCAGGATGTGGTTGACCAACGTCGTTTTTCCACTGCCCAGATAACCGGTCAGGAGCAGCACTGGAATTTCTTTTGCTTTCATCTTTTTATCTGTCTCCTATTCTTTTTATATTATAAGGTTCGAGCTCCTCCCACACCTGTCAGGACGGCCCGAAGGCAAGGAGGAGGAATGCGGGTGCAAAAATACGGATTTATTAAGAAACGAAAGCAAGAAGAAGGGAAATATGCGTGCCCATCGGGAGGCCAGCCTCCCCTGCCGTCCGGGCTTATCCCCCGCTCCGCTTGTCCAGAAACTCCTGAAAAGCCTGCTTGTAGCTGTCGCTGATGGGGATGTAGGTCTTGCCGAACACGATGCGTCCCCGGTCCACCACCCGGATCTTGTCTTTCTGCACGATGAACGAACGGTGTACCCGCATGAAGCGGGAAGCCGGCAACAGCTCTTCCATGGACCTCATGCTCATCAGCGACAAGACGGGCTTCGGATTGCCTTCCTCATAGATCTTGATGTAGTCCTTCAGTCCCTCGACATAGAGGATCTTCTTCAGCTCTATCTGGACCAGCTTGTACTCGCTCTTCACGAATATGCTTTCTATCTCCTCCTTGGGCTGCTGCAGGAGTTCAAACCACTGCACCGCCTTCTTGGCCGCCTGAAGGAAGTCAACGTAGGAGACCGGCTTCAACAGATAGTCTAACGCATTCACCTTATAGCCCTCTATGGCATATTGCTCAAAAGCGGTGGTAAAGACAATGCGTGTATGCGGATCCACCTTCTTGGAAAACTCCAGCCCGCTAAGTTCGGGCATCTGAATGTCGAGAAACAACAGGTCGACATGCTTTCCAGGCAGTTCCGTCATGGCCTGCACGGCACTGGAATATTTCCCTTCCAAAACCAGGAAAGGGGTCTTGGCGACATAGCTCTCCAGCAGGTCCAGCGCCAAAGGCTCGTCATCTACAATGGCACAATTCAGTTTCATCTTGTTTTTTTTTAAGTTGGTAAGTATAATCATTAATGCCGTAGGTGCAAGTCCCCACGGCCAACCGGGAATCCGACCGCAAGCGGTCGTTACAAATACTTAATCATCAATCACTAAACACTGATCACCAGCACCGATTCATACTCCTTCCCGTCCCCGCTCACCCCCTGCCTCCAGGCGTAGCGTCCGGGATAGGCCAGCTCCAGGCGCCTCCTCACCTGCTCCAGGCCGATGCCGCTTCCGCTCTTGTCGGCATCGGTCTTGGGATGGTAGCTGTTGCGGATCTCACAGCGCACCTCCCTCGGACTCTCCTGAAAGCAGATGCGGATGTGGCTCGGCTCGGTGGGCGAGATGCCGTGCTTGAAAGCGTTTTCTATCAAGGAGATGAAAATCAACGGCGCGATCAGGGTGCGGCTGTCGGGGAAGACGTCAAACCGTGTCTCCACCCGCACGTTGGACGAAAGGCGGATGCGCATCAGCTCGATGTAGTTGCGGATGAAATCCATCTCCTTGCCAAGGGGCACAAAGCTCTGCTGATTGTCATACAGGACATGCCTCAGCAGCCGGCTCAGTTCCTGCACGGCCGCCTGCGCCTTGTCGGCGTCGAAAGCGATCAGGGCGTAGATGTTGTTCAGCGTGTTGAGCAGGAAGTGAGGATTCAGCTGGCTGCGGAGGTTTTTCAGCTCCGCCTCCGTGCGGCTTTTCTCCGCCTCCTGCCGGGCCGCCTCGATCTGGGTCCAACGGCGGCTCAGACGAATGGCCGCACAAAGCCCCACGACGAGCGCCATCGACATGATGTCACGCAGGAAAAAACTCCAGCGCGGAGGAGGCATCGGCCTGCCGGCACCGGCTTCCCGACGGACGGGAGGAAGGGCGAACAGAAACTCTTGCCACATCTGCAAGCCCAAAGCCACGAAAGCGATCAGCGCCGCGTTCAACAGCAAATAATGGCGGGTGCGCCCTTCAAACAGATAGTGGGGGATGAGCAGGAAATAGTTGGCGTAAAACACCACGAAGAAGGCGAACAGCACCGTGCTGTGCCGCAGGTATCCCCCCCACGTAAGCCCGCTGCCCGTGCGGCTCAACATCACCACCGGAAAGGCAAACACAATGCCCCACCCGATGAGGTGGATCAGGAACTCCACGAGGTGGGAACGGGTGTCAGAAGTTGCTTTTATCATATGCTGTAGTTTTTATGCGTGCAAAGATAATTCTTTTTAGCGATCAGCGGTCAGGAATTAGCGGTTAAGCCACGTCCGGAAGCGTTCAGGATATACGTTCGCCAGTATCGGGAATACCCGTTTTCAGGTGCTGAAAATATCCGTTTTCAGATGCCGAAAATACCCGTTTTCAGATGCCGAAAATACCCGTTTTC
>CALUOU010000145.1 GCA_944322335.1 uncultured Bacteroides sp.
AGATGGATTCGAACCACCGAAGGCGTAAGCCAGCAGATTTACAGTCTGCCCCATTTGGCCACTCTGGTATTTGCCCCCTTGCGTTTGAAACTCCGGTTATGCGCCTTTGTTTCTCAATTGCGCTGCAAAGGTACGAACTATTTTTGTAACTTCCAAGCAAAATCTATCATTTTTATTGCGGTAATTGCACATTCGTCACCTTTATTGCCCAGTTTCCCGCCGGCACGGTCTTGTGCTTGCTCCATGTTGTTGGTGGTGATCAGGCCGTAAATCACTGGAACATCGCCATTTGCGTTCAGTTGTGCGATGCCTTCGGTCACTCCCATGCACACAAAGTCAAAATGAGGAGTATCTCCGCGCACCACGCATCCCAAAGCGATCACGGCATCCACTTCGCTGTATTCGATCAGCTGGTTGGCGCCGAAAGTCAGCTCGAAACTGCCTGGAACGGTTTTCACCAGGATGTTTTCTTCTTTGGCTCCGTGTTTTTTCAGGGTGTTGACGGCGCCTTCCAGCAAGGCTCCGGTGATGTTGGCGTTCCATTCGGATACAACGATGCCGAACTTCATGTCCTCTGCGTTGGGTACAGAGTTGAAGTCGTAGTCGGAAAGATTGTGATAAGCTGTTGCCATATCGTTTTTATGTTGGTTTGATGATGTTCTCTTATTGGTATTGAAAAAGAAGAAGGGAAACGGATCCGACTTGCTGCTGTCAGTACATTCCGTGTTCCCTTCCAGTATTTCTGATAAGTGTTTATGAAGTGTTTCTTAAAAAGCCTTATTTGTTTTTCAGCTGTTCGGCCTGTTCGATGTATTTGTCGATGCTCATGGCCTGATAAGAGCGGAAATACTTGTCCTTGATAGTGATGTAGGCTTCGATGGCTTCGTCATACTTGCCTTGCTTCACCAGCAGTTCGCCGGCCTGTTGCAGGTAGATGGGGCTGAGCGAGTTGTTGTCGGCCTCTTTGGCGGCTTGCAGCAGGGTGGAGGCTGCCTTGTCCAGCTGGCCCAGTTTGGCGTAGCAGTTGCCGATGGTCCCCTTCATGGCCGGCGACACCATCTGGTCGTTTCCGCTGAAGCTTTCCAGCTGCTTGATGGCTTCTTCGTATTTGCCCAAGTGGGCGTAGCAGATGCCGGCATACGCTTTGGCCAGGTTGGCCGCGTCGGTGCCGCTGTATTCCTCGGCCACTTTCAGGAATCCTGCATAGCCGATGCTGTCGCCGTTCAGGGCTTGCTCATACTGGTCTGCTTCGAAATACTCTTCTCCCTTGAAAAGGGCTGCCTGTGCCTTTTCCTCACGGGGGGCGGCATACAGGTTCTTGTACATCACGATGCCTGCCACCACCAGGATGATGGCCAGTACGGCACCGACAATCGCATTCTTGTACTTGATGAGAAACGCTTCTGACTGGGTGAGCGCCTCTTCCATGTTCATGCCTTCATTCGTCTTCTTTTGTTCTGCCATTTTTTATAGGTTCTTTTTTTGTTATTATTCGTAGATTGGGATTTCGACCCGCAAAAGTACGGCTTTTATGGTTATCGGCGAAATTTAGCGGCATCTTTTTTTCGCTTTCTGTCCGAAAACCACAGATTTTCTTCCTACTTTTGCACCCAGACTGCCAAAGACCGGCGGGCCGGGACGGTTTCAGGGGAATTTCCGTGGAGCGACTTCTGCCTGTACCGGTTTGCCAGCCAGCGAATAACCGTAATGCATGCCTATGATATTAGACCGTATTTCCATACTCAACTATAAGAATCTGGAGCAGGTGGACTTGACGTTTTCTCCCAAGCTGAACTGCTTTTTCGGCCAGAACGGGATGGGGAAGACCAACCTGCTGGACGCCATCTATTTCCTCTCCTTCTGCAAGAGCGCGGGCAACCCCATTGATTCGCAGAACATCCGCCATGAGGCCGACTTCTTTGTCATCCAAGGCTTTTACGAAGCGGCCGACGGGGCGCCGGAGGAGATCTATTGCGGCATGAAGCGCAGGCAGAAGAAACGTTTCAAGCGGAACAAGAAGGAGTATCAGCGTCTGTCGGACCACATCGGGTTTCTGCCGCTGGTGATGGTCTCGCCGGCCGATTCCGAGCTGATTGCCGGAGGGAGCGAGGAACGCCGCCGGTTCATGGATGTGGTGATCTCACAGTATGACCGGGAGTATCTGGAGGCGCTGATCCGCTACAACAAGGCTCTGGCGCAGCGCAACGCCCTGCTCAAGAGCGAGACTCCGGTGGAGGACGAGCTGCTGCTCATCTGGGAAGAGGCCATGGCGCAGACGGGCGAGGTGGTGTTCCGCAAGCGGGAAGCCTTTATCAGTGAGTTCATCCCCATCTTCCAGTCTTTCTATTCCCTTATCTCGCAAGGCCGTGAGCGGGTGGAGCTGGCCTATAACTCGCACGCGCGGGGCGCTTCCCTGCTGGAGACGCTGAGACAGAGCCGCGAGCGCGACCGCATCATGGGCTATTCCTTGCGGGGGGTACACAAGGATGAGCTGGACATGCTGCTGGGCGGGTTCCCCATCAAGCGGGAAGGCTCGCAGGGACAGAACAAGACCTACCTCGTGGCCTTGAAGCTGGCACAGTTCGACTTCCTCAAGCGCACGGGAGCCACCCTGCCTTTGCTCTTGCTGGACGACATATTCGACAAGCTGGACGCCTCGCGGGTGGAGCAGATCGTCAAGCTGGTGGCGGGCGACCGTTTCGGCCAGATTTTCATCACCGACACCAACCGCGAGCATCTGGACCGCATCCTCCACAAGGTGGGCAGTGACTATAAAATCTTCAGGGTGGAGAACGGGGCGGTGGCTGAATGGAAGGAGGAGGCTGAATGAAAAGGAAAGACGCGTCCCCCATCGGCCAGCTGATCCGCCAGTTCCTGCGCGAGGAAAGCCTGGAGACACCCCTCAACGAGTGCCGCCTCATCAATGCCTGGGGCGAGGTGCTGGGACCGGCGATCGCTTCTTACACCCGCGACCTCTATATCAAGAACCAGGTGCTCTACGTCCATCTGACTTCCGCCGCGCTCCGGCAGGAGCTGATGATGGGGCGCGAGCTGCTGATCCGCAATCTCAACCGTCACGTCGGGGCGCAGGTCATCACCGACATCGTGTTCCGGTGATGAAGGCTTAGGCCGTTTCTCTCTCGTTGATGGCCTTAGCATTGATTCGCATGAGAAGTGCCTTCGTTCAATCTGGTTTTGTTCTTGCGAAAAGCTGTTCCCGCTAATTTCCTTCTTGTCTCTCCAACTCCAATAAGCGTATGAAAGGATTTCCCACTTTGTCTTCCACTTCATCGTAGGAGAATTTGGTCTTGAGCTTGGGACCTGTATATCCTTCCCATACCATGACTCCCAATGCAGTCTCTTCGGCTATGCTCAACCCCAGTTTCCCTACTTCTTCAGAAAATTGGGCCGTGGCTGTGTGCAGAGCCTCAAATTCTTTCTCCAGTCCCAATTTGGCGGCTCTTTGGCTGCGGGTGCAGTTGAGAAACAGGTCAAACTGTTCTTCCTTGGAAAGGCTGCTGACGTATGGGGTCATCTTTTCTTCTAAATCCCAAGTCGCTTTCTGATAGGCTTGGTAATAAGAGAGTTTCATGATGGAATCTACCCGTGCCCGTTGTCCTTTTGTCAAGCATGTGACTGCCGGGTCGTCATCCATGCGGATAGGGGCATTGGTAGGCTGTTGTGCGGAGTTGGAAACTTCAGATTCATTCTGCGTTTGGGTGCATGCGGCTGTCAGGCATGCGGCAAACAGGACGATGATAATGTTTGTCTTTCTCATTAACTTTATTTTTTAGTAATTCTTTTCTGCGATGGCTTGTGGCCAGAGGTGTCGGGCGCGTTTGCTTGCACATGAGGAATAAGTGCCTCTGCAAGCTTTGGGCGTTTGATGGCCTTAAATATAAGAAGGATCTTGTCTTTTACAAACTGTTTTTTTTTTTAATGCATCCGGCGCGTGATTTCACATCTTTAAAGGTTAGTACGTGTTTTTGTAAGGTCTCATCTGCCTGTTGAATCCTTCACGCCTTCACGCGCCGCGTCCGTCGTTGAAACTCAGCCTGTTCCGGTGAATGCTCAGGCTGGTTTCATCTTTCATGGGGGGCTCCAAATCGTTCAAAGAGGGTGTACAGATCATTCAAAGCCTGCTTCCACTGTCAATAAAAAGGAGCTTTCACCGTTTGAGACGGAAAAATGCGCTTTCACGGAAATGTTTGCGTGAAGTTTCACCGTAAATCGGTGAATGCAAGGCTGTTGCTGTGAATCCGCAAAAAAAATCCCGTGAAAGCTCGTGAACGGTGAACCCATTTCTATCTTTCACCGTAATGAGTTGAATACCAGTCTGTTTGTGTGAAAGTGAAGGCGTGAAGCTTTCAACCTGTTTGTCTCTTCAAAACAAGTTGAAAAGGGGATGGAATCAACTTGATTGTATCTTCGTTTAAAGTGCCACGCGTGAAACACTTCCGCCGCACGCGTCAATCGTTTGGACGGCACGCGTGTGCTGGAAAGACGGCACGCGTGTGCTGGAAGGGCGGCACGCGTGCGGTGCGGGTGGAGTTTGTCGCGCCCCTTTTGATGGAGGAGCGTCGCACAGGCTTACTTCATCAAGGCGGGCGGGTCGTTCGTGATGATGGCATCCACGCCCAGGCGGGTCAGCCGTTCCGCTTCCTTAGGGTCGTCTACTGTCCAGGGGGCTACTTCCATGTTCAGCTTGCGGGCTTCATCCATAAAGTCGGCATCCACCATGGAGTAGTGTGGGCTGATGACTTGGGGCACAAAATCCAGGCGGCTCATCAGTTCGCCGAAGCTTGCCACGGTGTCTTCCACCAGATAGGACAGGCGCACGTCGGGATAGCGGCCGTGGACATAGTTCAGCGCACGCGGGTCAAAGCACTGCACCAGCAGGCGGTCGCCTAAGTCGTGTATCAGCAGTTCCTGCATGCACAGGTCGGCAAACGTCCGATAGTCGGGGGTGCATATGCTGTCTTTTCGGGGGGAGGACTTGATCTCGATGTTGTAGCTTACGGGAGCCAGTCCTTTCCGTGCCACGTAGTGTTCCACGCTGTCTATCAGTTCGCCGATGCGAGGCACCCGGCACGGCAGGCTCTTCCGGTGCGGGAAGGCCGGATTGGGGCGGGATCCTACGTCGTATCTGGCCAGGCTGTCATAGTCCATGGAGTAAATGTAGATGCTGTCGCAGCCGGGGGGTATCCCGCTGCCGTCCGGCATCAGGGCTTTGACGGGATTCAGGTAAGCGTCGTGAGAGGTCACCACCTGACTGTCGCGGGTGACGTGCATGTCCATTTCCAGCACGGGAACTCCCAGATCTACGGCATGCAGCATGGCGGGAAGGGTGTTTTCGGGATAAAGTGCGGCTCCTCCCCGGTGGGCGTGGATCAGAGGAGAGTCGGACGGGCGGTTGGCACAGGCGGCCAGCAGGCAGCAGGCTGCCAGAAGGAGGTGGCGGGTGTTCATAGGCAGTTATCTATATATATATAAGGTGAATATTCGGGTCCGATCGTATGGATCCGCTCGGATGCGCAGGCACAGCGAGACAGGGACGCGGCTATTCAATTTATAAAAATACAAGAAACACGTATTTATATATGGTCGGATGTCTGCCCTTCGCGCGACGCCTTGGATGATACGCGCGGAGGCGGCATCTCTTTTTTTTCATCATTTTTGTGGAAAACAGTGCCGTGCCCCTGTATCTCTGTGCATGTGGCATTCCGCGTGCAAAGTAAGCGGAGCAGTGTTACAAAGGCGTTACGGCGGTATGACAATTCCTTACCGTCCCAGCAAATGCCTGATGGCTTTCAGCGGCGCGTAGACCAGCATGCGCGGCCCTGTCCACCGCATCACTTGCCGGATTTGTTCCCGGCGGGCAGGCGCGTAGCAGTGGATGGGGCAGTGCTGGCAGTCCTTTTTCTGTTCGCCGAACGGGCAACGGTCCAGGCGGCGGCAGGCATAGTCCGTCAGCTGGCGGTATTCCTCAGGCATTTCACGGGTCTTCAGCTTGTGGCGGCAATACAGCTCCACCATCAGGCGTACGGTCTGTTTCTCGCGTTCGATTCTTGACTTCATAGGGTGGGGATGGGTGTTTCAGATAGCGGAAGCAAAAGTACGGAAAAAAATCAAGGCGCGATGTTTTTGTCCAAAGAAAGTTGGGCATTCCCGGCTTG
>CALUOU010000146.1 GCA_944322335.1 uncultured Bacteroides sp.
GCCGCACGCGTGAGCCGGATGTGCCGCACGCGTGAGCCGGAAGCACCGCACGCGTGAGCCGGACGTACCGCACGCGTGCCGTCCGTGACGATATGTGAGTATCTTGCGTTGCCCGCTCTTGTGTCCTTACGATAGCTGTTGAAACGTCCTTATGACAGATGTTTCGATAATCTTACATGAAATGTTACGCGGTAAGATAAGGGAAGGTAACAACTGAAAGCGGTGACTACCTTCTTGCCTTATTGAGTCTCATGAGCAAAATCGGGCCGTAAGGACAGTGCCGTCAGAACGATGCCGCCAAATTGATTTTGTGATACAATCAACTTGATTACATTCCCTTTTTAACTTGATTGGGGCAGAAAAACAGCTTGAAAGTTTCACGCTTTCAAGAAGGAAGTGTGTCCATTGGTATACAGCTGTTTCCGGTGAAAGATAAGGCTGGGTTCACCTTTCACGGTCTTTCACCCTCCTTTTGTCTGCTTTCACTGCAATGTGTTTATATTCAGCAAGATCATGTGAAACTTCACCGCAAGGCATCCTTTCCGCCGTATCCCTTTCACCTTTTGTGTGAAAGATCGAAAATGCTTACGTTCAAAGCGGATGTTGAATGATTTGTATACCCTGTTTGAACGATTTGTATACCCTGTGAAGGATGGTTTGAGGTGGAGGATAGGAAGCTTGCGCAGGCTCGTGAAGACATGTCTCACACCGTTTTCGCTGATATTCCGAAAAATATGCAGATAAGAAAAATGCTTCCGTTATTTTTGGAAGGTAATGAGCGTTTTCTTTATGGCGCAAACAGTAAAATTCTAAAAAATATGGTTTACGGATATATCAGAGTGAGCAGTGACAAACAGACAGTGGAGAATCAGCGTTTTGAGATACACAACTTCTGTGAGCGTAATAAACTGGTGATTGACGGATGGATTGAGGAAACCATCAGCGGAACAAAGTCATACAACAAACGTGAGTTGGGCAAGCTGTTGAAGCGTGTGCGGAAGGACGACCTTATCATCTGTGCCGAGTTGTCCCGCTTGGGGCGCAATCTGTTTATGATCATGGAAATATTGAATATTTGCATGACCAAAGAATGCAAAGTCTGGACGATAAAGGATAATTATCGGCTGGGAGATGACATACAGAGCAAGGTGCTCGCGTTCGCTTTCGGACTGTCCGCCGAGATTGAGCGCAATCTGATCAGCCAACGGACAAAGGAGGCTCTGGCGAGGAAGAAGGCGGAGGGGGGGACGCTTGGACGCATCAAAGGAAGCAAAAATAAAAGGAACAAACTTACAGGTAAAGAGAGAGACATTATCAAGTGGATCGATGCGGGTGTGTCGAAAGCTGAAATCGCAAGGAAGTGTAAAGTCAATCCTTGCACCATATTCAGATACCTCAAAGAAAGAAGTCTGTCATAATGATGCCCCTCAGGCTGCAACGGTTTTGATATTGTGATCGGGAATCCGCCGTATGGAGCGAAACTCAGTAATGAAGATAAGCGAACATTTAAAAAGTTATTCGTTACAGCAAAAACAATAGGAAGCATACAAAAAGGTTCTCTCGATACTTATACGCTCTTTATTGAACAATCTTTCAATCTTTTAGTTCGAAATGGTTGTCTATCCATGATAGTTCCAATATCTATTACTTCAAGTGACTCGCTTTCTGGTATCCATAGACTTCTTTTGCGAAATTGTGAGGATATTCATATATCTTCTTACGCAGTCCGTCCTCAACCCGTTTTCAAAAATGCCGTAGTGAATACGTCAATTATATCATTGCGGAAGACAAATCAACTGTGCCAACACATCTATTCGACAAAGATGTATCGTAAAGGTAGAAATTTCAATCTACAAACCCTTATAAACAATTTACAGTTTGCAGAAGTAAACGAATTTCTACTTTTCGGACGTATTCCCAAAATAAGCCTTGAAATAGAAAGAAATATATTACGTAAAATCTTTCGATATGATAAACTTGAAACTTATGTCGATAGCATGGGTTTGCCAATCTTTTACCGTTCTACGGGAGGACGGTATTTCAAGATTGTCACTAATTATTCCACAGGGTCTACAAAAGAAAAAGCGATATGCTTCAAGCAAGATTTTGCTACAGCAATCGGAGCCATCTTAAGCAGTAATTTATCATTTTGGTTCTATCAGATCTACTCCAACAATTTGGATTGGAAAAGTTATGAGATTGAACAATTTACATCGCCCACGTTGAATAAGGAAACGGTGAAAGAATTGACCCGCCTGTATAATGAATACCTTGCAGATGTAGAAAAGAATGCCAGAACTCGCCATACATCAGAAGAGTCCAGCTACAAAATGGATTCATTTAAAGAGTATAAAATAGGCAAATCCAAGTCTATCATTGACAAGATAGATGACTTGATTTGCCCGTTGTATGGATTGACACAAGAAGAAACAGACTTTATTAAGAACTACGAGATAGAGTTCCGCCTGTCAGATGATGAATGAGTCTTTACGTTTCAGGCTTACTTTCTTCTATGAGCAAACGAACATTCAATTTTTGGGAAATAAGCTTTAGATCCTCGATTTTTGTTTGATTGCTGATGTTTGCATAAATATACCATCCGTCACTTTCATGCTGCCAAATGCGTCCTGGCTCAACAGGGCGTTTTTGGCGCGACACAATATTATACCCTCCATGTGTAATACCTAACGCAGCAACCTGTTCATAGCCAATGTGTTTTATGGAAGCAATATAGGTTTCAATCGCTGTACGATAGTGGGCGACAAATCCGTCTGCAAAAGTCACCTTCAGCCCTTTTGTTGCGTACTCCACATGTTTAGTCTGTTTCCTTTTTGGAAACTGAGGAGATGTCTTTTCTTCTGACGATACAGGATGACTTATGGGGGTAAGGGGTTTGGCATCAATGAAGTCACTAATCTTAGCTTTGCGAGAGAGCGCAACGCTGATAGGTTCACCTGGATGATACTCCACCACAAGGACCAAATCACGTTTGATAGGATTAAGCCTTGGAGCAATATCTTGACTAAGAGCTGGAAGCACCTCGCTCTTAATCAGTTCTTCTTCAAACTCATCAAGTGCTCTGAGTTGTTCTTTGTTTATCGGCACACCGAGCTTCTTCAGTGTGTCAATAGATTGGTAAAGTTCTTCAAGTTTCGACATGTTGTGAAGTCTATTGTTGTTCTACGATGCGTATTTCTTCTGCGGTCAGCCCATACATTTCGTAGACGAGATTATCTACAGAGTGTTCCGTTTGTGATGTATCTTTACCCGTTTCTTTTGCATTTAAGATAGCATCTACCAAATTCTCCAGTTCTTGTTTTTGCATTAGACTTACGCAGGGTATTCTGATTTGTTTAAGATAGTCGGCCTTGATAGCAAGATTTAGGAACTTTGTAGCAAAAAGATAATTAATCAGTTTGCTGTTTAATATGCCTAACAAAAGTCGTAAAGAACTGCATTCTATAGGGATAATGAAATAAATTCCTTCCATTCCATATATACTAGTATTGTCCAATGAAGCTATAATTCTTGTTTTTAAGCTTTCATTTCTTGTTCTTTGCAATAGTATTTTTTCTTTCAAATCCAATTCTGGTTTCACTCGTGGCCATTGAAGGCTGTACCATGCAATAACCCCCTTTTTCACTTCTCTACGTTTGATTAAAGAGTCTTTGAAACCAGTCAACCATTTCTTTGTTTGAGGATAAGTGTCAATATTCACTTCATCGTTTACATATAGGATTCTTCGTTCTCTATTTCGTATGTAATATTTCTCTAAGTCTCGACCATGGCATAGTGGATGCAACAATGAGGAATCGACATGGCGAGATAATGCTTCTTCTTCCGTCTCAAAAATAAACGCAGGATTGTTTCCTGTCACTATTCCTTGAAAGACCTTGTAATGTTCACCTAAAACATCAAAGTCTGGATTAAACAATTTGTCATAAATGCTATTCCCACTATCACTTCCAATACTTATCACATTGTCAAATCTCTGGAAATAATCTGCTGTCACGTAATGTGATTGGGGATGTGCAAAATCTACTGCATTGGTTAACATTATAGATTCATTTCCACTTTTATTGCAAATGAGAATGGTTGTATCCACGGTCGGCGCATTAAACACGTTACCGCCTGTATAATGCACTTCTTGCAACCAACGATTATCAAGTATGATATTGCGAATCTTTTTATAGCTTAAGTTCGAATGGACAACAGAAGGTACAATCAATGTAACAATCCCCTTTTCAGAAGCCAGCTTTAAAAGGCTGAGTTCCATGAAGAGGCAAAACATATCACATCTTTTAAAAAAGGTTGTAAAACATGTTTTGTAAATTTTCTTTTCTTCTACAGACATTAATTGCACGTTTACATACGGCGGATTCCCGATCACAATATCAAAACCGTTGCAGCCTGAGGGGCGACTGAGTACATCGGCAAACCACGTGTGCCAAAGGAAAAACTGGGTGTTGCTTTGTATGTCAATATCCGATAAATCAATGTTTATGCGTGCTTCATTCAATTGGTTTGAGATGTTTTCATTAATCGCCTGCAACAATGTGTGTTTTTGCACATGATTTGTTTCCGAATAGTACTGGTCAATCAGCTTACGCAACTTCATGCGATGTATGTCCAGCATACTGTCAAAGATTTCAAGCGTTTTTGTTTCTGACAACAGTTGGCGGCTGTCAGTGGCAAGCTTGCTCAAATCGATCCCTTCGTACTGCTCCAGCAACGAGTTCCCCTGCATGATCTTGAAGTCAAGATTGGGCAAGGTTTCAGGCGACTGTTCATCCACCACAAGTGAGAGCCAGAAGCGCAGACGGGCAATGTCCACCGCGCCTCGCTCAATGTCAACGCCATAGATGTTGTTTTGGATGATATGCCGTTTGATGTCCGCCGCATTATCGAAGTTTTCGATGGCTCCCCGGCAAAGAAAGATTTCCTTCAGCATGCCCATGGGGAAAGCTCCGGAACCGATGGCCGGGTCACACACTTTCACCGCTTTCAGCCGCTCGTCTATATGGGTGACAAGTGAAGCGGGCAGGAGTGCGGCGTCATAGTTCTCAACGAATGACGCGATGGCTTTGCGGTCTGTTTCCGAATCCACGTCAGCCTGCAGATAAGCGATGAGCGACTGGCGGCACATGTAGCGCACGATCTCTTTGGGCGTATAGTAGGCGCCTTTGTCTTTGTTGTCTTCCAGCAGGTTCTCGAAGATGCGTCCAAGCATTTCCGGGTCTACTCCCACTTGCGTCTCATTGGGGTCGTTTTCGTCTATTGTGAAATTGTATTGATAGAAGAAGTCAAACAGCTCGGCAAAGTAACCGGCAGGGAACTGTGTGGCTATCTTGTCGAGGCTGTTGCGCTCGAAGAGCCCGCCATTGAGGTAGGGTATGCGCACGCGGCAGCCTTGTTCCAATGCCACTCCCGTGTCGAACAGGTCATCGTTCGCGCTGCGGTCTGTATCCAGTCCCTTGTCATAAAGAGGCTCAAGCACCGCATCCAGGAAGTTCTCTTTCTGCTCGTCTGTGGCATGGGTGAAAAGATGGCGCATGAACTGCAGATCGCCTCCGCCCCATTGTCCGCCTTCCGGCACCCCCATCCAGCCCTTTTTCTGCAAGAAGTGCAGGAAGGTGATGCGGCCGAGCATCTGCTTGATGTAGTCGCGCACCAGCTTGTCGTTCCGGTTGAACGCGTCATACATGACGGGGTGGGGATCGGTGATGACTTTCTCCTCGTATTTGTTTCCGGCCTTCACGTACTTCTTGCCGGTGATGAAGCAGACGAATTTCTCATATTGTGCCTTGTATTTGCTGAAGAACTCATCAGAGAGAGCCTCCACGGAGAATGCCTTTTCGATGTCTGCAATCTCAATGTCTTCACGTTTCTCTGCCAGTTTGAGAAAATTCTCAGCTACAGTGCGACAAGACTGTCCGGGTCCCAAAAGGAAAGTATACCGTTTGCTGTCCGTAGCGTCTTTATCGTTCGCTCCCATACGGCAATAAGTGAAGCGCCAATCCCAACGGGTATCGTTTTCATAATGGAACAAGATGAATGCACACGAAAATTTGTCCATGACAGAACGGATAAG
>CALUOU010000147.1 GCA_944322335.1 uncultured Bacteroides sp.
ACACTGCGCACGATGAACTGCACTACCGACTTAGTGTCTCCTATCTCGAACACCTGATCTTGAAAAACGCCTTGAATGAATTTTTCGGTGCTTTTTTCAGGCAAGAAACTGATCTGCCACTCTACTGTGTCCGATAAAATCTGCAAACGCTCTTTTTCGGGTATCAGTCGGCGTTTCTCTATCTTGAAGCGTGAATAGGTAAATAGCTTGAATGTTTTTCTGTTGGCCAGCTGGAAACCGTTGTCGTGGAGCCAGGCCGCATAAGCTTTGTCTGCATTGGACAAGATCTTATAGACCGCTGCAGATTGTTCGTATTGGCAGTTGATCGGGAGTTGGTTCCCAAAGGCTCGTTTGTTTACCTCTAATAGTAAGCGGAATCTCATGGATGCTTTTTCATGGTGTTGGGGGTTTATAATGGGGGTAAAGATAGAAACAATAATTAGGATGAACAAGAATGTCGAATGTTTTTTATAAATAAAATTGGATCGGTCCGAAAAATTCCTCCCTCTCTTCCGCAAAAACATAAAAGGGACACTGCCTCACGCGGTGTCCCATTTATTGCAGTTAGTTTTTATAATACTTTTGAGAGAATTGAAACTTCACAGCCTCAATTTTACTGTTTTAATAAAGCACACTAACTATTTATGTTTAAAGCAAATGAAAATGTTCTATATATGTGGATCTTATTTGGTTTGCTCTTCTTGTCGGCTGACCTGCTGCAGACTGTCCAGACAGGACTGTCCGTGCGTCTTTGACAGGGCTACCGAGGGAGCCGATATCTGCTTCCCGATGGTGTCGGCTGCGGGAACTTCTTTTACATCGGCCAGGAAAGAGTGTTGCATGATGCCGCCGACGGAAAGGACAATGGCCACAGCGGCGGCCGCCTTCAGCAAGGGGGCGAAGCGTGCGGACAAGGTCATGCGCCGGGCTTTGACCACGGGAGGCTCCTCTATTCTGGCGAGGATGCGTGCGTCGAAGTCTTCGCCCAGCCGCGCTTCCTGCTGCATGCGCTGATAGACGAAGAGGTCTTTGTAGCGTTGCAGGCTGTCGGGAACCTCATCGCTGTTGAAGAAGTCTCGCAACGCCTCTTCTTCTTCCAGTGAGGTCTCGCATCGCCAATAGCGTTCCAATAGCTCTTCTATGTGCTTAGAGTCCATATCTTTCTGTGTCTAAAAACTGTTGTCTTACTTTCTGCCTTGCCCGGAACAGGTTTACTTTCACCTGATCTTCGGTCAGGCTCAGCAGTTGTGCTATCTCTTTGTAGCTTTTGCCTTCCATATCTCTCAGCTGCATGACGGTCCGCTGCTTTTCGGGCAGTTGGCTGACAAAGCGGTGGATCAGCTGCAACCGTTCTTTGTGTACCAGCAGGTCGTGCGGGTCGGTCGTGTCGGCAGTCTGCTCCACGTCGGGCGGGAGTTCAGCCGCTTGGGCTTCCTTGCGTGCGGCGCGGTCTAAGGCCAGATTTCTGGCGATGGTCAGGCAATAGGCTTCTGCCGATTCCAGCTGTGCCCATTCGCCGCGTTTGCTCCACACCCTGACCAGCGTCTCCTGCACAATGTCCTCCGCTTCGGCTCTGTTGAGCGTAATCCGCAGGGCTATCCGGAAGAGTTTGTCCTTCAGAGGAAGGATGTCCTTGCGAAAGCTGAGTTCTTGCATGGCTATCTCTACATTTTAATGACGGTTCAGCATCCGGAAAGTTACAGTCGGTGTGCTTTTTTTCTGTCTTTTTATCTTTTTATGCAGGTGCCCGTCTCGGTCTGGAGGGCTGCCGCAGAGGTGATGATCACTTGGCTGACTCCTGCGCGGAGGGCGTCGAACGCGTTTTCCAGCTTAGGGATCATGCCTCCCTGTATGGTTCCGTCGGCCACCAGGCGCTGGAACTCATCGGGGGTGATCTGGGGGATGACGCTGCTGTCGTCTTGCTCGTCGCGCAGCACGCCACGCTTCTCGAAGCAGTAGACCAGCGTCACGTCAAAACGTGTGGCCAGTGCCTTGGCGGTCTCGCCGGCGATGGTGTCGGCATTGGTGTTCAGGATGTGGCCTTGCCCGTCGTGGGTCAGAGGAGCCATGACCGGCACAATGCCCCGATGGATCAGGTCGCCCAAGAGGCCGGCATCCACTTGCCTGACATCGCCCACGAAGCCGTAGTCTACGTCTTGCACAGGCCGCTTCACGGAACGGATCACGTCCATGTCGGCTCCTGTCAGTCCCAAGGCGTTCACGCCACGGGCTTGCAGGCCGGCGACAATGCCTTTGTTGACCAGTCCGCCATAGACCATGGTCACTACCTTCAGTGTCTCGGCATCGGTGATGCGGCGGCCGTTCACCATCTGGCTTTCGATGCCCAGGCGGGCGGCCAGCCTGGTGGCCGAACGCCCTCCGCCATGCACCAGCAGCTTGCGGCCGCTGATGGAGGCGAAGTCGTCGAGGAGCTTGCAGAGGGTGGCGTCTTCCTCCACGATCTTGCCACCCACTTTGATTAGTGTAAGTTTTTCCATATGAAATACGTTTTATTTATGTCGAGGCCGGATCTGGCTTATTCCAGATAGGTATAGCCGTACAGGCCCGAACGGTAGTTGGAAAGGAATTCTTTCCCTTCTTCCAGTGTGATGCGGCCTTCCTTGACCGACTGGGTGACCCAGGTCTCCAAGGTGCGCACCAGTTTCTTGGGATTGTATTGCACATAGTCGAGCACTTCGGCCACGGTCTCGCCATCGATCTGCTGGTCGACGGTGTAGCCTTTGGAGTTGACCGACACATGCACCACATTGGTGTCGCCAAAGAGGTTGTGCATGTCGCCCAGGATCTCCTGATAGGCTCCTACCAGGAAGACGGCCAGGTAATAAGGCTCTCTGTCGCGGAGGCTATGCACGGGGAGTGTGGTGGCGTCGGGACGGGAGGTGACAAAGTTGGCTATCTTGCCGTCGGAGTCGCAGGTCATGTCCTGAATGGTGGCCTCGCGGTCGGGGCGCTCGTCCAGCCGCTGGATGGGCATGATGGGGAACATCTGGTCC
This sequence comes from uncultured Bacteroides sp., assembly GCA_944322335.1. Lineage (GTDB taxonomy): Bacteria > Bacteroidota > Bacteroidia > Bacteroidales > Bacteroidaceae > Bacteroides. The sequence goes on from CALUOU010000147.1 coordinate 3,015, forward strand.
ACGGCCCAGGAGTCTGGCAAGGATTGGAAGAGGGAGAAATTGCAGAAGTATTTGTCCGCCAAAAGCTTGTTGAGCTTGCGAAACTCTTCGGGGCAGTGCTTCAGGTTGCTGGCGATGGAATTGATTTCCCGGCAGATGCTCCAATAGAGTTTCTCGATCTGTGCCCGCGTCTTCAGATCCACAATGCCATGGCTGAACAGGTCAAGCGCTTCCTCGCGTATCTGCTGGGCATCGTGCCAAGGCTCCAGAATGCTGCGCTGGTTCAGGCTGTCCCAGATGTTATAAAGCTCCTTCACCAGCTCATGCGCGTTTTCGTCCGGCTCCCAGCTGTCATCCATCTGGGGCAAGGATGCCGTCTCCAGCACCTCGAAAATCAGCACGGAGTGGTGTGCCGTCAGGCTTCTCCCGGTCTCGGTGATGATGTTGGGGTGGGGGAAGCCGTGCTTGTCGGCCGCATCCACAAAGGTGGACACCACGTCGTTCACATACTCCTGGATGGAATAGTTCACCGAGCTTTCGCTGTTGGAAGATCGGGTGCCGTCATAGTCCACGCCCATGCCTCCTCCTGTGTCTACAAACTCCAGGTTGTAGCCCATCTTGTTCAGCTGGACATAAAATTGGGAAGCTTCGCGCAGGGCGTTTTTGATGCGGCGTATCTTGGTGATCTGGCTGCCGATATGGAAGTGGATCAGTTTCAGGCAGTCCTTCATGTCGCGCTTTTCGAGGAAGTCGAGCGCCTCAAGCAGCTCGCTGGAGGTCAGTCCGAACTTGCTGGCGTCTCCGCCGCTTTCTTCCCACTTTCCGCTTCCGCTGGAGGCCAGCTTGATGCGGATGCCGATGTTGGGGCGCACGTTCAGTTGTTTGGCCATCTTGGCGATGATGTTCAGTTCGTTCAGCTTCTCCACGACCAGGAAGATGCGTTTGCCCATTTTTTGTGCCAGCAGAGCCAGCTCGATGAAGCTCTCGTCCTTATAGCCGTTGCACACCACTAAGGAGTCCGGATCTGTATTGATCCCGATGACGGCATGCAGCTCCGGTTTGGATCCGGCTTCCAGCCCTAAGTTGAACTTCTTGCCATGGTTGATCATCTCCTCTACGACAGGGCGCATTTGGTTGACCTTGATGGGATAAATGATGAAATTTTCCGCCTTGTAGCCGTATTCCTCCGCCGCTTTCTTGAAGCAGCAAGATACTTTTTCGATGCGGTTGTCGAGGATGTCGGGGAAGCGCACCAGCATGGGTGCTGTCACATCGCGCAGCTGCAGCTCGTCCACCAATTCTTTCAGGTCGACCGTCACGCCGTCTTTGCGCGGTGTCACCACGACATGCCCCTTTTCATTGATACTAAAGTATGAAGTGCCCCAACCTAAGATGTTGTACAGCTCTTCAGAATCTTCAATACGCCATTTTCTCATTCGTACTCGTTTACAATTTTGACTTTATACACTATGATTATTAACACTTGCGCCTTGTCCAGGCAAGGCAATATGGAGTTCGTTCTTTTTTGACCGTATTTTCTCTCGGCTCTCAGACTTGCAGCAGCTCGCGCAGCTGCCGGACGGACTCGGCTATCTCCCTGCGGCTTTCCAGACGGCTGGAGTCGAAGATGTAGCGTGCCTGTTCGTAGTGGCGCAACCGTTTGGAGAGAGCCTCCCCGATGAACGCCTGCAGCTCCTCGTCGGTCTTGCCCTGGAGGATGGGGCGCTGGTGGGTGGCCACCCGAAGGCGGTTGAACAGGACCTGCGGATTTACATTCAAGAACACGGTCTGACCCTGCTTGTTCATGTAGTCCATGTTGTCGAAAAAACAGGGGGTGCCTCCTCCTGTCGCGATAATGACGTTTTCAAACTCACCTGCCTCATGCAGCATGTTTTGTTCCAGTTTGCGGAAGGCATCTTCTCCCCGTTGCTCAAACAGTTCGCGGATGGTGCGGTGGAAACGTTCTTCTATGTACCAGTCCAAGTCGATGAACGGCAAGTGCAGCTCACGGGCGAAAGCCTTGCCTAAGGTTGTCTTCCCGGCTCCCATATAGCCGGTCAAAAAAATACGTATCATATTCAGTTGCCATTTGACATCGGACAAAGGTAAACATTTACGCGTGAAAAAGCGGTGTCGGGAACATAAAATTTACCTTTTGACTGAAAAATCCACTCTTTTTGAATCAAAAGCCCGATTTTACCGGACTTTTTCCGGTCTGCATTCGGCAAGATTCGCTACCTTTGCCCGCCGTATGAAAAAGCAGAAATATTATGTGGTCTGGGTGGGCGTGACCCCCGGCATTTATGACTCGTGGACCGACTGCCAGTTGCAGATCAATGGATATAAAGGAGCGCGTTACAAGGCTTTCAGCACGCGCGAGGAAGCGGAAGAGGCTTATGCCGACTCGCCCGAAGCCTACATCGGACGGACCGCCGCTGGCGTGTGTCCTAAGCGGAAGCCGGCTCTTCCGGCTGACGTGCCCGGCAACAGCCTGGCCGTGGATGCCGCATGCAGCGGCAATCCGGGTGCCATGGAATACCGGGGTGTGCATGTGGGAAGCGGGCAGGTGGTGTTCCGCTTCGGCCCTGTGTATGGCACCAACAACATCGGGGAGTTCCTGGCCATTGTCCATGGGTTGGCTTTGTTGCAGCAGAAGGGGTGGGACTGGCCCATTTATAGCGATAGCGTGAATGCCTTGAGCTGGGTGCGGCAAAAACGCTGTAAGACCAAGCTGGCGCGCAACGCCCGGACGGAAGCCTTGTTCCGGATTATAGAGCGGGCTGAGAAATGGTTGCGCGAGCATACGTACACCACCCCCTTGCTGAAATGGAAAACGGAAGAATGGGGAGAAATCCCGGCCGACTTCGGACGGAAATGAGGGGTCAGTCCGAAAAGTCGGTTGCAAGGTAGTTGGAAGAGGTAGGTTGATCATCGGGACAAAATCCTGTCCGGGCTCTTTTTCAGCAGCATAGGTTACTTGCCAAAGTATTATTGCTTCGTTGGCCAAGTATCCAATCATGC
>CALUOU010000148.1 GCA_944322335.1 uncultured Bacteroides sp.
CTGCTGACCGACCTGAGCGGAAGCCGCCGCTTCATCTGTGTGGAAGTCACCAGGCAGATAGACTGCACCACGCCCATTGACTACGACCAGCTTTATGCCCAGCTGAAGCACGAGCTGGAATCGGGCGAGCGTTCCTGGTTCAGCAAGGAGGAAGAGGCCGGGATCCAGGCAGCCAACCGCGCCTTCTATCGCGTCACGCCTGCCGAGGAACTGATCGGCACGTGTTTCCGCTTTGCGGAGCCGGGCGAGGAGGGCGCACATCTCCTGTCCGCCGCCGAAATCTACGCCACGTTGAAAAGGAAGAATCCCGCCGCTCTGAAGGAATGCAGCTGCACCGCTTTCAGCCGGTTGCTGGCTCAGGTGGGCAGGCGGGTGCATACAAAGTATGGAAACGGATATTGGGTGAAGAGTCTTAGTTGACGAGGCAACAAGTTTATTAGTAGACGAGGGTTTCAGTTGACGAGGCAACAAGGGTCGTTTCTTGTCAACTCGGCAACTTGTCAACTTGAGCAGTTGATAAAGGTTAAATTATAGAGATAAGCGGAATGAATATCGTATATATTCTTAGATTTGAAGATTTTCTTACTATTTTTGCACGATTGGATATTAAGTCAATCAGAAATGAATGGCAAAAGAGGTGTGCATGCTTTAGGCAGTGCTACAGAAAGGAGTATTAAAATGAAAAGCGAACAACAAGACCGAGCCATGTTCGTATCGTTCTGCATAGAACAATATGCCAAGGCTAAAGGCATGACGACAGAGGACACAGTGAACTTGTTTGAACAATATGGAATAGCGGAGCATTTCTGTGAGTTTTATGACGTGCTCCACACGCAAGGTCACCAATGGCTAATGCTGATATGGTTGCGTTTCAAGTCGAATTATTGGAAGAAGCCTGGACATTCATTGAAAGCTTGCCCAAACCCGCTTCCGAAAAGATATATTACAACATCAAAAGGGTGGCAGACGGAGAACGTAGCAGAGAACTGTTCAAGAAGCTGGAGGGGTCAGACATCTGGGAGTTCCGCACCTTGTACAACGGGACAGCCTACCGCCTGTTTGCCTTTTGGGACACGGACACACAGGCTTTGGTCGTGGCCACACACGGTATGATAAAGAAAACGCAAAAGACTCCGAAAAAGGAAATCGCAAAGGCGGAATCCATCCTTCGGCTTCCGTGTGGTGGAAGGCCGGGGATGGGGAGAAGAAGATGTGTTCACCCAATATAAGATGATTGTCAACCGGGCCTTCCTCCACGCCCTTTATGACGAGGCCGTCGGGGCGGGCGACTTCCAGTGTGCCTTCCTGAAAGACAAGATCGCCGCCCTGCACAGCCAGGACCGCAAGATGACGCGCATCGTGGTGATCTTTGCCCTGATAGCCATCGGCATCTCCTGTCTGGGACTGTTCGGCCTTTCGCTCTACGACATCCGTCTGCGTTACCGCGAGATCGCCTTGCGGAAGGTGAACGGCGCACAGCCGCGTGACCTCTACCGCCTCTTGCTGCGCAAGTATTTCCGCCTCCTGTGTGTGGCCTTCGTGGCGGGGTCTGCCCTTGCCTATGCGGGCATCAGCCGCTACATGGAGCAGTTTGTCCACAAAGCCCCCTTATCGGCATGGATATTCCTGATCGCAGGAGCGGCTGTGGCCGCCATCGCCCTGCTGACCCTCTTCTGGCAGATACGCCGCGCCACCCGCATCAATCCGGCAGAAGTGATGAAAAGCGAGTGAAAAGCAAGATTTGCTTGTCGTTTTTTGGCGTTTTCATGTGGAAAGCTTACTTTTGCCTCTGATTTCTATAAAAACAGGTAAAAGTATGAAAGTAGCAATTATAGGCGCGGGCAACATGGGAGGAGCCATAGCCCGCGGATTGGCCAAAGGCAGCCTTGTGGCAGCGTGTGATATATGTGTGTCCGATCCCTCGCAGGACAAGTTGGACCGGCTGAAGGCGGAGTTTCCGGAAATGCGGGTGACGCACGACAACCGTGAGGCCGCTTCCGGCGCAGACATGGTGATGGTGGCCGTGAAACCGTGGCTGATGAAGGAAGTGACGGAGGCGCTCGGCATGCGGGAGGGGCAGATGCTGGTGTCTGTGGCGGCAGGCATCACCTTCGGCGAGTTGGAAACCTATGCGGGCGGCCTGCGTTTGCCACTTTTCCGCATCGTGCCCAACACGGCCATCAGCGAGCTGGCCAGCATGACCCTCATCGCCAGCCGCGACGCCACACCGGAGCAGGACAAGCTCCTGCTGGACATCTTCGCTGAAATGGGCCTGTCCATGATGATCCCCGAAAGCAAGATTGCCGCCGCCACCTCGCTCATGTCTTGCGGCATCGCCTACGCCCTGAAATACATTCAGGCGGCTATGCAGGCCGGCATCGAGCTGGGCATCTATCCCAAGGACGGCATGCGCATGGTGGCACAGTCTCTCAAAGGCGCGGCTGAGCTGATCCTCAACAATGACACCCATCCGGCTGTGGAGATAGACAAGGTCTGCACCCCCGGCGGCTATACCATTCGAGGCATCAACGAGATGGAGCACAGCGGATTCGCTTCGGCGGTGATCAAGGCGATGAAGGCCAGTATGTATTGATTAATGATTAATGATTAATGATTAATGGGGGCGAATGGTATTCACGCGACCGCTTGCGGTCGAACTCCGGCTTAGTGCCGGTGCCTGCATCTGCGGAACCGATGTCGTTATTTAATGATTAATTGTAGTGAAATATGGGTATTAATTATTGTCAGCTTCATTGCTATTATGAATATTAATCATCAATCATTGTCATTATGAATTTATTAAGGGAAAAGAGCTTTGATTTTTCAATAAGGATAATTAATTTGTATAAATATCTTACTGTAGAGAAAAAGGAATTGGTGCTATCTAAACAAGTATTACGTTCGGGAACTTCTATTGGAGCATCTATTTGTGAAAGTGAATACAGTGAAAGTAAGATGGATTTTATTCACAAACTTGCTATTGCTCAAAAAGAAGTGAACGAAACAATTTATTGGTTGGACTTGTTGGTGGCTACAAACTATATAACATCAGAGGCTCATAGAAGTTTGAATACTGATATAGTGGAGCTTCTTAAATTGATAACAGCCAGTATTAAAACAGCAAAGCAAAGATTAATCATTAATCATTAATTGAAGTTTCGCTGGGGCTCAACTTCTTAGTTGACGAGGCAATAAGGCAGAAATGCCTTCATCGTGAAATAGATTGTAGCGTACTTCCCCTTACAAACGCTTGTAGTCTTGTTAACTTGTTACTTGTCAGCTGAAAACTGGAGCCCGGCGAAAGTTGAACCATTAATTATTAATCTTTGATAGGTCGGAGCATTATCGTGACAGCTGTTTTGATTAACCATTAATCATTAATTAAGCATGGACGAACAAATCAGACAAATTGCAGAACGCCTTCGCGGATTGCGCGAAGTGCTGGAGTTGAGCACGGAAGAGGTGGCGCGCGACTGCGGCATCTCGCAAGAAGAATATGAACGGGCTGAAAGCGGCGCATACGACATCTCTGTCAGCTTGCTGCAGCAGGTGGCGCGGCATTACCACATCGCGCTCGATGCCCTGATGTTTGGCGAAGAGCCGAAGATGAGCACCTACTTCGTGACCCGTGCCGGAAAGGGCATCAGTGTGGAACGCACGAAAGTGTATAAATATCAGGCATTGGCCGCAGGGTTTAAGGACCGCAAGGCCGACCCGTTCATCGTGACCGTGGAGCCGGGCGAACGTCCCATGCACTACAACACCCATGCCGGGCAAGAGTTCAACCTTGTGCTTGAAGGCCGCCTGTTGCTGAGCGTGGGAGGGAAAGAGCTGACGCTGAACACGGGCGACAGCATCTACTTTAACTCTCAGCTGCCTCACGGCATGAAAGCCTTGGACGGCAAGACCGTAAAGTTTCTGGCTATTATCTTATGAGGATGAAGGACGGAGGAGGATTCTCCCTTTTTTCATTCGTTGACTAAAATTAAACTGAAGGACAATGATAGAAAGATTTCTGAAACAAACTACATTCACTTCCCAAGAAGATTTCAATGAAAACCTGCACATTATCGTGCCGGAAAACTTTAACTTTGGCTATGATGTGGTGGATGCGTGGGCGGCTGAGCAGCCCGACAAGCCGGCTTTGCTCTGGACCAACGACAAAGGCGAGCACCATCAGTTCTCCTTTGCCGACATGAAACGTTATACTGACCAGACAGCCAGCTATTTCCAGTCGATCGGCATCGGGCACGGCGACATGGTGATGCTGATCCTGAAACGCCGCTATGAGTTCTGGTTCAGCATCATCGCTCTCCACAAGCTGGGCGCGGTGGTCATTCCAGCCACTCACCTGCTGACGAAGAAGGACATCGTGTACCGCTGCAACGCTGCCGACATCAAGGTGATTGTGGCCGCAGGCGAGCAGGTGATAACAGACCACATTCTGGCGGCCATGCCCGAATCGCCCAGTGTGAAACGGCTGGTCAGCGTAGGTCCGGAAGTGCCCGAAGGCTTTGAGGATTTCCACAAGGGCATCGCTCAGGCAGCCCCTTTTGTCAAGCCCGAACACCCGAATACGAACGACGACATTTCGCTGATGTATTTCACCAGCGGCACCACCGGCAATCCCAAGATGGTGGCACATGACTTCACTTATCCTCTGGGGCACATTGTGACGGGCTGCTTCTGGCACAACTTGAACGAACAGAGCCTGCACCTGACCATTGCCGACACGGGATGGGGCAAGGCTGTGTGGGGCAAGCTGTACGGACAATGGATCGCTGGCGCCAACGTCTTTGTATATGACCACGAGAAATTCACCCCGGCCAATATCCTGCAACAGATGCAGGACTATCACGTCACTTCGCTCTGTGCGCCGCCCACCATTTTCCGTTTCCTCATCCATGAAGACCTGACCAAGTATGACCTCAGCAGCCTGAAGTATTGCACCATTGCCGGCGAGGCACTGAATCCGTCGGTGTTTGAAACCTTCAAGCAACTGACCGGCATCAAGCTGATGGAAGGATTCGGCCAGACCGAAACCACCCTGACCGTGGCCACCATGCCCTGGATGGAACCGAAGCCGGGAAGCATGGGATTGCCCAATCCGCAGTATGAGGTGGATCTCATCGACCACGAAGGCCGCTCGGTGGAGGCCGGCGAACAGGGGCAGATCGTGATCCGCACGGACAAAGGCAAGCCCATCGGTCTTTTCAAGGAGTATTACCGTGATCCGGAGCTGACCCGCGAGGCATGGCACGACGGCATCTATTATACGGGCGATGTGGCTTGGAAGGATGAGGACGGTTACCTCTGGTTTGTGGGCCGTGCCGATGACGTGATCAAGAGCAGCGGCTACCGCATCGGTCCCTTCGAGGTGGAAAGTGCGCTGATGACCCATCCGGCCGTGGTGGAATGCGCCATCACCGGTGTGCCCGATGAGATTCGCGGCCAGGTGGTGAAAGCCACCATCGTCCTGTCCAAGGATTACAAGAGCCGTGCGGACGAGGCATTGGTGAAGGAGCTGCAGAATCATGTGAAGAAAGTGACGGCTCCCTACAAATATCCGCGTGTCATCGAGTTCGTGGACGAGCTTCCCAAGACCATCAGCGGAAAGATCCGGCGTGTGGAGATCCGGAAGAATGACGAGGG
>CALUOU010000149.1 GCA_944322335.1 uncultured Bacteroides sp.
AAAGCACGGAACCTGGCACTGAATCATGCCCAAGGCGAATACATCATGTTCATGGATGCGGACGACTATTGGTGCGCAGACACTTGCCTGGAAACCTTGGTTGCTATGGCTCTTCGTTTCAACGCAGACCTTGTCCGGGGAGAGTACAAAAGGGTTTCAGACAAAGGAGTGGCTGGCTCCTGCAAAATGAATGCAAGGAAAAAACGCCGCATCGCTCAGCCTCTGACACCGGTCTCGTTTCTCAAAAACATCATTCAAGGCGAGTTCTTCTTATGGCTTTCCTTGATCCGGCGCAGTGCCCTCCAAAACATCCGTTTCCGTGAGAACCAAGTGTTTTTGGAAGACATGGATTTCTATTGTCAGATCCTGTCAAAGCCCTTGGTCTGTGTCTATATCCCCCTCTGTTTTTATGCTTATAGGCAACATTCAACCAATGCTTCTGCCAAAAGAACAATCAAGAACTTGGAAGACTCACTCGGCTTATGCGAAAGGTTTCAAGAATACGCCGAACTAACAAAAGATCTTGCTTTAAAAAAAGCTTTTCTGAACTACCAAACACTCATGTATTATTGGACGTTGGGAAGCATAGCAGACCGTTACTTTCCAGACAGAAGATCCATCGCCAAACATTTAAAACTGGAAGAAAACAGAAAACGTGTTTGGAGCAATCTAAAGAAACATTCCATCATTAACCACACATTACCTTACATCCTTTTACCTGCCATGTTCAGCATTCCGATTCTGAAAGGCAGAAACTGGCTGATCTGGCACATACTTTTTTGGGCAAGGAAAAGCGTAAAATATCTTATAGACAAGTTAAACTTGGATTAAAAAACGTCCATTAAAAACAAAATTAATACGAATGAACAGAATCCCCATAGCCTTTGCGTTCGACAACAACCTGATCTTACCGGCCGGTGTCTGTCTGTCATCTCTACTGGCAAACGCTAAAGAAGACACCTTCTACGACATTTTCATCCTGCATTCTCAGTCTGAAGAGTTAAAAGAAGACGTACTTAACAAGCTTGCACTCCACTTCAAAAACTACGAGATCCATTACAGAACTGTAGATGATACCTTTGATGCGGCTTACCAAATACGAGGCATCAACACAGTCACTTACTATCGCTTGCTGATTCCCGAGCTCATACCGGAATACGATAAAATTATCTACTCGGACGTAGATGTTATCTTTCAGGATGATTTATCCGACATCTTTCACTCTACAGACTTGGGAGATTATTACCTGGCCGGTGTCAAATCTTTGGCTCACCTCATGCCTGAAACCCAAAAACATTATGAAAAACTTCAGATAGACTCCTCTCAATGTATCTATGCCGGCAATCTCATACTGAACTCCCAGGCTCTTTTACAAGACCGAATTGTAGAAAAATTCAAGGCTCATGCCCTTAAGCAATATGAATTTCAAGACATGGACATCATAAACATAGTATGTGCGAACAGGATCAAATCTCTGCCGCCTTCTTTCTGCGTAACAAATTACTTCACGGATTTTGCCATTCATCACAAGCAGGAGCTTCTGGACATTTGGACTGAAACTGAAATCTCAGAAGCTTTCCTCAAAGGGATTATCCACTACAACGGACCCAAACCTTGGAAGACATGCTGCGTCAATTTCGACATCTGGTGGGAATACTACCGCAAATCGCCTTTTTTCGATGAAAAGTTCTATTATGACTTTTTTGAAAACCAAATGAATGCTTTAGACAGGCTTTCTCTTTGGAAGAGAATCAAAATACTGATACGTTACTTCATCTTTGGACGGACCCAAAAATAAAAGAAAAAGCGGACATGTTTTTATCCGCATCCACACCCAAAAGCAACAACTAAGTATGAAAACATTCGTCATAAACCTGAAGGATGCTTCCGAACGGAAACGATACATGGAATCCGTGCTGCATCCTTACGCACATTTTTTAGACATCGAGTTTATAGAGGCTGTAGACGGGAGGAAGTTTACAGACGAAGACATCAACAAGCTGTGGGACGAAAAGGCCACCTACAAGACATACGGACGGACAATGGGCGGAGGAGAAATAGGCTGTGCCCTGTCTCACCGGAAATGTTACGAGGCTTTGCTAAAAACGGAGGAAGAGATGGCATTGATTGTAGAAGATGACCTGATGTGGCGGACAACGGACATCGAAGAAGTCATCCGCAAGGCAACTCCCTTCCTTCAGACAGAACAGGCCACCATCGTCCTGCTCTCTGGCGACTATTGGTTCACCTCCAAACAAAAGATAAAAGGTAGCCCATGGGAATTGGCTCGCATACGGGAAGCGGTCTGTACGCAAGCATACATCGTCAACCGGCATGCAGCCCAACGGATGCTGGCGATGAGACATCAGTTTCTGGCCGACGACTGGTTCCACATCAAGAAGCAGGGCATCAAGCTTTTGGGTATATACCCGCACATAGCCGACCAGAACAGAAAGGATTTTCAGGGGATGGTAACAGCAACATATGCCGGAACCATACGCAAGAATCTTTCATTCGTCAAACGGTTGCATTCCTATTACAGAGCCATTGTCAAACGGATGTTGGTTTACACGGGGCATTTTGAATATCATGATTTTGGAATCTAATTTTTTATCAGCAAAAGAATGAAAAAGATCGTTTATTGCACCTATGAAATAGCCATTCGGGGCGGAGAACAACGCATCCTTATCAACAAGGCCAATTATCTGGCATCGCACGGCTATGAGGTTCATTTCTTGACCTCAGACCAACAAAACCGGCAACCGGCTTTCCCTTTGGACAAGCGGGTTCAAATGCATGACTGCGAGGTGAATTACACATTGGAATTGAAGCAGGGTTCTTATTGGGCGAAAACAAGAAACTTCTTCCGCTGCCTGCGAAAACACAAAAAAGCCATGCAAAGCATTTTAGAGGAACTGCATGCGGATGTTGTCATTTCCACTTTCGGACATGAAGTCTACCTTTTACCTCAGATCCAAGACTCCAGCAAGCGGATTGTTGAACTCCATAAACCGATGATGTGGTGTAAATCTTTCAGGCGTGGTCCATTAGGTTACTTTGATAAATATGTTTTCGCACGGATGTATGCATCGCTGAAACATTATGATAAGTTTGTCCTCCTCACCCAAGAAGACGCTCAAAATTGGAAAGGATTGTACAACATCAAGGTCATTCCTAATTCTTGTGCGTTCCAATATCCAGTTCCTGCCTTATTAGAGAATAAAAAAGTCATAGGAGTAGGACGGTATTCTTACGACAAAGGGTTTGACCGCTTGATTAAAGCATGGAGCATTGTGAACAAAAAGACAAAGGAATGGGAATTGCATTTGATTGGAGAAGGAGAATTGCAAGACGAACTACAGAAACTGATCAACGAACTGGGATTGCATCAAACCGCATTCTTGGACGGATTCTCATCCAATATACAAAACGAATATCCGGATGCCTCCATTTTTGTGCTCTCTTCTACCAATGAAGGATTTGGATTAGTCATTATCGAAGCTGAAGCAGCCGGTGTTCCTGTTGTTGCGTTTGCCTGTCCTTGCGGTCCCCGTGATCTGATCACAGATGGAGAAAACGGTTATCTGGTGAAAGATGGCGATATAGAAGGATTGGCCGATAGGATCATTGATCTGATTGAACATCCTGAAAAGCGGAAGGAAATGGGAGGAAAGGCTTTTGAACACGCCAAGAATTTCACGGAAGAAAATGTGATGAAAAAATGGATGGATCTATTCGACGAATTGCTTAAAACGAAATGAACACTGATAATGATTGTCTACGGAATGATAAACGCCATGAATCCTTCAATAAAAGTTTCCGTCATCATCCCCATCTATAAAGTCGAACCCTTCATAGCCCGCTGCGCTGAATCCTTGTTCAAACAGTCCATGCAGGAAGGCATTGAGTTTATCTTCGTGAATGACGCAACCCCCGACAACAGCATCTCCATCCTACAAGAACGGTTGCGCTCCTTTCCGGAAAGAAGGGAGCAGGTTGTCCTGCTGGAACACGCCGCCAACCAAGGTCTTCCCGCCGCACGCAACACGGGCTTACGTGCGGCTCAAGGCGAATATGTCTTCCATTGCGACAGCGACGACTATGTAGAGCCGGAAGCCTTGGAAAAGATGTACCAAGCCACCCAAGAGCATGAGGCAGACTTCCTGTGGTGCGACTGGTTCCTTTCGTTCAAACAGAACGAGCGTTACATGAAGCAGCCTGGCTACGCGACTGCCTTGGAAGCCCTGAAAGCCACGCTGAGCGGAGTCATGAAATACAACGTATGGAACAAGTTGGTCAAAAGGCAGGTCTACACAGACAACGGCATCCGGTTTCCGGAAGGGCACGGCATGGGGGAAGACATGACCATGATCCGGCTACTTGCCTGCGCCCGTAAGGTCTGCTATTTGCCGGAAGCGTTTTACCACTATGTCCGGCTGAACACGGAAGCGTTTACCCAAATGGGGGGAAGCATCCGCCAACAGCAACACCTGGACGACTTGCGCTACAACGTCAGCCGCACCATGGATTTCGTGAGAGAGCGTTTCGGCAACCAATTGGATCAGGAACTGGCTTTCTTCATGCTGGACGCCAAATTTCCTTTCCTGATTTCCGACCAAAAGGAATCCTACCGACGCTGGAAAGAATGGTTCCCGGAAGCCCATCCGTACATCGGACAGAACAGGCGCATTTCCTTCCGGAGCCGTCTGCTGCAACAAATGGCGGCCAAGGGACAATTCTGGTATGTATGGCTGTACTACAAACTGGTGATCCGGTTTGTGTATGGCGTGCTCTACAAATAAAAAAGAACAAGACATCATGCAAAACGGCATCCTGAAATACGCCTCCATCGTTTTCGTCCTTATCCTGACGAGCTGTTTTTATTTTCCGTTTTCCACAGTGGGCATGTCCGGTGCCAACAGCAAGATGCTGCTGGCAGCAGTGGGACTTTGCATTTATGTGTTTCAGATAACCCGAAAGCGAGTCGGAGGATTTGAAAAAGACACTTTCACCCTATCCCTGATAGCAGCAGCAGTCACAGTCGTCGCCATTGCAGCCGCCGTTTACAACAATACGTCCGACTACGCCTACGCCTCATACATCGCCTCCATGTGGGTATGGATCGGCGCAGCCTACGTGGTGGTAAACGCCATCCGCAGGGTACATGGATCAGCTTCCATCCGGTTGGTAGGCAACTACCTGATAGGAATCTGCGTTTTGCAATGCGTTTTGGCACTAATGATAGACGGCATTCCGGAAATCAAACGATGGGTGGATACTTATTTCCTAATGAACCAAGAATTTTTAAATAATGTAGATCGGCTGTACGGAATTGGTGCCAGCTTGGATGTGGGAGGCAGCCGTTTTTCTGCCATCTTAATCGTGATAAGCATTATCTTAGTGGACTTGAACGAAGCAGAGAGCAAAAAACTCATGCCGCTCTATCTCATCGCATTTATCTGGATCAGCATTGTAGGCAACATGATAGCCCGTACCACCACAGTGGGAGTCGTTTTAGGCTTGATCTACCTTGCCTGCAGAACCCGCATTTACAGCCTGCGGAAGCAACGGGCAGCATACATCCGGTTGTGGAAATGGTGCGGCGGATTGCTCGTGGCAGCTGTTTTGGCAGTATCCTATTTCTATCAA
>CALUOU010000150.1 GCA_944322335.1 uncultured Bacteroides sp.
TGAAATCAACTAAAAAGGAGGATTAATCATGGCACAACAAGTTCAATCAGAAATCAGATATTTGACTCCGCCCTCAGTAGACGTGAAGAAGAAGAAATATTGCCGTTTCAAAAAGAGTGGCATTAAGTACATCGACTACAAGGATCCCGAATTCTTGAAGAAATTCCTGAACGAGCAGGGCAAGATCCTTCCGCGCCGCATCACCGGCACTTCGCTGAAATATCAGCGTCGTGTGGCTCAGGCCGTGAAGAGAGCGCGTCACTTGGCATTGCTGCCTTATGTAACTGACTTGATGAAATAATAAGGAGGAGGATAGTATGGAAATTATATTGAAAGAAGATGTCGTAAATCTGGGTTATAAGAATGATATTGTAACCGTTAAGTCTGGCTATGGCCGCAACTACCTCATCCCGACAGGTAAGGCTGTGATCGCTTCTCCTGCTGCCAAGAAGATGTTGGCTGAGGAACTGAGACAGCGCGCTCACAAGCTGGAGAAAATTAAAAAGGATGCTGAGGAACTGGCCGCTAAGCTGGAAGGCGTTTCTCTGAAGATCGCTACGAAGGTCAGCTCGACCGGCACTATCTTCGGCTCTGTCGGCAGCATTCAGATTGCCGATGAGCTGGCTAAGCTGGGTCATAACATTGACCGCAAGACGATCATCGTGAAGGATGCGGTGAAGGAAGTCGGCAACTACGTGGCCACTGTCAAGCTGCACAAGGAAGTTTCTGTGGAAATTCCGTTTGAAGTAGTCGCTGAAGAGGCTTAAGATATTAAGTTTAGAGTTTTATCATAGTGGAAAAGCCTGGCTGTAGAGCCGGGCTTTTTTTATTGGGGATTGTCTGGCTTCAGCCAGCGGCTGGCAGCTGCGGGGAAATATTATGGAGGGCGCCCATTCCCCGTGCGGGCATAAAAAAAGTCTGCTGTGCTTGCGCACGTCAGACTTTCAATTCTCTCTTGAGTCAGGCTAAAATTACTTAACCTCAGCTGCGGCTTCAGTTGCGGTAGAGTCAGTAGCTGTTGTGTCGGCTGCTGCTGCGGCGGCTGCTTCAACAGCTGCGATAGAGTCAGCGATGCGGATAGAATCAGCCTTAGCCTGTTCAGCGTCAGCTGCTTTGTTACCACCACAAGATGCGAAAGATACGGCTACCATAGCCACTGCCATCAAAACTAATTTTTTCATTTTCTTTGCTTTTAAAACGTAATACAATCAATTGCTTTATTAAAACGTTGCAAAGATATATACTTTTTAAATAGGTTGTTCTCTAAAGCTTGATTTTTTTCACAAAAAGCCATTTTCTGCAGCATTCCGTTTCATTTTTATTTCATGAAGATTTGTCAACGTTCTGTCGCTATCTCAAATCAAATGCATATCTTTGCAGGCGAAATCTTATTATGACCGACCGATGACAGATACCAAGATATTTCAAGATAAGACTGCTGCGTATTACACACTGGGCTGCAAGCTGAACTTTTCGGAGACTTCCACCATTGGGAAACTGCTGGCTGAGGCTGGTGTGCGTCCGGTGCGGAAAGGCGAGCGGGCTGACATTTGTGTGATAAACACGTGCTCGGTGACAGAAGTGGCAGACAAGAAGTGCCGTCAGGCCATCCATAAGCTGGTGAGGCGGCATCCCGGCGCCTTTGTTGTGGTGACCGGCTGTTACGCTCAGCTGAAGCCCGATACTGTGGCGCGGATAGAAGGGGTGGATCTGGTGTTGGGAGCCGAACAGAAGAAGGATTTCCTTTCTTATATAAAGAGCCTTCAGAAACGCGGAACCGGCGAGGCCCATACTTCGGCCTTCAAGGATATCCGTTCCTTTGCCCCTTCCTGCTCACGGGGGGACCGTACCCGCTTTTTCCTGAAGGTGCAAGACGGATGCGACTATTTCTGCTCCTATTGCACCATTCCCCTGGCGCGGGGAAGGAGCCGCAACGGAAGCATCGCTTCGCTGGTGGAGCAGGCGCGTGAGGCTGTGGCCGATGGCGGGAAAGAGATCGTGATCACGGGGGTCAACATCGGCGACTTCGGCAAATCCACCGGAGAGACTTTTTTCGACCTGATAAAGGCTTTGGACGAAGTGGAGGGCGTCGAGCGTTACCGCATTTCCTCGCTGGAGCCAGACTTGCTGACCGATGAAATCATTGAATACGTGGCGCGCTCCCGACATTTTATGCCACATTTCCACATCCCGTTGCAGTCGGGGAGCGATGCCGTGTTGAAGCTGATGCGCCGCCGCTATGATTCGGCTCTGTTCGCTTCCAAAGTCCGGAAAATCAAGGAGGTGATGCCTGACGCGTTTATTGGTGTGGATGTCATTGTGGGCACACGCGGGGAGACGGATGCCTGCTTTGAAGAGTCCTACCGTTTCATCGAGGCGCAGGATGTGACACAGCTGCATGTGTTCAGCTATTCGGAACGCCCGGGCACACAGGCTTTGAAGATAGACCACGTGGTGCCGCCTGAGGTCAAGCATGTGCGCAGCCAGCGTCTTTTGGAGCTTTCCGAGCAAAAGACACGCGCTTTCTATGCCCGCCACAGAGGGCTGACTTTGCCGGTGCTGCTGGAGCATTCCAAGCCGGGGACTCCTATGCATGGATTTACGCCGAATTACATCCGTGTGGAGGTGCCTCACGATGATGCGCTGGACAATCAGGTGGTGTCGGCACGTTTGGGAGACTTCAATGCGGACGGGACGGCTTTGCTGATGGCTGACGATTGACGGTCTGAAGGGGACGGGGCGACTCCCTGTCTCTTGTATAAAAGAACATATAATATAATAAGGTGTGAAATCTAAGGTTATTTATTGGCTGACTTATGCGGGCATGTGGCTGTTGGCCTTGCTGCCATTCCGTGCGCTGTATGCCTTGTCTGACGGTATGTGTTTTCTGATGCACCGCGTCATCCGTTACCGCCTTCGGGTGGTGCGTGCCAATTTGCACCGCGCTTTCCCTGACAAGTCCCGCGATGAGCTGCGGGAGATCGAGCGCAAGTTTTACCATTATCTTTGTGACTATTTGTTGGAAGAAGTCAAGACGCTGCGCATATCTTTGGAAGAGCTGGTCCGGCGGATGGAATATGACAACAAGGAAGCCTTTTTAGAGATGATCCGGAAGCACGGAGGGATCATTTTGCTGATTCCCCATTATGCCAATTTCGAATGGATCATAGGCATGGGATCGATTATGAGGGCAGGCGATGTGCCGGTGCAGGTGTACAAGCCGTTGCACAATCCTTATCTGGACAAGATGTTCAAGCGGATCCGCTCCCGTTTTGGAGGCTATAACGTGCCGAAGCATTCCACGGCCCGTGAGCTGGTGAGACTGTATCGCGAGGGGAAGCGCATGGCTGTAGGGCTGATCACCGACCAGTCGCCCAACGTGAACGAAGCCCATTATTGGACCACTTTCCTGCATCAGGAGACCGGCTTTATGGATGGCGCCGAGCGTCTGGCCAAACTGATGGACTTCCCCGTGTTTTATTGTGAGCTGCAACGTCTGGGCAGGGGACATTGCAAGGTGGAGTTCGACCTCATCACCGAGACCCCCCGCGAGACGGCAGACGGAGAAATCACCGAATGCTTTGCCCGTCGGCTGGAGCAGACCATCCGGCGCGATCCTCCCTATTGGTTCTGGTCACACAAAAGGTGGAAATTGAAACGGGAAGATGTCGTGAAACATGGATAAGATTGCGATTGTCATACTGAACTGGAACGGATGCGGGCTGTTGCGCTCCTTCTTGCCCGGCGTGATCCGCTGCTCGGCTTCGGAAGGGGCGGTGGTCTATGTGGCGGACAACGCTTCCACCGACGGGTCGGTGGAGATGCTTCGTGCCGAGTTCCCCGAAGTGCGCGTCCTGCCGTTGCCTGAAAACTATGGCTTTGCGGAAGGCTATAACCGTGCGCTCCGCCAGGTGGAAGCCACCTATCTGGTCCTGTTGAATTCCGATGTGGAGGTCACCGGACACTGGCTCTCCCCTTTGGTCGCCTATATGGACGCTCACCCGGAAGTGGCGGCCTGCCAGCCCAAGATACGGAGCTGGCACGAGCGGGACAAGTTTGAATATGCAGGCGCGGCCGGAGGCTTCATCGACCGCTACGGCTATCCCTTTTGCCGAGGCCGGATGATGGGGGAGGTGGAGGAAGACAAAGGACAGTATGATACTGTCTGCCCTGTGTTTTGGGCGACCGGCGCCGCTCTGTTCATTCGGGCTGAAGACTATTGGAGCGCCGGGGGGCTGGACGACCGCTTCTTTGCCCACATGGAAGAGATAGACCTGTGCTGGCGGTTGCGTGCCAGGGGGCGTGAGCTGGTCTGCATCCCTCAGAGCGTGGTCTATCATGTAGGAGGGGGGACTCTGAAGAAGGAAAGCCCGCGCAAGACCTTCTTGAACTTCCGCAACAACCTGCTGATGCTCTACAAGAACCTGCCTTCTGCCGAACTGGTTCCGGTCATGCGGACGCGTTGCCTGCTCGACCATGTGGCCGCGCTGACTTTTCTCCTGAGAGGGCAATGGGCTAATGCCAAGGCTGTGTGGCAAGCCCGCCGCGCCTATCGCCTGCTTCGTCCTTGCTTTGTAGAAGACCGCATTCATAACCTGCTTGCCACTTGCCGCCCTCAGATACCCGAACGCGCCTCATGGAGTGTGCTGTGGAAGTTTTATGCGGAAGGGAAAAAACGCTTTAGCCAGACAGCCTTTTGCACGGACCGCTGATCACGCTGTCCATCCGGTTTCACGCGTGTCTCCCGCCTGTCTTTTTTTGCATCTTTACGTAGCTCGTTGCGGGAGAATCGGTTTTGCTGGGACAGCCGTTAGTTTTGCCGATTCTGTATCGCTATATAAAAAACATTCAGGGCAACCGCGTCAAAATGACTTGAGAAACACTCTTCCTTCCCTCCCTCCTTCCGGTCAACCGCCTTCAAGTTTCGGGTCAGTCCGAAAAGTCGGTTGCAAGGTAGTGCCTATCCTTTGGTGTATAAACATTTGTGATCTTTCACCCGGAAAGGGAAAGAAAAACCTTACAAAGAGTCTCTTGGGTGAAGCTTCACCGTAAGACATTGTATGCAAGATGCTTATGGTGAAAGGTGGTGGAGGCGCGTGAAAGGTGAGACCATTCCTTCCTTTCACTGCAACAAGCTGGGAGACTGCAGGTTGGGGCCGTGTTGAAAGCGTGAGGCTTTTGACGCATATTCCCTTTAAAAAACAAGTTGGTCAGGCGGTGAAATCAAGTTGATTGTACGGTGAAATCAAGTTGATTGCAGTCCATACTTGCGGGAGGGCAGACAGGGCGGGCAAATGGATTGCTGGCGGGTAGGGCGTGCGGGCAGACGCGATGAATCGCGTCTCTACGTTTTTTTGCAAATCAACCTTGTTTCACACTGTTATTGGATGCTTTGCAGCGTCGGCTGTTTACAAATTCCGATGACGGGGAGACGGATACAAACCGGCGCGGCAACCGTTGTCCGTTTCACGCGTGCGCCG
>CALUOU010000151.1 GCA_944322335.1 uncultured Bacteroides sp.
TTGCGTAAACCTGTGTGGACGCGATGCTGCCATGCCCCAGAATCTTGCTGACCGAGTAAAGTTCCGCACCTGCCGTAATCTCGTCATTGAGCTTCTTTTCACGTATGCGTATGGGCTCCTTGATTTTGATTACAATCTGACACTTTGCTTTCCTTCCCTTCTCAGAATCGCTTGTTTCCGTCCGGCCGACCGGATCGTTCCAAAAAACGGAATGAAAATCCACAGTCTCCTGTCTTGCAGGAATATAGCGAAATCCTTACATTCCAAATAGCGTTTCTATCCGGCTTCCCCTCCCGTCAAAAGGCCGGAAAAACGTCCTTCGTTTCCGCCGCACGCATCATCCGTTTCCGCCGTACGCATGTCTTTGACGCACCGCACGCGTCATTCAGAGCCGCCGCACGCATGTCCAAGCCCCGTTTTCATGCGTCATCCGCCCTCCGGCGGCACGTAAATCGCCCTCAAAATGCAACTTATTCCGCATTTCCATACAGACTTCATGCAGTCAACAGCTCTATTCGGACAGTTTTTGGAACAGCCGTTGTAAGCAAACAAGGCATATCAGCATCCATATGACAGCAAAATGAGTGTTTTACCGACAGTCTGTCCGTCATAAGACATGTACACATCAGGGTAAAAGAAAGCGATCTCGCCCATTTTATGGTATAAACAAAGATGGGACAAATGAAGATCCTCCTTGGGAAGTTGTCGCCCCTCCGGCTTTCCAAACAATTAAAAATTGGTAAATTGGAATACTTTTAAGCATTCATCAAGCTTTTTTTATGTATGTTTGTAAGTCTATTCACAATGAAAGCATTTCATCAGGCAGATAAGCTTAACGGTTTTAAGTGTCCGATGAACCAAACAACAGAACACTTAACTGATTATTTTAATTTAATAAACTATGGCAGACAGTAAAGAAAAACTCTTCTCGGACTTTTCCCCCGTTTCCACCGAGCTATGGATGGAGAAAGTCACAGCAGACCTGAAAGGGGCTGACTTTGAGAAGAAACTCGTTTGGAAGACAAACGAAGGATTTAGAGTGAAACCTTTCTATCGCAAAGAGGATTTGGAAGGACTGAAAACCACAGACGCCCTTCCGGGAGAATTCCCCTACCTCAGAGGCACCAAGAAAGACAGCAACGAATGGCTGGTGCGGCAGGAAGTGAACGAAAACGCCCCCAAGGAAGCCAACGCCAAGGCATTGGACATCCTGAACAAAGGGGTGGACTCGCTTTCTTTCCGCGTGAAAGCCAAAGAGATGGATGCGGCGTACATAGAGACTCTGCTGGACGGCATCCACGCAGACAGTGTGGAGCTGAACTTCTCCACATGCCAAGGCCACGTAGTGGAGCTGGCTCATCTGCTGACGGACTATTTCCGCAAGAAAGGCTATGATCTGGAGAAGCTGCAAGGCTCCATCAACTATGACTATTTCAACAAGATGCTTTCGCGCGGCAAGGAAAAAGGCAACGTGACCGAAACGGCGAAAGCCTTGATAGAAGCCACCAAAGATCTGCCCGGCTATCGTGTGTTGAACGTCACAGCTCTGACACTGAACAACGCCGGCGCATACATCTGTCAGGAATTGGGCTACGCGCTGGCATGGGGCAATGAATGGATGAACCTGCTGACCGAGGCCGGCGTTCCGGCCGCTGCCGTGGCTAAGAAAATCAAATTCACCTTTGGCATCAGCTCCAATTATTTCCTGGAAATCGCCAAATTCCGCGCAGCCCGCATGCTGTGGGCCGACATTGTGTCACAATACTTAGACGCGGACGACTGCAAGTGCGCTGCCAAGATGCGGATACATGCCGAGACTTCTTCCTTCAACCTGACCGTGTTTGACTCTTACGTAAACTTGCTCCGTACACAGACCGAGGCCATGAGCGCCGCCCTGGCCGGTGTGGATTCGATGACCGTCGTGCCCTTCGACAAGGCATACGAGACCCCCAACGAGTTTTCAGAACGGCTGGCGCGCAACCAGCAGCTCCTGCTGAAAGAGGAGTCTCATTTCGACAAGGTGGCAGACCCCGCCGCCGGCTCCTATTATATAGAGAACCTCACCGTGTCCATCGCCAAACAAGCCTGGGACCTGTTCCTGTCCGTAGAAGACGAAGGCGGATTCCTGGCAGCTGTGAAAGCCGGCAAAGTGCAGGAAGCTGTAAACGCCAGCAACAAAGCCCGCCATGAGGCAGTGGCCCGCCGCAAGGAAATCCTGCTGGGAACCAACCAATACCCGAACTTCAAGGAACTGGCCGAAGGCAAACAGCCTCTGGAGGCCACTTGCTGCTGCGGCGGAGGAGAGCGCCATGCCCACCACTGCGAGCCGACAGTGGCCACCCTGAACTTCGACCGTGCCGCCAGCGAATTTGAAGCGCTCCGCCTGCAGACCGAGGCCAGCGGCAAACGTCCGAAAGCGTTCATGCTGACCATCGGCAACCTGGCCATGCGCCAGGCCCGCGCCCAATTCTCATGCAACTTCCTGGCTTGCGCCGGCTACGAAGTGACAGACAACCTGGGGTTCGCCTCCGTGGAAGAAGGCATCAACGCTGCTATGGAAGCCCAAGCGGACATTGTGGTGCTCTGCTCCAGCGATGACGAATATGCCCAATACGCCATCCCGGCCTTCAAGGCATTGGACGGACGCGCCATGTTCATCGTGGCAGGCGCTCCCGCCTGCATGGACGAGCTGAAAGCAGCCGGCATCGAGAACTTTATCCATGTGCGTGTCAATGTGCTGGAAACGTTGAAAGAGTATAATGCTAAATTATTGAAGTAAAAATGAGAAAGAACTTTAAAGACTTAGATATATACGCCAATTTCCAGCCCACCAACGGCGCTGAATGGCAAAAGGCTAACGGCATTCATGCCGACTGGAAAACGCCGGAACACATCGACGTAAAGCCTGTTTATACAAAAGAAGACCTGGAAGGCATGGAGCACCTGGACTATGCCGCCGGCGTTCCGCCCTACTTGCGCGGGCCGTACTCCACCATGTACGTGATGCGCCCGTGGACCATCCGCCAATATGCCGGATTCTCTACGGCTGAAGAATCAAACGCGTTCTACCGGCGCAACCTGGCCAGCGGACAGAAGGGCCTGTCTGTCGCTTTCGACCTGCCGACCCACCGTGGCTATGACCCGGACAACGAACGTGTGGTAGGCGATGTGGGCAAGGCCGGCGTTTCCATCTGCTCGCTCGACAACATGAAAGTATTGTTCGACGGCATTCCCTTGAACAAGATGTCTGTCTCCATGACCATGAACGGCGCCGTGCTGCCCATCATGGCGTTTTACATCAATGCCGGTCTGGAACAAGGCGCCAAACTGGAAGAGATGGCCGGTACCATCCAAAACGACATCCTGAAGGAGTTCATGGTGCGCAACACCTATATCTATCCGCCCGCATTCTCCATGAAGATCATTTCCGACATCTTTGAATACACTTCACAGAAGATGCCGAAATTCAACTCCATCTCCATCTCCGGCTACCACATGCAGGAAGCCGGCGCCACGGCCGACATCGAACTGGCCTACACCCTGGCCGACGGCTTGGAATACCTCCGTGCAGGTGTCAAGGCAGGATTGGACATTGACGCTTTCGCGCCGCGCCTGTCCTTCTTCTGGGCTATCGGCACCAACCACTTCATGGAAATAGCCAAGATGCGCGCCGCCCGTATGCTGTGGGCAAAGATTGTGAAACAGTTCAATCCCAAGAACCCCAAATCACTGGCTCTGCGCACTCACTCACAGACTTCCGGATGGTCACTGACCGAACAGGATCCCTTCAACAACGTAGGGCGCACCTGTATCGAGGCCATGGCCGCCGCGTTGGGACATACACAGTCCCTCCACACCAATGCCTTGGACGAAGCCATCGCCTTGCCTACGGACTTCTCGGCCCGCATTGCCCGCAACACGCAGATCTACATTCAGGAAGAAACCTACATCTGCAAGAGTGTAGACCCGTGGGGAGGATCTTACTACGTGGAGTCACTGACCAACGAGATTGCCCGCAAGGCTTGGGAGCATATCCAGGAAATCGAAAAGCTGGGTGGCATGGCCAAAGCCATCGAGACCGGCATTCCCAAAATGCGCATTGAGGAAGCCGCCGCCCGCACCCAAGCCCGCATTGACAGCGGCGCACAAACCATCGTGGGCGTCAACAAGTACCGCTTGGAGAAAGAAGCTCCTATCGACATTCTGGAGATCGACAACACGGCCGTGCGCAACGAGCAGGTGGAACACTTGAAGGATCTCCGCGCCCGCCGCAACCAAGCCGAGGTGGACAAGGCTTTGGAAGCCATCACCGAATGTGTGCGCACCGGCGAAGGCAACCTGCTGGAACTGGCCGTAAAGGCAGCCAGCGTGCGTGCCACTCTGGGAGAGATCTCCGATGCATGTGAGAAAATCGTTGGACGTTATAACGCAATCATCAGAACCATATCAGGCGTGTATTCATCAGAAAGCAAAAACGACAAGGACTTCGAGCGCGCTTGCGAGCTGTGTGAGAAGTTCGCCAAAAAGGAAGGCCGTCAGCCACGCATCATGGTGGCCAAAATGGGACAAGACGGCCACGACCGTGGTGCCAAGGTAGTCGCTACGGGTTATGCCGACTGCGGATTCGATGTGGACATGGGGCCTCTGTTCCAGACTCCCGCCGAAGCAGCCCGCGAAGCAGTGGAAAATGATGTTCATGCCGTGGGCGTATCATCGCTGGCGGCCGGTCACAAGACCCTCATTCCGCAACTCATCGAGGAGCTGAAGAAACTGGGCCGGGAGGACATCGTGGTGTTTACCGGCGGTGTCATTCCTCCGCAGGACTATGACTTCCTCTACAAAGCCGGCGTGGCAGCCATCTTCGGCCCCGGCACTCCGGTTGCCAAGGCAGCCTGCCAGATTCTGGAAATCCTGATGGATGAGGAATAAGGTGACAAGCTGACAAACAAACTTTTGAAAAAGGAACAAGCTGATCACTTGTTCCTTTTTCTGTTAACAAAGCTATAGTCAGGACGGACTTCGCTTAAACAATGTTATAAAACGCATCACTTTAGCGGATTGTTTTGGAAATAAGGGAAAAGAACGTACCTTTGCACTGTGTTTTTCATAGTATTAGATTTAAGGTTAACAAAGGTTGGGCTCAGCGGAGCCCTTTTTTTATACCCTTTCCCTCCTTGCAGATACCGGAGGCTTCCTTTTGG
>CALUOU010000152.1 GCA_944322335.1 uncultured Bacteroides sp.
TGCATCGTAAATTGTGCCGCTTACACGAACGTGGACAAAGCTGAAACAGATGAAGCACTTTGTCGTAAACTGAATGCCGAAGCTCCGAAAATATTGGCAGAAGCCATGAAAGAGGTGAACGGACTGCTTGTGCAGATTTCCACCGACTATGTTTTTGGTGGTGACCCATATAACACTCCTTGCATGGAAGACCAAAAAGGAACACCAACAGGAGTCTACGGCAAGACAAAACTTGAGGGCGAGAAGAACATTGAGGCCGTGGGCTGTGATTACGTAATAATAAGGACGGCATGGCTTTACTCGGAATTTGGCAAGAACTTCGTCAAGACGATGCTCAACCTTACGGCCACGAAGCCTAAACTGAATGTGGTGTTCGATCAAGCCGGAACGCCGACTTACGCATACGACCTGGCAGAGACGATAAAAACAGTATTGGCCGATTATGAAAAGGAATGCCCCAAAGCGGGTTACAGCAAGAAAGGCATCTATCATTTCAGCAACGAGGGCGTCTGCTCGTGGTTTGACTTCACCAAAAAGATTGCCGAGCTTGCCGGAAACACGGCCTGCGACATCGAGCCTTGCCACAGCGACGAGTTCCCCAGTCCGGTCAAACGTCCTGCATATTCAGTGCTTGACAAGACAAAAATCAAGGAGACATTCGGGCTGAAGATACCTTATTGGACGGAATCGCTGAAGGTCTGCATGAAGAACATGAATGTCCTAAAATAATAACATAAACCAAACATAAAGACATGGAATTTAAAAGAAACATCATCATAACGGGCGGTGCGGGCTTCATAGGCTCACACGTGGTACGCCTGTTCGTCAACAAATATCCGGAATACCACATCATCAACCTCGACAAGCTGACGTATGCAGGCAATCTTGCCAACCTGAAGGATGTGGAGGACAAGGAGAACTACACATTCGTAAAAGCCGACATCTGCGACTATGAGACGGTTAAGTCGCTGATGACGAGGTACAACGTGGACGGAATAATCCACCTGGCGGCAGAGAGCCACGTTGACCGATCGATAAAGGATCCGTTCACCTTCGCGCATACCAACGTGATAGGAACGTTGACACTGCTTCAAGCAGCAAAGGAATATTGGGAAAGCCTGCCTGAAGGCTATGAAGGAAAACGCTTCTATCATATCTCTACGGACGAGGTTTATGGTGCGTTGGAGCTGACCAATCCGGAAGGCATTGAATCGCCGTTCACCACAAAGGCAAGTTCGGAACACCACCACGCCTACGGCACGGAGTTCTTCACGGAGGAGACGAAATACAATCCGCACTCTCCCTACTCTGCATCGAAGGCAAGTTCTGACCATTTTGTCCGTGCCTTCCACGACACATACGGAATGCCGACCATAGTAACGAACTGCTCCAACAACTACGGGCCTTACCAGTTCCCGGAGAAACTTATACCTTTATTTATAAACAACATCCGCCACAGGAAGCCGTTGCCTGTTTATGGCAAGGGCGAGAACGTGCGTGACTGGCTTTATGTTGAGGATCACGCAAGGGCGATAGACCTGATTTTCCACGAAGGCAAGACTGCCGACACCTACAACATAGGCGGCTTCAACGAGTGGAAGAACATCGACATCATCAAGGTGGTCATCAAGACCGTAGACCGGTTGCTTGGAAGAAAGGAAGGCGAGGATATGAACCTGATAACTTACGTGACAGACCGTAAGGGGCACGACATGCGTTATGCCATTGATTCAAGAAAACTTCAGCGTGAATTGGGTTGGGAGCCGAGTCTGCAATTCGAGGAAGGCATCGAGAAAACTGTCCGCTGGTATCTGGACAATCAGGCATGGATGGACAACGTGACGAGCGGTGACTACCAGAAGTATTACGATGAAATGTACAAGAACAGGTAATCCGCCAATCCTATAAAATGACAGTTCACTTGAAATAAACGCTATTTAGAGGGAAGTAAAAAACATATATATCTAATGATATGACTATTATAAAGCGTGCATTTCTTTCAAATGCAATCAACATAGCTGCAACAGGCTATGCGAAGAAAACATGGCCGATAGTATTCTTTCTCTTACTCCTTATGATGGGCGGCAGAATCAACGCGCAGACCATGTACGGCACCACCGGCCTGCTTCATGCCCCCACTGCCGAGATGCAGAAAGACAAAACATTCATGGTTGGCGGTAACGTGCTTCATCTCACGCCGTTGCACTATTTCAGCAGCAACGAGGTGAAATACACGTTCAACTATTACTTGAACATCACCATTTTCCCGTGGCTGGAGGTGGGCTATACCTGCACCATCAACTACGCCGAGCATGGTTCGACCTATTTCCCACCAAGTGTCTGGGGCAAATATTCCAATCAAGACCGTGCTTTCTATGGCCGTCTGCGGTTGTGGAAAGAAGGCTGGTGGAAGTCATGGACACCACAGATTGTATTTGGTGCGAATGACCCCGGCACACATGAAAGTGCCGGTGGAGGTGGAATAGGCAGTCGTGACAGCAACGGGGGCAACTGCTGGTTCACACGGTGGTATCTTGCAGGCACGAAGCACTTCAGCTTTGAAAACATAGGTACGCTTGGAGTACACCTATCATTCATTTGGGACAGGGGATTGAGAGTGGAGCATAAGAACAGTCCCGCTGGCGGCTTGAACTTCAGACCGAACTTGCCCGACGAAGGATTTTGGCGCAAGGCGGTGAACGGGTTGAACCTGATGGTGGAATATGACGCACGTACCATCAACGTTGGCGGCACGTATTCCATCTGGAAAGACCGAATCAACCTCGTAGCAGAACTGAATGATGGCAAGTATTTTAGCGGTGGGGTTTATTTCAAGGTGTGCTTGAAGTAAAAATCGCATTATCAAACTTCTGTTCAAAACCTCAGGACTGGACAGGAAAATTGTTCCACCAACGAAAGGGGACTATCCTTTGGTTGGTGGAATTTTTTTATCAGTTCCGTCTATCAAAAGATCAGTCTGCGCCGATCAGTCGGCTGGAGATCTGCTTTTTGGGTGTCAGCCCCATGCCTTTCAGCATTTCCGCCTGCCTCACCACACTTCGGTTGCTCTCGGTGAGCTGGCTGGAAGCTTTGGCGTATTCTTTTTGCAGGATGGCGAGCTTGTCACCTATTCCCAGAAATGTGTCGGTGAAGCCCACCAGTTTTTCATAGAGAGCTGTGGCCCGTTTGATGATTTCCTGCACGTTTCTCTCCTGATTGTCCCGCTTCCAGAGATCGAGCGAGAGCCGTAGCGCACTGATGAGGTTGGTGGGGCTCATGAGCACCACCTTTTTGTTGTAGGCATATTCCCAGAGAGCAGGGTCGTTTTGCACAGCCAGGAGATACGCTCCTTCTGTGGGGATGAACATCACGACAAAGTCAGGCGCTTTCCAGTCATAGCATGAGTAATCCTTCTGGCTCAGCTCGTCGACATGTGCCTTCAGGGATTGCAGGTGTGCCTTGAGGTGGCGTTTCTGATCCTCGCGGCTCTCGCTGGCGGTGTAGGCCGCATAGGCACTGAGCGAGACCTTAGAGTCGATGATCATTTCCCGTTCGTCAGGATACTTAATCAGGATGTCGGGCTGCATGCGTTGTCCGCTTTCTTCGTTGGTGAGAGGCTCTCCCTGTTCGTTTTTCAAGAATTCCTGTCGGAAATAGTGCTTCCCTTCGATCAGTCCGGAAGCCTCCAGCAGCCGTTCGAGGATCATTTCTCCCCAGTTCCCCTGCACCTTCGAGTCCCCTTTCAAAGCCCGTGTCAGGTTGTTGGCCTCTTCGCTCAGACGGTTGTTCAGCTCCACCAGTTCCCGGATACGCTCCCCCAAGGAGAAGCGTTCCCTTGCCTCGTTGCTGTAGACCTGTTCCACTTTTTCACGGAAGTCTTTCAGCCGGTCGTTCAGCGGGCGCAGGAGGTTGTTCAGGCTTTCGGCATTCAGCCGTGAGAAGTCCTCGGCCTTGTCTCTGAGGATGCGGTTGGAGAGGTTCTCAAACTCTGTGCTCATGCGTTTGTGCATGGCTTCGGTTTCCTCTTTCTGCAGGCGTATCCGTTCTTCCCACAGGCGTTGTTGTTCGGCCATCCGATTGTTGAATTGCTTTTCCTGTTCGGCCAGGCGTTCGTTGAACTGTTTTTCCTGTGAGGCCAGGCGTTCGTTGGCAATGTTCCGTTCCCGTCCGGCCCACACAAAACCTGCGAGACCGCCGGCAACCAGTCCTATCAGTAAGTAAAGAATTTCCATGGATTCATTGCTTTTAAGATCAGTCTGAGAGTTCTTTGCTGATGTTATTCCGTCAGGATCTCGTTCCCATCTTCGGTGATGAGGATTTGGCTTTCCCACTGTGCGGAGGGTTGTCCGTCCTCGGTATAGACCGTCCATCCGTCATCCTCATCGAAGACCACCTCATAACTGCCCATGTTGATCATCGGTTCGATGGTGAAGGTCATTCCGGGCACGATCAGCATGCCGGTATTCCGTTTTCCGAAGTGCTCCACGTCCGGCTCTTCATGGAATTTCACGCCGCATCCGTGTCCGCAAAGGTCGCGCACCACGCTGTAGCCGTTTTTTTCGGCATGTTCCTGTATGGCCGCCCCTACGTCTCCCAGCCGTGTCCAGGGTTGCGCCATTTTCACGCCTATGTCCCGGCATTCCTTGGTGATCTCCACCAGCCTTCTGTATTCCGGGCTGACCTCGCCTATCATGTACATGCGTGAGGCATCGGAGAAATAGCCTTTGTAGATGGTCGAGACATCCACGTTTACGATGTCGCCGCTTTTCAGAAAGGTCCGTGTGTTGGGAATGCCGTGGCACACCACGTCATTGATGCTCACGCAGACACTTTTCGGATAGCCTTCGTAGAGGAAGGGCGCGGGTATGGCCTCATGGTCGGTGGTGAAGGCATACACCATATGGTCTATTTCGGCTGTAGACATCCCTTCACGGATGTTTTCCGAGAGATAGTCCAGCAGGGCCGTGTTGATTTGGGCGCTTGCCCGTATGCCGGCTATCTGTTCTTCGGTGCGAAGCAGGTTCCGTCCCGGTATTCTATATCCTTTTTTCTTGTAGAGGTGCAGTTTGTTCTCGATTTCGTTGGAATATCCTTTAGGAGTCAGTCTGGCTCCGTTCATGAATTTTTTTATCATCTTGCGTTTGTTTTATAGGTTTATATTTCAAGTTCTCCATCC
>CALUOU010000153.1 GCA_944322335.1 uncultured Bacteroides sp.
GCCGCACATGCTAAAATCTTTTTCATGTTGTGAATCTCCTATTGCTTTTGGGTTAGAAATGTGTAGGCGGGCTTTGCCCTCAGCAAGCCGGAAGGTCGGCGGTCGGTCTTGGGGGGATCGGCACATCCTTATGTTCCGGCTGTTACTGAAAGCGAACCCTAACTGGCAGACAAATTTAGCCCTTTCATCTACATCTGTCAATCACCCGAAAGGGTGAATTTGATGCATTTAGCTGGCTCATTGCTTTTTTTGGGAAAAAAACAAGGCTTTCTGACATCATTCCGTTGAAAAACTCTACTTTTGTAGTCCATTCCATTTATAGATTAACGCTTATGGCTGTCCAACGTTTCATTCTCTGTCTGTCGCTCCTCGTCTTTGGGGCGGTGCTTCAGGCGCGTGTTCCGGCCGACACCCTTCTGTCCAGATTGTACGAACGGGCGGCGGGCCTGATGTCCGAAGGACAGTATGACCTTGCCCAAAGCTGTTTTGACAGTGCTTTCGCGCAGCCGGGTGTCCGGCGTTCCCCTTTCTATCCCGTTTTGCTGAACGAGCAGGCGACCCTTTGTGTCTACAGGGGGGATGAGCAGCGCGGCTTGGAGCTGAAGAGGCAGGTGCTGCCTTATCTGCCTCAGATGGCCGATCTGGAGAAACACGTCAGTGTCTACAATGATTTAGGTGTCCTTTACCGCCGTGCGCATGAGACAGACTCGGCCTTATATTACTACGACAAAGCCCTTGAGGCCGCTCTCCGTTATGGCGACGAGAGCTGGCTGGCTCATTTGAATATGAATGTCAGCGTTCTTTTGCACAACTTGAAACGTCCGGCAGAGGCGGAAGCTTATATCGGACGCGCGTTGGGATATGCGCTGGAAGCAGGCGACCCTTCGGTCTCCTTTACGGTCTGGCAGGTGAGAGGCAGCATTCTTTTGGAGGCTGGCCATACAGCCGAAGCCGGCCGTTCGCTTCGTGAGGCATGGGAGATGGCTTGCGAGGCCGACAGTCCGGAATGGAAGATCCGTTGCTTGAGCGGATATTGCGCGTATTTCGCGAAAGCGGGGGAAAGGGATTCGTTGGAGCATTGCCTGCAAACGGGCGATGAGCTGTTGAAGCGTCTGCCTTCCGCTTCCATTGCCGCCGTGGGCTATGTGCAGGCACGTGCCAAGACCCGTTTCAGCCTCCGACAGTATGCCGAGGCTTTGCGGGATTACCGCTGGCTCCGCAGTCATGACACCGGTACGGACCTTCATACGCTCTATGCCGACATGGCCCGTTGCCATCAGGCTTTGGGCCAGTGGAAGCAAGCCTACGGCTGCATGGACAGTGCGCGGCTGTGGACAGACTCCTTGGCGCAGCGTGATCTGACAGACCGGATGGCGCGTTTGAATGTGAAGTATCATATGAAGGAGCAAGAGCTTCAGAATAGCCGGCTGCAAGCACAGCTCCTTCAGAAAGAGGCGGTGGCATGGCGTGCGCTGGCTATGGCCGGAGTGGGATTGCTGCTGGCTGTAGCGGTCTTGTGGGCAGTACGCCATAGACAAAAAGAGGCCGAACGCCAGCTGCGGCGTTTGCGTCAGGAGCAGGAGCTGGAATCTGCCCGGCGTTATGTGGATGGTATGGAGGCGGAGTGCAGCCACATCGCCCGGGAACTGCACGACGGGATAGCCAATGACCTGTTGGGCATGCAGATGCAGGTGGAGGCGGGTGTCGCCGCAGGCGAGGTGGTCCGGGGACTGACCGCTATCCGCCGCGAGGTGAGGGCGGTCTCTCATGAGCTGATGCCGCCGGACCTTGAGCGTTTTGACCTGGATGACTTGCTGGCCCGCTATGTGCTTTTGCTGTCCGATGGGCATAGGGCGGACATCTCTTATTCTTTCACAGGCGAAAAAGGCTGGTTGCCCGGAAAGAGCGTTTCGCGTGAGGTATATCGGATGGTGCAGGAAGTGTTGGCCAATGTCTTGAAACACGCTGCCGCCACCCGCATCCTTGTGGCTCTGCGGGTGGACGCGGAAGGTTGTGGGCAACTTCTGATTGAAGACAACGGCACGGAATCCCTCTCTTCTTCCGCCCATGGGCAAGGCATTGGCTTACGTACCGTAAGGCATCGGACGAAGGCGATCGGAGGAGCGGCCGAGTGGCTGCGCGTGAAGGATTTGAATTTATTTGAGTTGAATTTTCCCGTAAATACAGTTAGACATGACAAACGATGAAAACATTGCAGAAGCGGGGAAAACGCCGCTATATTGTAGGGTGTTGGTGTTAGACGACCATCCCATTGTCTTGCGAGGCATTGAGAATGTGGTCTTGGAAGGTGAAAACGTTGCCTGTACGGCACTGACATCGCTTCCGGCCGCTTCCGGCTGCGAGCGTTATGACCTTTGCATTCTTGACTTGGGGCTGTGTGGCGCGCATCCGGGTGCTGCCATTGACCGCCTGCGTCTGATGTGGCCGGGCTGCCGCGTTTTAGTCTATACGATGCACGAAGAGCCGTGGATGGCGGCAGAACTGGAGGAGCTGGGTGTGGAAGGCATCGTCTCTAAGCATTCGCCGCTCGATGAGCTGCGCCACGCCATCGCTGAGCTTCGGAAAGGCGGCACTTATTGTGATCCTGTTTTCACCAGGCTGAAGGCGGCTCCTGTCCGGCTGACAAGCCGTGAGAAGGAAGTGCTCGCTTTGATGCTGGACGGTCGGAACGGCCCGGAGATCGCATCCGCCTTGAACATCAGCATTGATACCGTGAAAACCCACCGTCGCAGCCTGATGTCCAAATTCGCCGTCAAGACATCCGCCGGACTGGTCAGCAAAGCGGGAGGAACGGATCTGCTGAAGCCGGATGTGTTTGAAGGGGTTTCTTAGTCTTCCACTCCAGCTATTCCCATTTTCGTCATCAGGAAACATGCGTTCATGTTCTGTGCCACTCCTGCGCGCAGGCGGTAAGCGAATGTCAGTTCGCCACCGGCAATGTCGGCTTCAAAGCTATAATTGCGTATGTTGTCTGGGAAGCTGTCGGCCAGTGTGCCCAATGCGAGGTCGTGAGTGGCGATGATGCCGTCGGCTTTCAGGCGCATCAATTGTCTGATAAGAGCCATGGAGCCTTTCTGCTTGTCGGTGGAGTTTGTCCCTTTCAGGATCTCGTCGAGGATGATGAACAATTCTTCTCCTGCCTTTAGTTTGTCAATGATGAGTTTCAGGCGTTTCAGCTCGGCGAAGAAATAAGACGTGTTGTCGTTGAGCGAGTCTGAGGTGCGCAGGCTGGTGATCAGCCTGGCGGGGTATAGTTCCATGCTTTCGGCGCATACGGGCGCTCCTAAACAGGCCAGTAGGTAGTTGATGCCCACCGTGCGCAGGTAAGTGCTTTTGCCCGCCATGTTGGCACCGGTGATGATGAGGAAGAAGGGGCGTTTGGGGATGTCCGCGTCGTTGCGCACACAGCGGTCGCGGCGCATCAGCGGGTGGCCTAACGAGCGGGCGTGAAGCAGGAACGGTGTGTCTGTGAAGGTGGGGTAGGCATAGTCCGGATGGTTGTAGGCGAAAGTGGCGAGCGAACAGAGTGCGTCCGTTTGTCCGATAGCGGTGAGCCAGCGGACAAGATCGTTGGCATAGGCTTCCTTCCAAGCCTCTATGCGCATGATCTGCCATAGCTCCCAGAAGAAGCTTCCGTTCAGTATGGTGTATATCAAGTAATTGTTGCGCTGGTCCAGTTCGCTCATCAGTTTGTTTAGCCGGGCTATGGCGAGTGATGCCTTCCGGCTGTCACCGCCGATGTCGTTTTTCACGGCCGTCAGCAGGTGGCAGTGCATGGGCTGTTCGTCCATCAGGTGTAAAAGGCGGGCGTATGTGCCGAGTATTTGCAGTTTTTTGCCATAGACATTTTGCATCCGGGTGATTTTGCCTGTAAAAGCGAAGCTGATGATGGCACATCCCACCCAGATCACCGCCCAAGTTGAGCCGGACAAGATACCTCCTGCCACAGCTGCCAGACAGGCCAAGTTCAGACCGCCGATGAGGCAGGGCAGCAGACGTAATGTTTTCCGGTTGCGGAATTGAGTGGGACTGGCTGCCCAGGCGCGCAATTCGGACTCGTCCGCCGCTTGTCCTTTGTGGAGCAGACCCTGAATGCGGAACTTTTGCCGGAACTCCTGTTGGGAAGCCAGTTCGCGTATGGCTTCCTGGCGCTGTACGATTTCTGCCGCTTTCTCCAAATGCTTGCTCATCCAGCGGGCCAGACAGGCTTTGCCAGGTTGCGTGCATGTTCGGTTGACAGATTGAAAGAGGGAGTGGGGGCCAAAGACATCAAGGTCGTATGTGTATAGATGAGCCGGGTCGGAAAATTCACTTCCGTCTTCAAAGCCTGAAATGTCGTATGCCTCCAAAGCCGCCGCCTCTTGTTCGTTGGCTGCGGCTTCTTTGTCCAGATAGTCTTTTCGGCGAAACAGCCGGTCGTGATATTTCACCAGGATTAGAAAAGGGATAAAGGTTATTGCGCCGATTCCTGTCAGCACGATCCATGGCTTCTCCCAGAATCCGATCAATCCTGCCACGCCTGCCACAAACATCAGCAGACGGAGCAGGCTGATGCGTGCGATGTGTCTTTTCAGTTTTTCAGAAGCTTGTTTGGCCCGTTCCGCTTGGTCCCGGTAAGAGAAGCAGATTTCTTCGATCGTTTGCAAGTTTTGCTTTTCCATATTTTGCAGGGATATTTTCTTGGGTTTGAATGTATTTTTGTGCAAAAATACTCCTTTTGTGCGAAAGCTGCAAGAAACGGGCAGGGGCAACGATGGATGGCGTGACGGTTCTCAGGGTCTGTATAGGAGGACGTGGCATTGCAGTTCCACACTTAAACCGAATAACATTTTATATTTTCTGATTATCAAGCAGCAAACATTCTTCTTTCTGTAATTTGATATCGCAAAGTTCCCGCGATTTTCAATTGACGATTCCAATTATGACAATATATCAGTAAAACCGTCACAATCCTCCGTGGAATTGTTACGCCCTTTTGCGCTATCTACCGCTATTTTTGCACCAAAAGAAGAAGCGTTATGAATACGGATAATAAAATAAGCAGAAGGGACTTCATCAAGACTTCCGCCCTGACAGGAGGAGCATTATTTGTT
>CALUOU010000154.1 GCA_944322335.1 uncultured Bacteroides sp.
TTGCATACGTCTGTGCAAAGCTTGTATCATTTTGATCTTCACACACAGAACCCTTGCCGTCCAGGATGAATCGAACGCTTGTGAAACTTGAATAAAATAACTGTTTTGTCACATTTTCCACATCGTTCCGTAACACCTAAGTGCGACATTTGCATAACAGAACATGGAATGCGGCAGATTTCTGCCCATAAAAAGAAAAAGAAAAGCTTATTTTTTTTATTGATGTCGCATATTTCGTATCTTTGTTGCCATAAGTCTGGCAAATGCATGTGATTTCCTGCAAAACGCCAATTGCTATAAGGAAAGGCGAAGGTGCGGAAGCATTGGTTTGGATTATTAATCTTAAACTTAAACAAAAATTGAGGAGGCACTTAATGAAAGTATTATTTATCGTTCAAGGAGAAGGGCGCGGGCATCTGACCCAAGCCATTGCCATGGAAGAACTGTTGCGACGCAATGGACATGAGGTCGTGGAAGTATTAGTAGGAAAGAGCAATGCGCGTCGTTTGCCTGGATTTTTCAATCGGAGCATTCAGGCTCCCGTGAAGCGTTTCCTCAGCCCCAACTTTTTGCCAACACCAGCCAACAAACGGGCCAACCTTTCGCGTAGTGTGGCTTACAACATGCTGAAACTCCCCGCATATGTGAAGAGCATGTGTTACATACATCATCGCATAAAGGAAACGGGAGCGGATGTGGTTGTCAATTTTTACGAGCTATTGACAGGGCTGGCTTATTTTTTCTTTCGTCCGGAAGTGCCTCAAATCAGCATCGGCCATCAGTACCTGTTCCTGCATCCGGATTTTGAATTTCCTCAAAAAAGCCGTATCAGTCTGATGTTGCTGCGTTTCTTCACCCGCATGACCAGTCTCCGCGCTAAAGACCGGCTCGCTCTGTCATTCTACGATATGCCGGATAATGAGGAAAAACGCATTCATGTCGTCCCTCCCTTGTTGCGGAAAGAAGTTTTAGCTTGTGAAGGGACAGCCGGCGACTATATCCATGGCTATATGGTGAATGCTGGTTTTGGCGAGAACATTTATGAGTGGCATGTCAAACACCCTTCGGTACCCCTCCATTTCTTCTGGGATAAGCCCAATGAGAAAGAAGAGTGCCAAGTGGATGCTACCCTGACGTTTCACCAGATTAATGATACAAAATTTCTGCATTACATGGCAGGATGTAAAGCCTATGCGACTACAGCCGGGTTTGAATCGGTGTGTGAGGCTATGTATTTAGGCAAACCTCTAATGATGGTTCCTGCCCACATAGAGCAGGATTGCAACGCATACGATGCCGTTCGCACAGGGGCGGGGATTGCTACGGAAGAGTTTAATCTGGAAGAGCTCCTTCAATTTGCGCAAAACTACAGCCCCGACCAGACTTTCAAGCATTGGGTGCATAGCGGCCAAAGGCGCGTGATGAGCAGAGTGGAGGCTGTGGCCGATGGATCCATTCTGTGCCACAAGTGCCATACCCCTATTTGTAACATGTTTGACACATGTTTGTAATGTCTGTTACTTATTTTTGCGTGTAAAAAGATGAATCTATATGACTAATGTAATTAATAAGAAAAACCTGTCCGAAGCTTATGTCGATCGGGATCTAAGCTGGATGTACTTCAATCGTCGCATCTTGCAAGAAGCGACAAAACCCAATGTTCCCTTGTTGGAGCGTTTGGGCTTTTTAGGTATTTATTCAAACAACCTGGATGAGTTCTTTCGTGTGCGTATGGCTACTTTGAGCCGTATTGCCGAATGTGAGGACAAGAGTTTGAGCAAAGAGCGTAATCATGCTCAGCAGCTTATCAAACAGATCAATAGGCTGAACAACCAATATGCGAAAGAATATGAGAGTGCCATCCATGCGGTAACCCAACAACTGCGGCAAGAGAATATCTTCCTCTTGAAGGAAAATGAACTGGATGAAGACCAGCAAGAGTTTGTCCGTCAGTTTTATCGTGAAAAATTAAGCGGATTTGTCAGTGCCATCTGGCTTTCGGCCGTGAGGCAAGTGACCGATGATACCGATGAAAACATTTATCTGGCAATCAAGATGCAGGCTGCAGGCAAAAGAGCCTATGATTATGCGTTGATTGCTCTGCCTGTGGCCGAATGCGGACGGTTTGTACGCTTGCCCGACAAAGGCGGGAAAAGTTACTTGATGTATCTGGATGACGTGATCCGCTATTGCTTGCCCATGATATTCTCTGGCATAGGCTATGAGAATTTCAAGGCATATGCCTTTAAGTTCACTAAAGATGCCGAAATGGAAATAGATAATGACTTGCGCAACGGTATGTTGCAGAAAATATCCAAAGGGGTGAAGAGCCGAAGAAAAGGAGATGCCTTGCGGGTCATTTATGATGCTGAGATGCCTAAGGACGTTTTGAAACGGGTGATGGAAAAACTTAATCTGGACAAGCTTGACACAGTGTTGAGCGGAGGACGCTACCATAACCATAAAGACCTGATGTCATTCCCCGACTGCGGGCGGAAAGACCTGAAGTACCCGGCATGGCCTCCACTGGCCAAGCCTGAGCTGGATAAGGGGGAAAGCCTCTTGCATCAAATACAAGAGAAAGACCGCTTTATCCATGTGCCTTATCATAGCTTTGACTACTACATACGTGTGTTGCAAGAAGCGGCCATCAGCAAAGACGTGAAAAGCATAAAGACAACTTTATATCGGTTAGCTAAAGATTCCAAAGTTGTTAAAGCTCTGATCTGCGCAGCCCGCAACGGGAAGAAAGTGACTGTGGTTATCGAATTGCTGGCCCGCTTCGATGAAGCCTCCAACATAGGGTGGTCTAAAAAAATGCAAGATGCAGGCATTCATGTCATTTTCGGTGTGGAAGGACTGAAAGTCCATTCTAAGATTACCCATATTACGATGAAGACGGGCAAGGACATCGCTTGCATCAGCACCGGGAATTTCCACGAAGGAAACGCACGTGTTTATACAGACTATATGCTGATGACCTCCGCACGGAGTATAGTAAATGATGTGAATCAAGTGTTCAGATTCATCGAAAAGCCATATGCGCCAGTCCATTTTAAGGAGCTGCTTGTCTCTCCTAATGAGATGAAACAGAAATTTATCCGCCTCATCAATGATGAGATCAAAAATAAGCAGGCGGGAAAGGAGGCCTACATCCGCATCAAGATCAATCACATTACGGATATAACCATGGTGAGAAAACTCTATGAGGCATCTGCCAGCGGAGTGCCCGTCGATCTGGTGGTGCGTGGCAACTGTTCCCTGATGACAGGCATATCGGGAGTGAGCGACACAATCCATATCAATGGCATCATTGACAGATATCTGGAGCATTCCCGCATCTTTATTTTCGCCGCCAACGGAGAAAACAAAACCTTCATCGGCTCGGCTGACTGGATGCCACGAAACCTGGACAATCGAGTGGAGGTGGTGACACCAGTCTATGATCCTGAAATCAAAGCCGACTTGAGAAAAGTTGTGGATTATGGCTTGCTGGACACCTGCCAAGGAAGGATTGTGGATGGAAAAGGAGAAAACCTTCCTTGGGTGACGGAAACGGAGAGCTCTTTCCGCTCGCAAGAGGAGTTATACTACAGTTACAAAAGAACAAACGAAGAAACTTCAGACAAATAAAAAGAGGATAAAAGGGATCCGCAGAAAAACATTCACACGATTTGGAAAATCATTCTTTGTGTGACAAGTTGTGATGCCAATCCATATCATTAAAAACAATTATTATAAAAAGGTATACATAATGGATAATCAGTGTTATGCGGCAATTGACATCGGCTCCAATGCGGTGCGACTGCTCATTAAGAAAGTGAAAGACGGTGAGAATCTGGTTAATAAGCGTTTGTCAAAAGTGCTTCTGCTGCGTGTCCCCTTACGCTTGGGATTTGATGTGTTCTCGTTAGGTGAAGTGTCTGAAGTGAAAGCTGTCAGACTTCGCCGACTGATGAAGGCTTTTCGCCAGTTGATGAAAATTTATGAAGTTACGGACTATCGCGCTTGTGCTACTTCAGCCATGCGTGACGCTAAAAACGGGAAAAACATCATAAAAAAAATATTAAAAGACACAGGCATTAACATTGAAGTGATCGACGGCCAGGAAGAAGCCCGCATGATCTACAACAACCATATTGAATGCCTGGAAGACCGTACGGGCAATTATGTCTATGTGGATGTGGGAGGTGGCAGCACAGAGATCAACTTGTTGACCAATGGTGAATTGGTGCAATCACTCTCTTATAATATCGGTACAGTGCGCATACTGAGTGGAGCGGCAAAACAAGAGACTTGGCAACAGATGCGTGATGATCTTACCCGCCTTACAGCAAAATTTCAAGGGATCAATATCATTGGTTCAGGTGGCAACATTAATAAGCTTTACAGGTTGGCAGATGCAAAAGACAAGGATTTGGAACGAATGCCTATTTCCTCATTGAAAAATCTGTATGACAAACTGAAGCCTCTCACTCCAGAGCAGCGCATGAATGCGTACAACCTCAAAGCAGACCGTGCCGATGTGATCGTGCCTGCCGCTGAGATATTCCTGACCATAGCTGACATTGTGAAGGCTGAGTATATCCATGTTCCCGTTATCGGCTTGGCCGATGGCATTATTGACAGCTTATATGCTAAAAATTTAGAGAACTCTTCTAAATAGAATATTCTTCATTTTTCCGTGTCTGTCCTTCTTTGGGCTATATCTATCCAAGGAAGAGCAGACATGGAAGATTGTCTCTCCTTTTATATAGAAAAAGCCAGAGACTGTTTTGTTAGCCAGATCAGGAGAATACACCTCTCACTCTAAATCATGCAGCTGGGTTTTCTGACTGATCCCAGATTTTATGCTCTTCTAAACCGCACGAGAATCGCAGATTTCGGGCAAAGTATCAAGCCGCTTCAAAAAAACGAAATGAAAATCTACTATTCGCTCATTATTAGGCAGATAGCGAAATGCTTACATTTGAAATAGAAAATAAGAGAGATTCCCTCACTCTGAAAAG
>CALUOU010000155.1 GCA_944322335.1 uncultured Bacteroides sp.
ATGCGGCAGGCGCCGCACATGCCCGTGCCGTCCACCATGATGGTGTTGAGCGACACGTCGGTAGGTATGTCATATTTCTTGGTGAGCAGGCAGACGAACTTCATCATGATGGCGGGGCCGATGGCGAAACACTTGTCCACCTTCTCGCGCTTGATGACCTGTTCCACTCCCTCGGTCACCAGACCTTTCTGGCCGTAGGAGCCGTCATCGGTCATGATGATGACCTCATCAGAGCTTTCGCGCATTTCTTTTTCCAGGATGATCAGTTCCTTGGTGCGTCCGGCCAGCACGGTGATGACGCGGTTGCCGGCGGCTTTCAGTGCCTGCACGATGGGCAGCATCGGTGCGACACCCACGCCGCCTCCGGCGCAGACCACGGTGCCGAAGCGTTCGATGTGTGTGGCCTGACCCAGCGGACCTACTACGTCGGTGATGCAGTCGCCCTCGTTCAGTTCGCACAGGCGTGTGGACGACAGACCCACTTCCTGCACCACGAGGGTGATGGTCCCGGCCACGGGGTCGGCCTCGGCGATGGTGAGGGGCATGCGTTCGCCCTTTTCGCCGACGCGGACGATGACGAAGTGTCCGGCCTTTCGCGATCGGGCTATCAGTGGCGCTTCCACTACGAGTTTGAATACTTTTTCAGAGAAATGTTCTTTGCTGATAATCTTGTTCATGTCTGTATCTGATTGTTATGTTAAATTTTTCAGGTGATTCAATGATGTCGGCAAGTTTACAACTTGTCCTCTTCTCCCCTTCATCAACTAACGTCCGTGCAAAGATACGGCTTATTTGAGAGAAATATGTTTAAGCATAAAAAAATGTGCCGAAAGTTGGCACTTCCGGCACATTCTTGGAGTGATTAAGATAACATATACTCCCTTCTCCTTTGACTCCCGTCAATTATGAAGGGAATTGTAGTGTTACAGTTGTGTAACCCATTAATATTTGAAATTATCCGTTTTCACATAGATTTTATAGTCCTTGATGGCTCCCGGCACCTCGCTTTCCATGCGTGGCAGGTATTGGAAACCGCTCACGTTGTGTTCAGCTCCCAGGTCGATCACGATGGCATGCGGGTAGGGCGAGCCTTCGGTCGTGCTCCAGTAAGTGGATTCCTGCAGGTCGAAAGTCTTGTCGGCCGAGCGGTTCACGTGGCCTACATCCTCACTGTCGGCATACTTCACGATCCACGGCTCGCGGGAGAGGCGTTCGCCGTTTTCGTCCAGTACATACATTTCCGCGATGCAGGCCTGGTCTTTTCCGTCGATGGAGCTCAGCGCTTCCAGGCAGATGTAGCGTCCGCTTACGGGCTGTCCGAACTTCACTTCCTGCCATCCGTTTCCTGGCTTGAAGCTGCCTGTGGCTACGGGTTTCTCTGCGCTCAGATCCAGCTCCTCACCTTCCAGCCTGTGGGTCAGAGGCTTCTGGACGAGCAGCTGGTTGATGATGGGTTCGCGCAAGCCTTCCGACTTGGCTTCCTTCGGACCGACGATGTCGAACACGATGATTTCATTCTCACCCTTCTTCAGCCAGCATCCGGGCACGTAGAGCGTCTGTTGCGGGCCGATTTCCCAGATGCGTCCCATGCCATGGCCGTTGACATATACCAGTCCCTTGCCCCATGTCTCAAAGTTGAGGAAGGTGTCGCTGGGTTTCTTCACGTTGAACGTGGCCCGATAGCAGCCGGGGATGCGCTGCCCTTTGTCGTCGGTCAGCGACTGGATGGGCTGGTATTTCATGTTCTTATAAGTCTCATACGTATCTTCGATGTTGAACACTTCCCAGTTTTTCAGGTCGCAGGTGAACGGATAGCCGTTCATGTCGACGGTCAGTTCCACGCTGCCCGTGATGCCTTTGAAGTCCTTGATGGCGCGTCCGAAGTTGATGCGGCCCATGGCTTCCACCAGGATGTCCAGGCGGGTTCCCTTGGCGCAGGCGGGCAGGGTGAGCTGCTTTTCGCCGTTGCGTCTGTCCAGCTTGCCGATGTACTTGCCGTCCACGAAGATCTGCGCGTAGTCATGCGCTTCGTTCACGGTCAGCAGGGCCGGCTGCTTCAGTTCGGGCAGGGTCGTGCGGTAGAGGATGCTTCCAAAGCCCTGGTCGTATTCTTCCATGGTGCGTATCTCCTTGTCCTTCTTGGCTTCGGGCAGGTTGCTGAAGAGCGGAGCCATTTCGGTGAATTGGAAGGCTTTGATGGCGATAGGTTTGATGAGGGCGGGCACTTTCGCTTGCTTTTCGCCGTCCATGTATTTGGCCAAAGTTTCGCGCAGTGCCCAATATTTAGGAGTTGTTTGTCCGGACTCGCTGATGGGCGCGTCATAGTCATATGAGGTCACGTCGGGGGCGAAGCCGGGCGAGTTGGCTCCTGCCCAGTGTCCCCAGTTGGTGCCTCCGTGGGTCATGTAGAGGCTGAAGGAGATGCCTTTTGACAGCATTTCGTCGATGCCTGCGATCATGTCTTCGGCAGGGCGCGTCTCGTGGTTGGCTCCCCATTTGTCGAACCATCCGCTCCAGAACTCCGAGCACATAAGGGGGCTGTTGGGGCGAAGCTCTTTCAGGCGGGCGAATTGCTGGTCGATGTTGGCGCCCGTGCCGAAGTTCATCGTCCAGATGAGGTCATGCAGGCCGTTCAGCTCGAAGTTGGAGTTCCAGTCGCATTGGAAGAGGGCTATTTCGTTGCCATATTCCTGGCGTACGATGTCGCGTATCTGTGAGACATATTTCTTGTTGACGCCATAAGACCCATATTCGTTTTCCACCTGGATCATCAGGATGGGACCTCCGTTCTGGATGGTGAGGTCTTTCACCTGCTGGGCGACGGCTTTCTCGAAGATGGCCACCCGCTCGACGAAATACGGGTCGTCTTCGCGCAGGCGGATGTCTTTCTTCTTCAGCAGCCACCAAGGCAGGCCGCCCATTTCCCATTCGGCGCACACATACGGTCCCGGACGCAGGATGACATACATGCCGTTCGCCTGGCAGAGGCGGCAGAATTCGGCCAGGTCGTTTTGTCCGGTGAAGTCAAACTCGCCTGGCTTCGGTTCGTGCGCGTTCCAGAATACGTAGAGGCAGACAGCGTTCATGCCCAGTGCCTTGCAAAGCTTGATGCGCTGGTCCCAGTAGGGTTTCGGGATGCGCGGATAGTGCAGCTCGGCAGCTTTTACCACAAAAGGTTTCCCGTTCAGCAGGAATGTGCCTTTGCCGGCCTCAAAGCGCGGCTGGTCGGCGAAGCCGTCGAGGTTCCATTCCGCTTGCCAGGGGATGGTGACTTTTCCGCCCTCAAACGAGATCGGCAGCCAGACGTAGAGCGAGTTTTCCAAGTCTTTTTTGTTCCAGCGGTCAAACATGGCGATGTAACAGTCCTTCTTGCCCATCACCTGCTGCACGTAGGTGCTTTGCGCATAGAAAGTCTTGTCGGCATCCGTGCCTGTGCAAGGATTGCCGATCACCTTCCACGGCCCCATGATGCTGTCTGCCACGGCCAGTTCCGCCTGGTTGGGATCCCAGCCCGTGCAGCCCGATGAGAGCAGGTAGTACTTGCCGCCGTGTTTGAACACCGCCGGCGCTTCGCGGCTCTTTCCGATGAAATTGCGTGTGAAGCGGCCTGTCGGACGGAGATAGTCGTCGGTCAGCTCGCTAATATATAAGGTGGCGTTGTTTTCCGAAGAATAGAATTGGTATGCCTTGCCGTCATCGTCCACAAAGACCGTCTGGTCGCGGGCCATGGCATTGTTGGGGCGGAAGCTGCCCAGGTAGGTGAAAGGGCCTGTGGGCGAGTCGCTCACGGCCACTCCGGCGCATGCCTTGCTGTAGTCGGCGCTTTCCACGTGCGCCCACATGACAAACTTGCCGGTTTTCTTGTTGTAGATCACTTTCGGACGCTCCAGCA
The DNA here is from genome assembly GCA_944322335.1 of uncultured Bacteroides sp. Lineage (GTDB taxonomy): Bacteria > Bacteroidota > Bacteroidia > Bacteroidales > Bacteroidaceae > Bacteroides. The sequence continues at coordinate 3,893 of CALUOU010000155.1, forward strand.
CCTTGCTGGGGTGCAGGTCGTGGCTGGAGTCGTCTTTCACAGCCGGAAGCACGATTCCTTCAAACTTCCAGTTCATCAAGTCTTGTGAAGAATAGCAGCTTACGCCCGTCACGTCCGTGCGGTAGCATTCCCACGTGGCCCATTCGGGCAGGATGGTTTTCCCTTTTTTGTACTCGCCGTACCAGTAGTACGTGCCTTCGTGATACAAGATGCCGCCTCCATGGGCGTTGATGGGGTTACCGTCTGTGTCTTTCCAGACCTCGCCCGGTGTGATGGCTTTGTAGGTCGTCGCTTCTTGGGCCTTCGCTTGAGACAGAAGGCCGATGCCAAGGACGATAGCCAAACTCCAAAATAACTTTTTCATATTAATAATAAAGGTATCAGATGTGAATAAACATAATTTGACCTTGGCAAAGATAAATGAATTATAGGAAAAACAATGTAGACTAATAAGTCAAAAAAGGGCAATTTTCGAGCATTTTGGCCTGTTTTTGCGGTTTGATGCCTAAAAAAGCGGGAAACGGCCGGCACTTGGCTGGAGAAACACCTATGGTCTTTTCCCGCCTTCTGAAAAGCTTTTTCTATCGCATTTTGAGTGGATTTTTCAATTCTTTCATCCGATGCCCCTCATTTCTTCTCTCTCCTTCGGCAAGGTGTGTAAATCGGTCAAATAGGGTATACAAATCATTCAAATAGGGTATACAAATCATTCACGGGCTGTTTGCTATGTCAATAAATGTAGGTTTTCACGCCCGGTGTGGATGGAAAGACTGTGATGAGATCCTTTTTGGGAAGTATTCACTGTAATCCTCTTTATATAAAATGGTTATGTCTGATGAATGTGAATGGTCGTGAAAGGTGGGGCCGGTCCTGTCTTTCACAGGAAACGGCTGGATGTCATCCGTTTGGAAACGGGGTGAAGGCGTGAAGCTTCCAGCGGGCTTTTCTGTAAAAAACAGGTTGGAAAGGCCGTGCTGTCAGGTTGATTGTATCATAAAATCAATTTGGCCGCAGTGAACGGCCGGTGCGCCCGCTCTCTGGCAACGGCAAGATAGGCGCATTCCGCATCGGACCGCGCGCGTGCGG
>CALUOU010000156.1 GCA_944322335.1 uncultured Bacteroides sp.
TTCATGCGATCCGGTTTGGATTCTTTGCCTTTCACCAAATTCCATGATAAAGAGCAATAAAACATATTTCCAAAAGCCTTGTTGTATGTTTCATTCACCCCAATATAATCGGATCCCGCTGCGTTTTTTCTCCATAAGATTTGTAAACGGATTCCATTTCTGAAATAAAATCCAGACAAGCCTCCTTTCCATATTTTTCTATAAACATATCTTTAAGGTCTTGATATGAAAGGTGTTCAACCCTTGATTTCACTCCACTTCATCTTGACATACAGGCAAGGCCATTTCATAAGTTTCGTTGTCATAAACCGTCACGGCATTGTTGTTTAAGACATTCGTCCAAGCCACATAGTCATATTCGATGTCAAAAGAAAAACTGTCGCTGGGACATGCTATAGACAAAATCATCCTGGGGGCATCATAAACCCATTGCACGCTTTTTATATCTATGCTGTTTTCCCAGCATTCATTTATTGCATTGCCCATACGAAAATGCAGGCTATCACTTTCACATCAAGACACATGGATTGTCGCATCCATATGGACGCCCCGGGTCGTTACCTCCATGGCTCTTATATCGTATAAAACAAGAGGAGCCGCACAAAGGGAATCCCCGAAATAGCATAATGCAAAGATGAATAGATAAAATTTTCACCCATCCTTTTTTGCGCGTTCCATCTTTTTATCATACTTTTGTCATCACATAAACGATTTCAATCAACAGACGCCCTATGCTTCAATCATTTATAAAGGGGAAACTGAGAGTAAAATCCGATGAAGATGAAAAGGAATCTTTGCCCCAAGAGAAATTGAGAGTAGTAACCAATGAAGACACCAAAACATCTTCGGTCATAGGAGAGATGCTTCATCTTCCTGCTGATCTGTTTTGGACCTTATTAAGGAGAGCCACTGCGTTTCACGAGCCATTGCCGGAATCGGCAGGAGAAATCCGCTTTTTTGAATTCTGGCCCCAATGGAGTGCTGAGGGAAAAGACATTTCCAATACAGACCATGTCGAGCCGGACGTGTTTATCCGCTTCTGCAATTTCGATCTGATCTTGGAAGCCAAAAAGACAGACAACTGTGAAACACAGGGTCCCATCCAATGGAGCAACGAAATATGCGCCTATCTGAACGAGTATGCTGAAGAACACAGAAAGCTCTACCTGATAGCCTTAGGCGGCAATATGGATTTGCATAGCAGCTCTCTCAACGAAGAGGGACGCGCTAAAGGCCACACCGTATACAAATGCAGCTGGATGAGCTTATTGGAAAAAGTGCATGAACAACTGCACATGCTGAAACAGCTTCCCTTTCAGGACAGCCATACGGCGCAGACCATCCGTATCCTGGACGATGTGGAATCCTCCTTCAACCAACATGGCGACCGCATCATGGAATGGCTGAGGGACACCCCTAAGGAACTAATCAAACTGAACAAAAACAATCTCAACATTATAGCTGACATATGGAAAATTTAGACAAACAGGCAGACGCCCTATTCTCCGACATACGGACTGCCTACAGACTGATTTATGAGTATCAGAAAAGAGTGCTGGATTTAGTTTTCTACCTAAGGGCTAAGTTCAACTTTCCAAACAGGATAGGAGGATTCAAACACTTTTCCCGTCCGATACCGGCTACGCGGGCATATTCTACCGAATATAAAGACGCCAACCTTGATATTTTTAAGGGCATGTGGGCATGGGACTTCCTGTATTCCTACGCGATGGAATATTATTTCGGAGAGAAGCCTGTAGGGAAAAAAGTTTATAGCATGTCTGTTCTGGTCATCAGCGACAGCGGATTTTTCAGCTCTCGCCAGCAGGCTCCTGACAAACGAAACATTCATTCTTTTGCCAGCGTAGAGGATTCGGAGACATTGGCCTTTCTGATCTTGAAATCTACGAACAAAAAGAACGGAGAATATCAATTCTGGAATACGGAAGACGAAAACATACGCGAATGGTGCCTTTCCTCCAAGCAGCATTTCGAGGCGGAGAATGATCAAGGCGTTTTTCTGGTCATGAAAGTGCCGATGCAGAAGCTGATGGACAAGACAAACACAGATGCCGTCATCGCTGAATTTGCCGATTACGTAAAAGAACATTCCGGCATCAACCTGACAGAGTGACAACAATCAAAGTTCCCCATCTGCCACCAGCCCGGCAGGCGGGGAACTTTCGCGACATAGAGCTTCAGCCTTCCAGCACCTCTACAAAATCTTGCGGCAGCATCACATTCTCCAGCTCCAACGCACTCCGGAACAAGGGAGCGATCTCGTCTGGCGTGAAGCCTGCGATGCCACAGCCGATGCGGGTCACCCAAAACTTCAAGGCGGGACGCTTCTTGGCAAACTCCACAAACTCGTCCACATAAGGACGGATCGTGCCGACACCTCCCTGCATGGTAGGGATGGCGTAGCTCTGACCCTGCAGACCTACTCCCTGCCCCCATACGGCTCCAAAACGCTGACAGGCCAAACGGGCGGCTCCGCCGCCGTGCATGCCGGCAAGGTTGCTTCCGAACACAAAAATCTCGTTGTCTCCCAATCGGGAGATTCTCTCTGGGGTAAATTCTCTGTTATACATTTTACTAACGGTTTATGGTTGGTTATCAACGAAACTGTGCCTATCACTGATCACTACATCACTGCCGAAACAAATTTCCAGCAGAAATAGCCACAGACCAAGCATTTCACAACCGTGCCGAACAGAAAGCCCAGCAAGGATCCGACACCAGACTTCAAAGCCCGCATGGTTTCGCTTCCGCCCAGCAGCTCGCCGATGACCGCGCCCAGGAACGGACCGGCCAGCAATCCCCAAGGCATGAAGAACAGCCCGATGATGGTTCCCACCAGGCAGCCGCGACTTCCCCACGTGCTGCCTCCACTGTATTTGCTGCCCCACATGGGGACAAAATAGTCCAGCACCTGCACAACGATCACCACCACCAGCCAGACGATGAGCTGTGCGGGAGTGAACGACACCTTATCCGTGAAATGCAGCAAAACCAAGCCCGCATAAGACAAAGGCGGGCCGGGCAAGACGGGCAGGATGCAGCCCGCCAGCCCAAGCAACAGGCATAAAGCGCCTGTAATGATCAAAAACAAATCCATGTCAATGCACAATGTTTTCAGGTTTATGTATCAGAACCACACCCCTGCCCCAGGCAGGCGCACAGGCCTCTCGCTACAATGCCTGACAACAAGACAGCCACACGAGAGGCGTTTGCCCCCGGACAATCAGAGAATGCATTCATGGCGTAAAGATACGGATTATTTTTTAAATCCGCATGATCGCCAGGGCACCCGCATCAAAAATCCAGCCGTCTTTTTTTTCAGATGCAGACGCAAGCCTGAGGACAAATTTACAATCTGACACTTTGCCTTTCTTCCCTTCTCAGAATCGCTTGTTTCCGTCCCACTGTCTGTCCGCTCCGAAAAAACGGAACGAAAATCCGCAGTCGGCTGTCTTGCAGGACGGTAGCGAAATGCTTACATTTCAAACAGCGTTTCCGCTCCCTCTCTCCGGCTGGAAAATGCCGGAAAAACGCCCTCCGTTTCCGCCGCACGTGTCATCCGCTTCCGCCGCACACACGTTTTCAACGCGCCGCACGCGTCATCTGGAACAGCCGCACGCATGATCCGGCACTGTTTTCATGCGTGATCCGCCCTCTGATGACACGCACCCACCCCCCAAAAATACGGTTTATTGCGCATGTTTATTCCGTTTTTATGAGATTTCAACTTCTGTTTGGCCTGTCTTGAAAATATGGGCTGTCAGCATATCCAAGGAATACATATCATTCTGACGGGGAAACATGGCTATTCCCGACAAATAGCGAGGCATGCTTTTCCGCTCCTGATTGATTATTTTTGTTCGCATGCCCTGAAAATCAGTTCCTCCATCTTGCTATTCTCAAAATAATTTCTTTCCTTTGTAAGCAGATTGATTTGCCGAAAGGCATGCTTTCTGTAAAAAGACTGAATAAACATATTAATCATATGGATCATTTTGTAAATCCGTTTACAGACATCGGCTTTAAGATCATCTTTGGCCAGCAAGCCAGCAAGGAACTTTTAATAACCTTACTGAACGAACTGCTGTCCGGGGAGCATTATATAGAAGATCTGACATTCCTTGACAAGGAAGACCACTCGGACAACCGAAATGACCCTGGCATCGTTTACGACTTGTATTGCCAAACATCTACGGGGGAATACATCATCGTGGAGATGCAGAACCGCTGGCATACAAATTTTCTGGACCGCACGCTTTACTATGTCTGCCGCGCTATCAGCAGGCAGGTAGAAAAGCCTTCTTCCAAGGAAGTGGCGGTGCCGGAAGAGTCCTCATCGGAGGGCATGGTCTGCGAGGATCCTGTCCCTTACGGAACACGTTACAAACTGCCTGCGGTGTATGGCATATTCCTGATGAATTTTAAAGAAGCCGGACTGGAAAAGAAATTCCGCACGGACACGGTGATAGCCGACCGTGAGAACGGCAAAGTGGTGAATCCTCATTTCCGCCAGATTTATTTGCAATTCCCTTATTTTACAAAGGAATTGCCTGAGTGTGGGACTTTGTATGAAAAACTAATATATGCGTTAAAGAATATGTGTTATTGGAGCAGAATGCCTGACGCCTTGAAGGAACAAGTGTTCAAGCGTCTTGAACAGCTGGCCTCAGTGGCCAACCTGTCAGAAGAGAACCGCATAGCCTATGACAAGGCGGTGGACAGATATTATATCAACCGAATCGTTGAAGAGGACATGCGAAGGGAGTGGGAAGAGCAATGGAAAGAAAAGTACAAGAAAGGCATGGAAGAGTATCTGGAGCAAGGCATGAAGCAAGGATTGGAAGAAGGCATGAGGCAAGGATTGGAAGAAGGCATGAAGCAAGGATTGGAAGAAGGCATGA
>CALUOU010000157.1 GCA_944322335.1 uncultured Bacteroides sp.
AGCGTAGCGCCTATTTTAATCAGCACCCGTCAGGGCATGGGCAAGTCCACCTTTTGTAGGATATTGCTTCCCAAGCCTCTGCAGGACTATTTCACAGAGAGTTTCGACCTGACGAACGCTTCGGGTGCGGAGAACAAATTGGCCTCCTACGGCCTGATCAATCTGGACGAGTTCGACCGCCTGCCGACCTCCCGTATGCCCCAGCTGAAGAACCTGATGCAGATGGAGAGCCTGCGCGTCCGCCGAGCTTACAAGCGGAACGCCGAGCCGCTTTCCCGCATCGCCTCCTTCATTGGCACCAGTAACCGCACGGACCTGCTGACCGACCTGAGCGGAAGCCGCCGCTTCATCTGTGTGGAAGTGACGAGGCAGATAGACTGCACCACGCCCATAGACTACGACCAGCTTTATGCCCAGCTGAAGCACGAGCTGGAATCGGGCGAGCGTTCCTGGTTCAGCAAGGAGGAAGAGGCCGGGATCCAGGCAGCCAACCGCGCCTTCTATCGCGTCACGCCTGCCGAGGAACTGATCGGCACGTGTTTCCGCTTTGCGGAGCCGGGCGAGGAGGGCGCACACCTCCTGTCCGCCGCCGAAATCTACGCCACGTTGAAAAGGAAGAACCCCGCCGCTCTGAAGGAATGTAGCTGCACGGCCTTCAGCCGGTTGCTGGCTCAGGTGGGGAGAAGGGTGCATACAAAGTATGGGAACGGGTACTGGGTGACGGCGAGTGAAATGCTGATTTTAAAGAATTAGGTGAATACAGGAAAATTGCGTAACTTTGCGCCAAACAAAAACAAGGAAAATGAGAGACTACCAGTTAGGTTTTATTTCCGATGAAGCCATATTCAACCATGTCAAGCAGACCGTTGAACTCTACCGTACGCATATCAATCTGAAGGAGTTTAATAAGAACATCATAGACCCCATCAAGTTGACATTTGATGCCAAGGTGTATGGCAAGACGTTGGATGAGATTGTCGAATCGGAGAGCATTCGCCAGATAGACAAAACCAACACAAACCATATCGGCTATTTCCATCAAAACCTGTTCCGATATGCCGGAAACGGATGGGAAGTGCCGGAAACCGGTTTTGATGTGGTGAACAACGAACGTCATATATTTGCTGAGTTGAAAAATAAACATAACACGATGAACAGTCGTGCGGCTGATAGTGTATATCGGCACATGCAGCATAAGATCTTGCACGATGACCAGGCCACATGCATGCTGGTGGAAGTCATTGCTACCAAATCCCGCAATGAAAAATGGTGTTATGACAATTTGTCTCACGAAAAGATACGGCGCGTGTCCATAGACAAGTTCTATGACATTGTGTTCGATGACGAATACGCCTTCTTCAAGTTGTGCAAGGCATTGCCGGACATATTGGATGATGTGATTGCCGATTTGCAATGCGGCTCTATTCAAAATACTGTGTATGACGAGTTGCACAAGTTGTCGCCCGACACCTTCAAGAGTCTGTATCTGCTCGCTTTCAGAACGTACGATGGTTTCCAAAACTTTTAATCTATGCAGAATATCATATCAGCCAGCAATTTTGCCGACATCATGGGCGTTTCCAAAGCGACTCTCCAGAAATGGGAGAACAATGGGACTTTCATCCCTTCCATTGATGAGAATGGCAATAAATATTTTTTAGTTGAAAACTTGCTTAAAGTTCCAGAAATCAGCGAGATGGTGCATTCTTCTTGGGAGGAGGAAATGCGGGTCCGGCCTCTGCGCGCCTACACTTCCATCGAACTTTTTGCAGGGGCTGGCGGACTTGCTTTAGGCATGGAAAAAGCGGGCTTCTCTCATGTTTTGTTAAATGAAATAGACCATGACGCTTGTGTGACTTTGCAATATAACCGTCCGGAATGGCAGGTTGTCGAGCAGGATGTACGTACCATCTCTTTCAAACAGTTTAACGGGAAAGTAGATTTCCTTTCCGGCGGATTCCCCTGTCAGGCTTTCTCGTATGCGGGCAAGCAAGGTGGGTTTAACGACACGCGAGGTACTTTGTTTTTTGAGCTGGCACGCGCCGTAAAGGAGATACAGCCTAAAGTGTTCATGGGCGAGAACGTGAAAGGACTGTCTGCACACGATGGGGGAAGGACGTTGGAGACCATCAAGAACACCATCCGGGAACTGGGCTATACATTGGTGGAGCCGAGAGTGCTGAAGGCCATCCTCTACCAAGTGCCGCAAAAGCGGGAACGCCTGATACTGATTGCCATCCGGAATGACTTGGCAGACAAGGTGCAGTTCAGATGGCCTGCTCCGTATCATCGGATCATGACCTTGCGTGACGCTTTTTTCAAAGGAGAGTTGTATGATACGGACGTGCCTCAGTCTGACGGACAGAAATATCCTCCCAAGAAGCAGAAAGTCATGGAGCTTGTACCAATGGGAGGCTATTGGCGTGATTTGCCCGTTGAAATCCAGAAGGAATACATGGGTGGAAGCTTTGAGCTGGAAGGAGGGAAAACAGGCATGGCACGCCGTCTGTCTCTTGACGAACCAAGCCTGACATTGACTTGTGCGCCGGCTCAAAAGCAAACGGAACGTTGCCATCCGACTGAGACACGCCCTTTGACCGTCCGTGAATATGCCCGCATACAGACATTTCCGGATGAGTGGAATTTTGCCGGCACGCTCAGTTCCAAATACAAACAAATTGGGAACGCCGTGCCGGTCAATTTGGCATACGCCATAGGACGTTCGCTCATTCGGCTGTTGAATGATATCGAGAGACTCTGATCCCAGCCGGGAGCGGGAGGCTTGCCAGATGTGTATATATAATAAGGTGTATTCCGCCTTGGCCTTTCTTTCATTCTCATCCAAGCGGAGGCTGACCCGAAAGAGGAAAGAATGAGGCATTCTTGTGTTTTTTTCGACAGAAAGTTTTGTAAATAAACAAAGTATGTGTAATTTTGCCGCTCGAATATAATCACGAGATATTTTTCAATAACCATTAATATTTTAAACAGTAGTAAAAAATGATTGTAGTACCTGTAAAAGAAGGCGAAAACATCGAAAAAGCACTGAAAAAGTTCAAAAGAAAATTTGAAAGAACTGGCATCGTGAAAGAGTTGAGAAGAAGACAGCAGTTTGACAAACCCTCTGTGACAAAGAGACTTATGAAAGAACACGCTGTTTATGTGCAAAAACTTCATCAAGTAGAAGATTAAAAATCGTAAATCGCTTGAATTATTGAATTCTTTTTCATACATTCGTTGCATCTTTTAATGAGATGACGACGAGTTATGTTGGTGACTGATTCTTATTTGGACTATCTTCTGTATGAGCGGAACTATTCTGAAAGGACGGTGAAGCTCTACAAGGCAGATCTTCTGGCTCTGCAGAAATTCGGCGAGGAGCAACGCGGCGGTCTGACCTATTCGGATGTGGATGCAGATCTGATACGCGATTGGATCATCGTCTTGATGGACGAGGGGTATGCCGCCTCGACGGTGAACCGGATGTTGAGTTCGATTCGCAGCTATTTCAAGTTCCTTCTGCGGAAAGGACTGGTGAAGGTTGACCCGTTGCATATGGTGACGGGGCCTAAAAAGAAAAAACCGCTGCCAGTGTTTCTGAGGGAAGGGGAAATGGACAAGCTGTTGGATCAAATGGACTTCGGGGAAGGCTTCGAGGGGGGGCGCGACCATCTGATCATCGGAATGTTTTATGCCACGGGCATGCGGCTTTCCGAGTTGATAGGTCTGAAGGATGCCGATGTGGATTTCTCGGCTTCGGTGATAAAGGTGACGGGAAAGCGCAACAAGCAGCGCCTGATCCCTTTTGACGAGGAGCTGAGACAGGAAATGGAATCATACATCAACATCCGCAACGAGGCGGTTCCCGTTCGTGCCGACGCGTTTTTTGTGCGGAAGACGGGGGAACAGCTTTATGCGGGACTTGTTCAAAAGCTTGTTAAACGGTATCTGTCGAAAGTGGTGACGGTGAAGAAGAAGAGTCCCCACGTGTTGAGGCATACTTTTGCGACGGTCATGCTGAACAACGGCGCGGATCTGGGCGCGATCAAGGAATTGCTGGGACACGAAAGTCTGGCGACAACCGAAATCTACACGCACACTACTTTTGAGGAGCTAAAAAAAGTGTATAACCGGGCTCATCCAAGAGCCTAAAAACAACAAGGAGGTAATTATGGAAGTAAGAATTCAATCGATTCACTTTGATGCGTCAGATCAGCTGCAGGCTTTTATCCAAAAGAAAGTAGCAAAGCTGGAGAGATTCTACGATGATATAAAGAAAGTAGAGGTGTCATTGAAAGTAGTGAAGCCAGAGACTGCCGAAAACAAGGAAGCCGGCATTAAAGTGCTGGTGCCCAACGGCGAACTGTATGCCAATAAGGTGTGCGACACGTTTGAAGAGGCCATAGACCTGAGCCTTGACGCGCTGGAGAAACAACTGGTGAAATACAAAGAAAAATTGCGGAATAAATAAAAATCCTGCTTAAAATTTGGTGGGAATAAAATAAATGCCTAAATTTGCAGCCGTTTTAGTCAGCATCCCCTGATGCGGCTGCAGATTTTTTTTGAGATGCCTCTTTAGCTCAGTTGGCCAGAGCACGTGATTTGTAATCTCGGGGTCGTTGGTTCGAATCCGACAAGAGGCTC
>CALUOU010000158.1 GCA_944322335.1 uncultured Bacteroides sp.
CACTAATCACTAATCACTAAACACTAATCACTAACCGTTAAACACTAACCGTTAATCACTAAAAATGAAACATCTCATATCTTTATTTGCCATGCTTTTGCTCAGCATACCATGGGCCATCGCACAAACTACGCCTACCGATGCGGAGACCAAAGCGAAAATAAGAAAAATCAAACTGAGCGAACAATACATCTATACCGATGCCATGAGTGCCAACAGCTTCGATGAAGCCCGCGACATGGCTGTGGAGGAACTGCGCATACAGGTGAGCAGCCTGCTGGCCGAAGAAGGGAAAGGCGAGGCGTTCGCCGAAGAAGCCATGAGACGCATGGACATGAGCAGCAAACTCTTGCAATACAAACAGATGGGTATGTTCAAGGTCTTTGCCTACATCGACAAGAACATACTGACAAGCGAAGCTACGGCTGAAAAACAGGCTGAAACACCGGCTGAAACACCGGCCGTGACCGCCGGGCAGCCCGCAACGCAAGAAGCTGTTCCGGCAGATTCAGCGGCCTTGGCCACAACCCCGGCCACACCGACCGCCGTGCCGGAGATGGAACAAGAGGACAGCTTCACTTTGGAAGATACAGATTCCACGGCTGTTGTCACCCTACCCGACACAACGGCTGTTGTCACCCTACCCGACACCACAGCCGTTGCCGCCCTACCTGACACCACGGCTGTTGCCGAAGCGGCAGAACAGGAAGCAGTCCGCCCTACGAAAGCCATTGTCACCACGCCAGTGTCTGAAACCGTAGAGACCGACTCTCTGTTCGCGCCCCAGCTGCGAATCATCGGCGACCTGCTGGCCTTGGACTCCTACGAAGGCATCATGCTCTACCTGAACGCCATGAAAGAAGACGGACGGCTGATGTATGGACGCATCAGCACCTTGATAAGACCGGAAGAAGCTTACCTGATCATTGTCAAAGACGGAAAGCTGGTGACCGTTCTGGACCAAGGCGACAGCGGCGAACGCGCCAACCTGCGGACACATCAGCAGGACAACATCCGCAACTATAAAGGATATGCCGTCATCTGGCTGAAAGTGTTTGATAAGAAATAACCCAATCATTAGAAACCCAAATGAAGAAACTTGCATTATTTTCACTGATATTAGGCTGCTGCCTGTGGACAACAGCCGTCCGTGCCCAAGACAAGAACCTGGACATTCCCGATGCCTACACCTATTCGCTTGACTCACTGGCTTTCTACATAGACAGCCATTGCAACGAAGACACCACCAAACTGCGCGCTCTGTATGACTGGATGGTGGGTCACATGCACTATAATGTCTATCCGACTTTCGTCTCCGTCAACCAGAAGCGCGACGAGGCAAAAGAAATCGCCTTGGCTTTGCGCAGCCGGGAAGGCGTATGCCGTCATTTCGCCCGGATCTTCCAGGAGGTGAGCGAGCGGATGGCCATTCCCGCTTTCTTCATCGAAGGATATACCAAGAGCAACGGCGCGATTATCCCCGACCCTCATGCCTGGTGCGCGGCTTTGGTCAACGGGAAATGGTATCTCTATGACCCCACCTACGGCATGGGGTATGTCAGAAACTATAAGTTCGTTTCCTCTCCCAACTCCAACTACTGCCAAATGGAGCCGGACAAGTTCATCAGCAGCCATATGCCTTTCGACCCCATCTGGCAACTGCTGGAGAGACCCTACACCTTCCAGGCGTTCGACCAAGGGCTGGAGCCCCCGGCAGACCGGCCGTCCTTCAGCTATGCCGACAGCATCCGCGTCCACTTGCAGCGGAAACCTGTGGAACAGCTGACAGCCGTCAATGAGCGTATCCGCCGCAACGGAACGCCCAACAGGCTGGTGAGCTATTGTCTGGAAGTGAATACGGCCAACATCGCCGTGCGCCGCCACAACGAGGTCTATGAAATCTATAAGACCGCCCTGACGCACTACAACAGCTGCGTGGACCACTACAACGCCCTCGTGCGCTACCGCCGTACCCACGACAAAGTAAGCAGAAGCGACCATCGGCAAGTGTCGGAATGGATAGCAGACGCCGCCGCCGACATTGCCGAAGCCAGCCAGACCCTGCAGACCGCCGATCAGGTGCCGGAACAATACGCCACAGCCATCGACAACCTGAAGACTGCCATCGCCGAGCTGACGGAAAAAGTGGAAAGAAAAAAGGAGGAAATGCTCTAAGCAAAGCCATCCACACAATTAACAAAACAAAAAAACGAAGGAAAGGTTTGTAATTCCAAGCTTTTATCATATATTTGCGATAATTTTATAGCAAAAAGACCTTTTTTGTTACAATCACACATTCATTTATTACCATTAAAACAACTAGCTATGAACGTACAAACCATCGGAGAAAACGCAGGAATCGTTTGGAGTCTCCTGCACGGAGAGAATCGGAAATGGGAGTATTCGGAACTGAAGGCAGCCGCCGGCATGTCCGACAGAGACCTGAACGCCGCCATCGGCTGGCTGGCAAGAGAAGACAAAGTCTACTTTGAGACCATGCAGGATTCCGGCAAAGAGTATCTGTATCTCACCATGAACTATTACATCGGCTAAGGCAAGGGCCGGAAGAGCCTCTTCTCATCTCCGCCGGCCCTTTGTACGAGCAAAGAAACTTAGGCAATCAGGCATGAGCACAACGTGGCCTTCGCCTGATTGCTTTTTTTATTCCCTTCAGAGCGGATAGACGTTCTTGCGCGAAATGTCCAGCCCCTTGGGATTGCCAGCATAGCCTATCGATCCGCTGCCTGCCACACGCGCCTTGAGACAGTCTGAGGCATAGCACTTCAGATCGCCCGAACCGGCCACGCTGGCCGCCGCTTGTTCCGCCTTCAGGCAGGAAGCGTCCAGATCGCCCGAACCGGCCACCCGGAAATCGGCCTCCACAGCCTTTCCGCTCAAGACCAGATCGCCCGAACCGGCCACGCTGGCCGCCGCCTTGCCGGCTATGACTTCCTTCACCGCCAGATCGCCCGAACCGCTCACCGAAGCCTCCATCTGCCTGCATGAAACCTTGCCGACGCTGAGATCGCCCGAACCGGCCACACTCAGCCAGACATCCCCCTTGCAGACGACTTCCTCGCCCACCAGATCGCCCGAGCCGGAGACACTCATGCCTAACGCATCCGTCTCCAGCCTGCCCGTCAGCACCATCGTGCCCGAGCCGGCCACCGCCACAGCTTCCAGCGTAGGGGAAGTGACGTAAATGTCCATCTTCTTGTAACGCACCTGGCAGCCCTTCTTGATGCCGACATGCAACGTGCCGTCTTCCACATGGACATCGACCAGATCCGCCAGGTTGTCCGAAGTGTGTATCTTCACAGAAGGCTTGCCCGCCTTCTGCACAAAATATACCGTCGGGCTGCCCAGCAGCCTGATCTCGTCGAACGCATCCACACGGACTTCCTTGGTCACATACGCATCGCTGCCTATGACCCGTTCCCCATTTCCCGACACGCTTACGCCGCTGAAGGAGCAGGCCTGAAAGGCATTCGCAGCCCAAAAGGCTGCAACAAATCCAAAAATCTTCATAATTTCCATATACGCTTATTGATTAATGATACATTCATTCGTCCAAAAGGAGAGACCGCTTTTCCGCATCTCTTCTGCAAACAAGACGTAAGAGAGAAACGGAAAGTTGCACGTTCCTCCCTTTTTTTTTCTACAGACCATAAAAATTCCCGCCTTACTTGCATCTTTCTTCAAAACTTAGTTCTTTTGCGGAAGCAAAACCATTTTTTTATGAAAGCTGATTCCTTCATCGAAGATCCCGAACTGGGGCGTCTGCTGATACGCACCGACGGACGCGTCCGCCGCCTGACATTCCGCACCAAGGCAGAAGGCATTTACGTAACCTTGCCGCCCGGCACTCCCCGGCAGGAGCTGTTGCGTGCCATCGAGCAATTGCGCCCGCGTTTGGCAGAAGCGCGACGCAAGATGTCTGTCCCTCATTTTGACTTGAATTATCGGATTGATGCGGAATGTCTGCGCCTCAGCCTGGTGAACGGCGAAGATGAGAAGCGTTTCCTGATCCGCTCCCAGCCGGGAATCGTGGAGATCGCATGTCCGCCCTCTACCGATTTCCACAACGGCGACCTGCAAGCCTGGCTGCGCAAGGTGGTGGTGGAAGCGCTGCGCAAACAGGCCCAGGCATACCTTCCCCCACGGCTGAGACTCCTCTCCTCACGCCATAACCTCCCTTTCCGCCAAGTGAAGATCAACACCAGCACGGGACGCTGGGGCAGCTGCTCAGAGAAAGCCGACATCAATCTCTCATGCTTCCTCATGCTGCTTCCGTCACGGCTGATCGACTACGTGCTGCTGCACGAGCTGACCCACACCCGCGAAATGAACCATGGGGAAGGCTTCTGGACCTTGCTGAACCGATTGACCGACGGGCAGGCATACCAGCTGCGGGATGAGATCCGGAGACAGCAAGTGAGTCTGTAGCCAACAATGCCGCGCTTGATTTTCAGCTGTGTCGCGTCTGATTCAGGACAACCGCACCTAAACAAGGCAAGGCAGACGAACGGCACGCGTGCGGCAGATGGACGGCACGCGT
>CALUOU010000159.1 GCA_944322335.1 uncultured Bacteroides sp.
ATTAAGAAAGCTAATGAAGGATGGAATCCACAGAAGCAAGATCTTGGGGATTGATAAAATTCTTGCAAATGAGAAATATATTTTCTTGGAATATTCTTATGGGAAAGACAGGGAGAATTATTGGATTATTTATGATCGTCAGGCACAACAAGTGAAGGCGCATTTTGATGGTTTGTTACTGAGTGGCATGTATGAAATGGGGTTGGCAGAATTTGTTATCCAGGACGAATGGATCTATGGAATCAGTTCCGGCTTCAATTTCACACGGTTTCAAAAGTATGTTCTGCCAGACTGTCCTCCTCTTTTGCCTCGTTACCAAAAAGAGCTGGAGGAGGTGGGCAAGCGTGTGACCGAGGCTTCCAACCCGGTGCTGGTGCGATATAAGTTCAAATGAGATGCAGCGTATGGAAATATTCCCGTGTGTGGAGCTGGGAGAAAACTGTGGCGTGATACGGCAAAATTCTGCTTTGGAAAATGTCAATCTGTTAAAAAACATAATACAAGGTGCTTTCCCACCAAATTCCATATGGAAATTGGTGGGAAAAATGTAAATTTGTCCGCAATGTTTTTAGAATAAGCATAACTAATTTATAAAAAACAAGCATTATGAGAAAAACAAAAATTTTATTTGTAGGTTTGCTTGTCGCTTCAGCAGCCTATGTGGGATATTCAGTCCAAAAGAATATGCAAGAATCCTCCTTGCTAGAAAGTGATTACTATCTGTCTGATGTGGAGGCAATGGCTGACAACGAAAGTGGAGGAAGCACAGTGTATGTGACATGCCGCTGTTCTGATGTAACCGACCAAAGTTGTGCAGCAAATAACAAGAGCAGTATCTGTGCTGGTGGCGAGAATGTCAATTGTTCACAATACAACACTAATTGTGCAAAGCAATTGTAAACAATGGATGTTTGTATTCTGCCAATAAGCTTGTTTAAAAAGAAACATATGCTTTGATCACATGAGATGATGGGGTACGTTAACGGAGGAGCAAGCTTATTGGTGCGGATCGCGATTTTACCAGTTGTGGATATTTATTTTCTTATTATTAAACTGATATATGAAAGCATGTGAAATGAGAATGAGATAGATCCACCATTCGGCTATATTCGCATAGAAATGACATATGGCAAAATTCGTTTTTCATTGTGACATGCTTCCATCGAGATAGAATTTTATGAGTAAACATCTTACAGTATTCATCGCCGCATGTATAGTCATGTCGCAAGGCTGTACGCGAAAGAATGAGGGAACTTTCACTCTTCCAGCCGATTCCAAAGCAAACCTAAAGATAACGGAGATAGAAGCGGACAGCATACCGCTGGAGTCGGTAACAACATCTTTTGTCATCGAATCCGATCTGCAAGACAGTACCATTTCCATAATAGACAAACTGTTTTGCACACTGTACCGCTTTAATTTGAATGGCAGTCTCAAGGAAAAAAAATTAGGGCAAGGACATGCGAAAAATGAAACGGCCATAGGCCGCATCGCCACACATGCCTTTATGGGTAGCGGTAATCTCTTTTTATTTGACTTTAATGGAGGCCACCACATCTATGATAAGAACATTCTGATGAAAGACTATTTCAAAGTAGTCTATGAGTTTAGCGGAGACGGAAGTCTGGATAAAGACAAGCTATATGACACCCCATCTGAATATACACAGCTATACAATGATATCGTTTGCCGCAGTTATAAAAACAATGTCTATTTTAATGTGCATATGGCTTACCCGATGTGCAATTATGTCACCAATACGCAGCAACACTTAAAGCGGAATGCAAACATCTTAGAGATGAGACTTGACGAACAACAATTCGGGCGTTTGCTGGCTATTGGATATCCAGAAAGTTACCAAAAAAACAGTTTGAATAAAGCCATCCTGTCTTCTGTAAATTTTGACATCTCGCAGGAAGGTGAGTTTTATGTCACCTATGAAGCCGACACCCTGATCTATGAGTATGATTCTAATTACCGTCAGCAAAAATGTTTCGGCTATGCGGGCAGAGACATGAGCCTGAATTACATCACGATCAATACGACCGAAGATTCTAGAAAATATTGGCGAAGCGAGCGCCTGTCCAAGGGCTACTACAACTGGCTGGAATACGTGGATGAGACTGGGCTTTTGTTCCGCTCTTATCAAAAAGGGAGCGGTCAGGCGACTGATGGTCTTCAGATTTATAAGGACGGTGTGCTTATCGGCGATGTGGATGTTCCCAAAGGGCTGAAAGTGATGGGGTATTCTGATCCGTATTATTATTCGCGCGTGATCACCGATGAAGAGCTGGAGATCATGTATTTATATCGGTTTAAGCTATGAGCAAGCGTTTTATCGGGATATGCGCAGGGCTGTTGGTTCTGATCTGGGGAGCGTTCTTTTGCTGGAAACATTTCCATAAAGCCCCCCAACAGGCAATGACGACAGCCCGTCCGCTTCCAGCGGACGGGCAGCAGGCGAAAAGGGATCTTCCTTTGACAGACCTGCGTATCAAAAACAAAATAATCAGACTGGATGCTGTAAAGGAAGGTGAGTTGGCACAAGCCCGATATACGCTGTACAACACCGGAGACAGTCCCCTGCTCATAGAATATGTCAATCCGGACTGCAGCTGTACCGGATATGAGGTGAGTGACAGCATAGCCCAGCCCGGAGACTCGCTGCAGATCACGCTGAAATTCAATTCGGCTGGAAAGGCTGGCACCAACCTGATGAGCACAGTGCTAAAAGCCAATACGCCAACAGCCTTGTACAAGCTCAGCTTTGTCGTCAACGTGCTGGAAAAAACAGAATAATCCATGTCGCGCCTTGTCCTCTCCCTCCTGTTAGGCTTTTCCTTCCTCGTCTCCGGCGGCTTGAAGGGCATCGATCCCTACGGCACTTCGCTCAAGCTGGCGGAATATTTCCGCGTGTGGGGCTGGGAAGGAGCGGTGGTGCGATATGCTTTGGTGGAAGCGGTGGTGCTGTGTGCCGCCGAGCTGTTTTTAGGTCTGCTCCTGCTGACCGGCGTGTGGCGTAAGACTGCGGCCTGGAGCGCGGCCTTGCTGGCCTTGGGCTTCACCGTATTGACGGGCTGGCTGGCCTTCTCGCCCATGGGAGCGGCGGTGGGCGACTGCGGCTGCTTCGGCGAGGCGTTCACGCTGGACCACCGGACAACTTTTCTGAAAAACATCGGGCTGCTGGCGTTGGCGGCAGGCAACCTGTGGCTTGTGAGGAGACAAGGCAGGCTTCATCCGAAAGGCTTGCGCACGGCTGTCTTCTGCTTCCTGTTCTCCATCGGGGTTCCGCTCTATTCAGCCATTTGCCTTCCGCCGTTCGATTTCCTGCCCTACAACCTTGGCACGGACTTGTCGGCAGGGGAAAAGCTGGCCGTGTTTGGCCGCCAGTATGAGGACGTGACGGACTCCCTGCTGGAGCTTTCGCGCAAGAAGCCGCTGGTGGCGGTGGTGGCTCGCCGCGAGCTTGTGCCGGACGACCTCCGCAAGCTTTCCGGACTGCTGGATCAGGCGGAGACGGGAGAGGCCGCCCTCTGCCTGTGGACACTGCCGGATCTGAACAAGGCCGCCGGGATGGGCACAGGCTATGTCGGCGAGGTGACGCTGAAGTCGCTGCTCCGTGCCGAAGCGGGGCTGGTGGTCGTGGAGGACGGTCTTGTCCGCGCCAAGCGCAACCTGTCGGTGTACCGTCCGGAGCGTTTCGGAAGACCGGTCACGGCGCTGGATCTCGTGAGGCACGATGAGAGGAAGCTCTGGCGTTACGCGGTCTGTGTCCTTACCGGGCTGGTCATTATCGCCTTTTCGTGCGCAAGGAGGAAAAATCGTGCGACATAGGTGTGCAAATCGTGCGGAATTGACCTTACAGAACCTTACAAGGTCTTACAGGAGCTTACAAAATCTGACATGTTTCATGAGCAAAGATTTATGGTACATTTTTTCTTGGCCGTTTAAGAAACGGACTTTAACTTTGCAGGCGGCGTTGCTGTCTGGCGGCGGCTTTAGTTTTAGAATTATTTGCTGATAGATCAGATCTCGTCCCTACATTTTTGCCAATCAAGTCTGTTTTAATATATAAATGAGAACGATGCACTATAGATTAAATGATGCCTTACGGCGGGTGCGTGTGGGGTTATTGTCGGCAGGACTGTCCGGCTTGTTGTCTGTTATTCTCTTGTCCGCTTGGCACAGGCCGGTGCCCGCATCCCTGCCGGTGGCGGCCTGCTCCCTGATTGATGTCCGCTCGGACAGTGCGGTGGCCTTTCTCCATATCGGGGCGGACACGGCTTCCGCACCAGGCCGAATGCATGCTGGTTTTTTATATGATTATCACTTATAGTCAAAAGTAAGTGAATTGCGAATAAATCATTCAAAAGTATTATCTTTGCAGCATGGAACTCCAATTATCAACATCAGAGATGGAAGTTTTACGCAAACTTCAACGGAATTTAGCCGGAAGTTCCGACTATGCGCGTGTGACATGTAT
>CALUOU010000160.1 GCA_944322335.1 uncultured Bacteroides sp.
GTCGATGACCTGCATCAGCAGGCGGCTGATCTCATCGTCGTCCGTCTCGCTGATGGCGCGGGTCCGGAAGTCTTCCAAGCTGAGGGTGACAGTGACGGTCTGCGGATCTTCGCCGGCAGGGACGGGTTCGTTGTCGTCGCTGTGGCACGCGGCCAGCAGAAGCAGGGAGAGGAAGCATAGGAACGCCATAACGTTAAGCTTTCCTAACGCGGGGGGGGTAAATCTTAATAATTATTTCATGACAAACACTATTAAAGGGTTATACGGCTGACAAATATAAACGGTTTTCTTGACATGCGCAAGGGGACGGTGGATATTTTTTCCCGATCCGCAGTTTCGGCTTGCACACAAATTCTACGGCAGAGATCCCCACACGCCCCCAAATCCGCCCCCTGAATACCTGGCCGCATGGCGATCACCATAGGTTGTGTCTTTCATATAACATATTTTAAAGGTAAATGTGAGCCTACAACAGGAAGAATTCACTAATTTTGCTATATTTAAAATCAGCGAAAGAAAATGAAACTCATAGTAGTCACAGCACCCACATTCTTCATCGAAGAAGACCAGATCATCACCGCTCTTTTTGAAGAAGGTTTGGACATTCTGCATCTCAGGAAACCGGAATCGCAAATCTCGTATGCCGAACGTCTGCTGACCCTGATACCGGAAAAGCACCACAGACGCATCGTCATTCACGAGCATTTCTCGTTGAAAGAAGAATTCGGACTGATGGGCATCCACTTAAACTCCCATTGCCCGCAAGAGCCTCAAAACTATTCCGGGCACATCAGCTGCACCTGCCACTCCATAGAAGAAGTGAAAGACAAAAAAAGTTTTTATGACTATGTATTCATGAGCCCCGTTTTCAATTGCATCACCCGGCGAGAAATCCCATCCGGCTATAGTCCCGAACAACTGAGGCAAGCCGGAAAAGACAAAGTCATCGACAGCCGCGTCATGGCCTTAGGAGGCGTTGCCCTGAACAACATCTTGGAAATAAAGAACTATGGTTTCGGCGGGGCTGTCATCATGGGGGATCTTTGGAACAAGTTTAATGCCTGCACAGACCGTGACTACCTGAGAATCATACGGCACTTTGCCCAACTGAAAAACATGATCGGATAGACCACTCCGACACACTTAACCCTTGAAGAGTATATGAAAACAGCTTTGATCACATTGTCTCTCTCCGCCCTGCTGTGGGCAGGATGCGGCTCAGTGCCTTTGACAGGCAGGAAACAGATTCTTCTGGTGTCCGAACAGGATGTGCTGGCTTCGAGCTTAGCCCAATATGAAAGCTATATGAACACAGCTCCGCGCTCCACCTCACAAGCGCAATCGGCCACCGTAGCCCGTGTGGGAAAAAGAATTGCGGACGCTACGGAGCAATACTTGCGCGCAAACGGACTGGCATCGGAAATCAGCAACTTCTCATGGGAATTCAACCTGGTGAAAGACAGTCAGATCAATGCTTTCTGCATGCCTGGAGGAAAAATCGTCGTGTACGAAGGCTTGATGAACATCATTTCTTCTGATGACGAACTGGCTGTGGTCATCGGACATGAAGTGGCGCATGCCGTCGCCAAACACAGCAATGAACGCATGAGCCAACAAATGCTGGCACAATATGGCGCACAGATCCTGAACCAGTCCCTTTCCAAAAAAAGCGCAGCCATACAGACTTTAGCCGGGCAAGTCTATGGCATCGGCGCCCAATACGGCGTCATGCTGCCTTTCTCCCGCAAGCACGAATCGGAAGCCGACTATATGGGTCTTATCCTCATGACAATCGCCGGATACAATCCGGATGTGGCCGTGGAATTCTGGCAGAAGATGGCGGCCGGCTCCTCTGAGGTGCCGGAGATACTGAGCACACACCCCAGCGACGAGCGGCGCATCAAGGACATTGAAAAAGCCTTGCCTGAAATCAAAGCTCGCTATATGCACAGCCCGAACAACAGCCCTGCTCCCGCATCGGACGCACAGCCATCCATCAAGACTATCCATATCAAAGACTTGCTAAACAGCAAATGATCCGGCAGGCAAGGGGGACAAGCAGTTTGCCAGTCCGCAAAATTCGCAAGTCCGTAAAATTGCTGTTTCAGCCAACTCAAAAGCTTGTCAACTCAAAATAAAAAAACAACCATGGCAGACAATTACATCGAAAAACAAATGGAACAATACCAGGCGCGCAAAGCGGCTTGGGAACAAAGACGGAAATACGGAAAGAAAAAGAGCAAACTTTATGCTGCCCGTCTAAAAGCGAACACTCTCGCCAAGGAAGAAGAAAACGAAGAAGAAGGAGAAGAAATGAATTGAGACATGACCGCTTACTATCCAATGTTGCACCGTTTTTCGACCTCCATAGCAGAAATTCCCCTGCCTGAAAAGTTCACTTACCCCTTCTGCTACACCCCGCATCCATTGTGTGTCCTGGCGGCAGAAGAGGTCAAGTCCTTTCTCTCCCGGCAGACGGAGTGGACGGAAGAATTGCAGGCGGGAAAAATGTTCGGCGTGCTCCTGATACGTGACGAAGACGGAGAAATCGGCTATCTGGCTGCTTATTCTGGCATTCTGGCCGGACGGAACGACCATCCCTTTTTCGTACCGCCAGTCTATGACTTGCTGAATCCGGACGGATTTTTCAAAAAGGAGGAAGAGCAGATCTCCCGCATCAATCTGAGCATTCGTGAAATGGAAGAGGCAACCGAATATAAGGCGCTGCAAGAACAGTTGGACAACCTCCAGCAAGAGGCGGAAAAGGATCTGCGCCTATCCAAAAGCCTCCTCAAAGAAGCCAAACAGCGGCGGGAAGCCCAAAGGCAATCAGGAAACCTCACCGAAGAAGAAGCCGCCGCCCTCATCCGTGAAAGCCAATTCCAAAAAGCGGAATATAAACGGAAAGAACGAAACTGGAAAGAACGCCTCCTCCCCCTGCAAAAGCAAACGGCCGCTTACGAACAGCAGATCCGGCAATTGAAAACAGAGCGAAAAGAACGGTCTTCAGCCCTGCAGCAACGGCTGTTCAGCCAATTCAGACTGCTCAACCGCAAAGGAGAGACACGGGACCTGTGTGACATCTTCGCGCATACCGCACACAAAATCCCTCCCGCAGGAGCCGGAGAATGCGCCGGGCCTAAGCTCCTGCAACAAGCCTACCTCCATCACTGGACACCGCTTGCCATGGCCGAATTCTGGTATGGGAACTCCCCGCAGACAGAAATACGCCATCATGGCCATTACTATCCCGCCTGCCAAGGAAAATGCGCCCCCATTCTGAGCCACATGCTCCAAGGTCTGGAGGTGGATCCGAATCCTCTCGTACAGCAGCAAAAGGAGAGCGCCGGCCTACCCTTGGAAACGGTCTTTGAAGATGAATGGCTGGCCGTTGTCTGCAAACCGGCAGGCATGCTCTCCGTGCCAGGCAAAGAGGAAACGGTCTCCGTCTATGACCTGATGCGCCAACGTTATCCCTCCTCCCAAGGCCCTTTGCTTGTCCACAGATTGGACATGGCCACTTCGGGGCTTTTGCTCGTCGCCAAAACCAAACAAACACATCAGGCCCTGCAAGCCTTGTTCAAGAAACGGCAAATCAAAAAGCGGTATATTGCCTTGCTTCAAGGCTGTGTGGCGCAAGACCAGGGTGTCATCCGCTTACCCATCGGTCCCAGCCACTTAGACCGCCCCCGGCAAATGGTGGATGAAACCTACGGAAAGCCAGCCATCACACTTTATACTGTTTTAAACCGGACAGCAGCCTACACACGAGTGGCTTTCTATCCGCAGACGGGACGCACACACCAACTCCGCATCCATGCCGCACATCCGGCCGGATTGCACTGTCCCATCATGGGAGACGAACTGTATGGCACAAAGGCTGAGCGCCTGTATCTTCATGCGGAAATGCTGGAATTCATCCATCCCGTGACAGGAAAGCTTCTGCATATCGAGCGTAAGGCCGATTTCTGAAGCGCGCCTCCTATTTGCTGCCTGCCGCAACGCCCAAGAAAACAGCCGCAAGACCCGCTGCCATGCTCAACAGGTAATAACAAATAAAAAGACTCCAATAGCCTTGCTTCAACAAAAGAAGACCATCATGGCTGAAAGTCGAGAAAGTGGTGAAACCTCCACACAGACCTGTCGTCAACAGCAAACGGACTTCCGGAGACCAGCTGAAACGGGCAGACCATGAATAGAAAACGCCGATCAGAAAACTTCCCAAAAGGTTCACGGTCAGAGTCGCCCATGGAAAGGTGTACGGATAAATCCGCTCATGGAGCAGCAATTGCACACCGTAACGTAGCAAACTCCCTACTCCACCTCCTAAAAAAACAAATGCAAGAGTCTTCAAGACGTATCTTCAGCTTAGATCATAAACAATACTTCGGTAAATTTTTACCGAGAAATTAAAATTAAATAATAGAATCGGTGTTAGCCGGTTCAGAATTATA
>CALUOU010000161.1 GCA_944322335.1 uncultured Bacteroides sp.
GTGCGCCGTTTCCGTTTCACGCGTGCGCCGCTTCCGTTTTATGTATGCCGACCGGACATTGCATTCTTTACCCGATCTTTGAGAAGTCTACAGATGCCATGGTACCTAAGGCAGGTGTGCCTACGGAGAAGGGCAGAATCGAGCAGTGTAAAAGTAAATGAGTGCTATCCGGCGGGTCTTTTGTAGTCAGATGTCCGAAAGAAACTCTCTATCCGAACGATAGGACGGAATCCGACAATAGGATAGAAGTGACGTATCTCTAAGGTGTGGCTGAACACAACTTGCCACACATCGTAAGATGAGAAAGCTCGAAACCGCCGTATATCGGACGGCACGTACGGTGGTGTGAGAGGCCGGTAAATACGAAAGTAGGAGATAAATACCTATGGTTAGTATTTACCTCCTACTCGATTGGGGTGTCCGGCACGGAGTGCTTCCAAGGCAATAGGTTTCAAATACCGGAACAGAATTGTAGTTCATGCATGTCTTGTTCTTCAAAAGGGGTTATTCCCTTTCTTGTTCCACGATATGCTTGAGTGCTGAGCCGAAGATGATATACTGCGTGTTGCCGGCGATTGTACCCTCATTTTGTCCCCAGAGGAAAGGCCAGTCATCGAAGTTCTCGAAATGGTCGGGCTTGCGGAAAAGCACGCCGGGAGCCACATTGCCAGGTATGAACGAGAAGTCGGCACGGTTGTTTCCGTAGAACACCTGTTTCGGACGGGCGGCGCCTACTGCTGCGACAAATGAATAATTGTGGTAGGGGTGGCATCCGAAGAGCCAGTTGGCGGCACGGTAGACTTCTGCTTTGGCTACAATGTCGGGATAGTAGAGGTGTGCGAAGCATACGGTGGTCCCGAAACTGAGCAACGGACCGATTCCCGCCCAGTTGCCTGTGCCGATGGGCACGCCATAAGGGTTCTGGCGGTCGAAGTTCTGGATGTATTGGGCGTATTTTTCTACGTATGGCTGCAGTTTGGTACGGTATTTCTCATCCATGTAAGGAATGGCGTCGAGGGCGGTCTGGAGGTTATGTTCCAGGTTACGGTCCAGTTCGTTCCAGATTTCTTTCTTAAACACGTCCAGATAGCCTTCTTCCTGAGTGGCGGCATAAAGTTGCAGATTGGTGGCGGCTATGCCTCTCACTCTCGCGCGTCTGTTGTCCTTTTTTGTCTCGCCACGTTGGCTTAGCAGTTCTTCGGCCTCTTTCATCAGCTGTTTCGACTGCGTCAGTGCCCGTGCGGCCAGACTGTCGTTGTAGCCATCCAGCGCATGGGCTGCGGCGGCGAACATGGTGGCGGCACGCATGTCAAGGCGGGGATTGCGGGTCGTGAAAGCCCACATGTCATCGGGAGTTCCGCTTCGTTTTCCGTCAGCCGACACTTCGTAGGGTTTGAGCGATGGGTCGTAGTGCAGTCCGTCCGTAATGGAGGCTGCGTCTCCCAGGTGGTGATAGTTGTCGAGTACGGAGTTGGACAGCGTGGAAGCCATGTGTCCTATTTGTTCAGCCTGTGCGACAAGGTTGAGCACGCCGTGTTCGATATATTGCAGGATGTCAGGCGTTCCGTCAGGACGATGCAGGTCAACGTAACGCTGTTTTTCGCTCACGAAAGTCTCATCGCGCAACGGTTTGAACAGTTCCCATGCCCGGATCAGGTTTTCCACCACATTGATGTTCGCTCCCGTTTCGATGTCGAAGTCTCCTGCATCAAAGAATCCGCCGACATTCAATCCCGGAATGAGTTCCAGAGGTTTGTATTTCGTGTCGGTTGCCGGCCCTTGATAGTGCAGGTCAAAGTGATCGCTGGGAGGAGCTTGCAGGTATCCTTCCCTGAACGGCTCTCCATGCCACACACGGTAGCCCTCGTTCACAAACATGTGGTTCATGTGGATGGGCACCCATACATCCGTGGTGGCATCGGTGATTTTGTCGTACACATGCGGGTCGATCAGGAAGTTGTTGGTCTTCACTGTGTCATACTGAATGTAGTAGATGCCTGGAGTCTTTACGTCAGAGAAATCGAATTTCACATAGTTATATTTATAGTAGGCTCCCCATGGGCTGATCTTTCCCTCGTAAGCCTTTGAGACAGTGCCGTCTTCATGGATGCGCATCAGGGTGGCTGTCGTTTGGGGCGTGTCCTGTTTGTCCAATTCGATAACGCTTACTTTGGGCTGCTCAGGCGTGTATCCCACTTGGCAGAATCCGATGTTGGGCTTTCTGATCCATCCTTCAATGGCATGAGGCTCTACGGTCCAGCTTGCCACTTTACCTGTTTTGTTGGCGGGCAAAACGCTGCGGAGGACGAACCATCCGTTTTGCGCCAGCATGCGTCCGTCATAGAGCTTCAGCTCGGTGTTGTCACTGCGGATGCTGATCATGCGTTCGGGATCATCCATTGCCATCGTGATGGTGTGCCCCGTCTCAAGGGGAAGCGGATCGACAAATTTTCCTGTCCCTCTGTCATCATAGGTCTTGAATCCTTTGAATTGGCGAGGTTTCTCGCTGTTGGGCCGGGTCACGGTCTGGCTGGTGGCATAGCGTGGGAAGCGGTTCAGCCGGCCGTCCATTGTGAAGGTCTTCAGCCAGTATCTGGAAGGAAGGAACTCCAGATTCAGACCTGCATCGCTGACAAGCTCTTCGGGAACAGGCTTGTCGAGCCAGACGGCGATCTCCACCGCTTTCCCTTGAGCGGTGACTACAATGCGGCTGTCGAAATCATAGTCGTCATAGCGCAGGCCCACTTCGATGCTGCCTTGTTCACGGTTCACTTTCCGATAGGTCATTTTCGGCACCAGATCCCATTGTTCCGGTGTGTTGCTCAGACGCACGGCACCTCCTTGGATGGCCCGTATGCCGTGTTGGACAATCTCAATGCCGGAATTCTTCTCGTCATTGAATCCGCCATTAAAACTGTTGCTGAAAACCAGCACATTCACGCCTTGCCTCTCAAAGTAGCAGCTGTCGTTCAGTTTCAGATCTTGTGCCTGTGAAAAAGATGCCGCCATGAGGCCGATTGCCCATAATACGTTTCTCTTGCTTTTCATGTTATTTATGTAAATAGTTGGAAATTTATCATTAGAATCTTATGGATGTAAAAAGTTTAAAAGATATGCGGATTATATCTTGTTATTCTGTTTTTTTTCGTATGTTTGCCCGCAAAACTTAAAAAATGAGACATGAAACAGATGATTGACAAGACAAGAGGATGGATGGAAGGGCTGGCCTTCTGTCTGTTGGTATGCATATTGGCTGCCTGTGGAGACGATGTGTATTACACGGTGGAAGAGGAGAACACGGATGAACGCCTGTGCGGACGGACGTGGGTGGAGACGGTGACAGTGGACGATGGCTCTGCCTACGTGTCGGCTGAGCATCAGCTGGTGTTTTCTCTCGAAGGCCAGTCGCGTGAGACTTGGGTGTGGCGCAAGGCCGGAGGCGGTGAGGACACTTCGGCATCCACGTTCACTTGGCGATGGATGGACGAAAGCCGTGAAGGCATTGTGCTGGACTTTGGAGCCGGCGAGCTGAAATACTTTGAAAACGTCTGGGTGCGTGACCACTATCTTTCCGGAAAGCTGGATGGCAAGGTGGTGATGAT
Organism: uncultured Bacteroides sp.; assembly: GCA_944322335.1. GTDB lineage: Bacteria > Bacteroidota > Bacteroidia > Bacteroidales > Bacteroidaceae > Bacteroides. The sequence continues at coordinate 3,603 of CALUOU010000161.1, forward strand.
GAAAGACGGCAGTTACCGTTATTAATGTTTAGTGTTTAGTGATTAGCGGCCGGTCTGTATGTTGGAGCTATTCACTAAACACTTGCTTATCCTTTCCATCAGTTATTTCTTTTTCTTTTTTCTCAATTCCTCCGCGATTCTCCATTGCAAGGCGGCTTCCGTCTCTTTTCCCATTTGCATCAGGATGTCGCCGAAAGCTTCGTGTGCGCCCGCATGGTCGGGGCGGAGGGTAGTGGCTTTGTCCATGTCGGCCAAGGCACCTTCTATGTTGAGGCGTTTCAGGCGCACTTTTCCCCGGTTGTACAAGGCTTTGAATTCCGTTGGGCGAATGCTGACAGCCCGGTTGAGGCATTCTTCAGCTTCGCCATACTTTCCTTCGGAGGAGAGGGTGACTCCTTTGCGCACCCATGCGTCCACGTATTCAGGCCAGAGCCGGAGGGCTTTGTCATAGTTGGCTAGGGCGGCGCGGGTGTCATGCACCTGGGTGACGCATTCGTTGCCCATGAGGTAGTATTCGCGGGCATAGGTTTGGAGCTGTTCCTGTTGCTCCAGCCTTTGTTGTTTCAGTTGCCTGTTTTCTTCCTTCAGCCGGTTGATGAGGTTCAGCTTGCGGCGGATATAGCGTTGAGCCACGGGCTTTTCGATGTCATATCTGGAATGGATGGCTTTGAAAAATTCGTTGAG
>CALUOU010000162.1 GCA_944322335.1 uncultured Bacteroides sp.
ACAAAAAGCTGGAAGAGAAGGACAAAAAACTGAAAGAGAAGGACAAAAAACTGGAAGAACAAGGCCGGATCCTTCTCACCACTGTCAAGAATCTCTCTTCCCGTGGCTTGTCGCCTGCCGAAATAGCAAACATCCTGTCCATCGGGCAAGAAGAGGCGGAGCTGATGTTGAAACAGCCTGAACAATGAATCAGGTTTCTCCACCCTTATAAAAAACGCGCGGACGGCGCAAGGCCGGGCTTCACAGCCAGTATCCTTGTCCGATCCGCGCTTTCCTATGGAAGAAAAAAACTGCTTCTTAAGCGTACTGACCCCAGTTGACGTTCCGCATGTCGCCGCTCTTGGCAAGCTCGGCATGAAGACCCAACGCCGCCTGGATGGCATGAGGAGTCTGGCTCTTTCCGTCGGTCAGCTTCAGATAATCCCACAAGATATTCTTGTAGTCGGGATGCACACAATTCTCAATGATGGCTTGCGCCCGTTCCTTCGGCCCCTTGCCGCGCAGGTCGGCAATGCCCTGTTCCGTAACGATGATGTTCACATCGTGTTCCGTATGGTCGTGGTGCGACACCATCGGCACGATAGCACTGATGCGCCCTTCCTTGGCCACGCTGGGGCAGGTGAAAATGGAAATGTAGGCATTGCGCGTGAAGTCGCCCGAACCGCCGATGCCGTTCATCATGCGCGTGCCGCCGATATGAGTGGAGTTCACATTGCCATAGATATCCGCTTCGATGGCTGTATTGATGGAAATCACTCCCAAGCGGCGTATCACCTCCGGACTGTTGGACACTTCGGAGGGACGCAGCACCAGCTTGTCACGGAAGAAGTCCATGTCTTCGTAAATGCCGTTCAGGCAGTCGTTGGTCACTGTCAGGGAGCAGGCGCTGCCAAACTTGATGCGTCCTTCACGGATCAGCCCGATCACCGAGTTCTGGATCACTTCCGTATACATCTCAAACGCCGGAATGGTCTTGTCATGTCCCAAAGCGTTCAACACGGCATTGGCGATGTTCCCCACACCGGACTGTAGCGGCAGGAAAGTGGAAGGTATGATGCCACGCCTCATGTCAGCGGCCAGAAAATCGGCCACGTTACGCCCGATCTGGTCGGTCAGAGGATCGGGAGCCGAGAAGCTGCGCGCCTCATCGGGCCAGTCGGTCTCCACCACACCCACTATTTTCCGGGGATCCACCTGGATATAAGTCTGTCCGATGCGGTCGCTGGGCTTGAACACAGGGATCTCGCGGCGCGCGGGCGGATCCAGCGGCTCATACACGTCGTGCAGCCCCATGGCGTTCCGGCTATGAGCGGCGTTCAGCTCCACAATGATGCGGTCGGCCAGCCGGCAAAGAGTGGGGGCGATGCCTCCGGCGGCGGTCAGATAGATCTTGCCGTCAGCAGTCAGCTCACAAGCCTCAATGATGGCCACATCCACTTTCCCCATAAATCCGTAGCGCAGCTCTTGCGCCATCTGTGAGAGATGGATGTCGTTGTAGGCTATTTCGCCGCTGTTCACAGCTTTGCGGAAATCCGCGTTGGTGGTATAAGGCGCACGGTAACGGATCGCTTTGGCGCGCGACATACAGCCGTCACACGATTCGCCGGTGCTGGCGCCAGTGAAGATACCCACTTGGAAGGGGTTGCCTTTGGCATGTTCCGCTTCCGCTATTTTTGCCAGTTCAGCCGTAACGGCTTTGGCGGTGCCGGCGGGTGTAAATCCGCTCAGGCCAATGTTGTAACCATGTTTAATCAGGCTGGCAGCCTCAGCTGCCGAAATGTAATTGAATGCCATATCTGTTATTTAGAATTTGATGTATCTGCAATGTCAGTAGTCCGCCCGTTTCAGAATGACCGACCAGATGATGCCCCGGCGCACTTCCTCCACAGAACGGATGTCCACAACCGGATGTTCCTCATCAGACGAAGGCGGAAGAATGGCGGAAGCGTCGGTGGAGCGGCGTGAGGGAACCTCCTCGGCGCCAGACGGAGAGAAAGGACGGGAAGGGGCGGACGGATGTTTGGGCGATGCGGCCTTTTTCTCCACCACAGGAGCGGCCGGAATCTCTTCTTCCGGCTCTGCCTCCGGTATCCATGAATGCCCTTTGCCCCAATTCTCAGGCAGGGGAGCGTCATAAGGATCGCCGGCTGCGCCATCTTCCTTCGGAGAGGCGGCAGGACGGCTTTTTGTCTTCTTCTTTGCGTCTTTCTGAATCTGGCTGATCACACCGATCACCAGGAAAGCGACCACCAGCAGGGTTTTGAAAATATCTTCCATAACTGTACTTTTTTCCTTTTATTCTTGCAAAGGTAAGGATTTAATCGCATAGATGCCAATATTTAAAACAAAAAAAGGGCAGCTTCACAGCTCCCCTTTATCTTTTTAACCTAAACCTTAACTATGAAAAAATCTAATGTTTCTTTCGCCAGCAAAGTTGTAAATAAATCCCAAAATTCACAACTAACCAAGCAAAAATCTGTTCCTATTTAACTTTCTTTAGCAGCATATGGCCGTTTCAGACACAAAAACAGTTATTTTCACCCGCATCGGACGCATAATTAAGGCAGAAGCCATATCTTTGCAACCGGATAGTCAAGGGCTAAGAAGTTAAGAAGCCCGGCTATGAAACCGGCTTGCCTGCTAAAAAGACAATATCAACTAAATACAATAATTGGCTACTAAAAAACAGAAACTTATGGAAAAAACTACGGGAGCAGACTTAAAATCTGCAACTGCCAATGGCAACAAAAAACTGTATATCGAAACTTACGGCTGCCAGATGAATGTGGCAGACAGCGAGGTCGTGGCCTCTGTCATGCGAATGGCCGGATATACGCCAACCGACTCCTTAGACAATGCCGACGCCGTGTTTCTCAACACCTGTTCCGTGCGCGACAATGCCGAACAGAAGATTCTGAACAGGCTGGAGTTTTTCCACTCACTCCGCACCAAGCGGAAACGGCACCTCATCGTGGGTGTGCTGGGCTGCATGGCCGAACGGGTGAAAGACGACTTGATCGAGCGCCATCATGTGGATCTCGTGGCCGGACCGGACGCTTATCTCAGCCTGCCTGGCCTGATCGCCGCCGTAGAAGCGGGCGAAAAAGCCATCAACGTAGAGCTGTCTGCCAGCGAGACCTACCGCGACATCATCCCCTCACGCATCTGCGGCAACCACATCTCCGGATTTGTATCCATCATGCGCGGATGCAACAACTTCTGCACCTACTGCATCGTGCCCTACACCCGAGGGCGCGAACGGAGCCGCGACGTGGAAAGCATCCTGAACGAAGTGGCCGACCTCCGCGCCAAAGGCTATAAAGAAGTGACCTTGCTGGGACAAAACGTCAACTCCTACCGCTTTGAACGTCCCGACGGACAAACCGTCACTTTCCCGGCCTTGCTGCGCACCGTAGCAGAGTCTGCCCCTGACATGCGCGTGCGCTTCACTACCTCACACCCCAAGGACATGAGCGACGAGACCTTACACGTCATCGCCGACATGCCCAATGTGTGCCGCCACATCCACTTGCCCGTGCAGAGCGGAAGCGACCGCATCCTGAAACTCATGAACCGCCGCTACACCCGCGAGTGGTACTTGGAAAGGGTGGCAGCCATCCGCCGCATCATTCCAGACTGCGGACTCTCTACCGACATCTTCTGCGGCTTCCACAGCGAGACGGAGGAAGACCACCAGCTGTCGCTCGCGCTCATGGAAGAGTGCGCATACGATGCGGCGTTCATGTTTAAATATTCCGAGCGCCCAGGCACTTACGCCAGCAAGCACCTGCCCGACGACGTGCCTGAAGAAGTGAAGATCCGCCGGCTCAACGAGATCATCGCCTTGCAAAACCGCCTCTCCGCCGAATCCAACGCCCGTTGTGTAGGCCAGACCTATGAGGTGTTGGTGGAAGGCGTGAGCAAGCGCAGCCGCGACCAGCTGTTCGGACGCACGGAGCAAAACCGCGTGGTGGTGTTCGACCGTGGAGAGCACCACATAGGCGACCTGGTGAAGGTGACCATCACCGAAGCCAGTTCGGCCACCCTGAAAGGCCAGGCATAGGATTTCTTTACTCCCATTCGGTCCAACCGCTTCGCTTGTGTACGGTTTTCACATAAAGTCAGATGATTTTTTTATAAAAAGTTTAGGTTTATCAATGAAATATACTATCTTTGCCCCACAATAAGATTTAAGTACCTGTCATCAGGTATCAGTACAAACTAAAAATAAA
>CALUOU010000163.1 GCA_944322335.1 uncultured Bacteroides sp.
CAGCATGTTGCCCAGCACCTCAAAAAGCCCCTCGCTGCTCATGCCTGACGAGATCAGCGGGGCATATGCGTCGTGGACGGAATCCCAATTGATCTGTTTGTAATCCAAATAGCAATACCGCTCGTCAATGATGGTCCACAACGCCTCGAAATTGGCTTGGGGTGTGTTGTCAAACTCTTCTTCGCATATGCAGGAAGCCAGCAGAAGAAAGAAGAAAAGAAGAAAAAAAGAACGGGCTATATCGTAGAGACGCGACTCACCGCGTCTATCCGCACGCGCTGTCCGTACGTCCTGCGGTTCATGCGCGCACAGCCCGCACGCTCTGTGACGGTTAACGGCATTTAATTCTGTTCGTTTCATAATCAATTTCTAAACAAGTAAAGTTCTTTCACCAGACCGACAAGAAAAGAATGGGAATAGGAGTGCGTCCGGATGCCGTTCAACTTGGCCTGCTGCATGTCCCACAGATAGGCAAAGCGCATTTTGATGCGGCCCACCGGAAAGTCTGCCGTCAGCATTTGGCGCAAAGACGGCTGGTTGTGCAGCGAGGTGAAACGCACCACCCCGTCACTGTTGCCCAAGGAGAATATCTCGTAATAGGACTCTCCGTAATGGGGCATGAACATGACACCCGCCACAGGCAGATTGGCCTGGTAACGCAGGGTGAGAGGGAAACGCCGGATGCGCAATTGCCAGATGGCCATGACCGACGCGTCTAGGTTGAGATAGGCGCGGGCTTGCGCGGGGTTGTTGCCGTTGCGCAGGTTGTAGACAAATCCGCCGTTGATGTCTCCCACGGCTCCTGCCAGCAGACGGAAGTTGCGGGTCAGCGGGAAATGATAATGCAAGCCATAGTTCCAGTTGAGCAAGGCAGAGAGGCTGTTGTTGTTGTCGGCCTTGTTGTGGGTGTAGCTCACATTGCCTTGAAAGAAAGTCTGGCGGGAGAGGTTGCCGTCCATCCATGCTGTCATGCGCATGCTTTCGCGGGCGATGCGGAACTCGACGCCTTTATATTCTTGAGGAGAAAGATAGGTGTCAAACACATTGGCAACGCCCACCCCGTAGAGTGTGGCGCGGGTGACAAGCCTCGGTTGTGCGGCCGAATCGTTCAGCAAGGTCTCCGCCGCCTGCTTCTCCCGAAGGCTTTGGGCATACATCCCCATCCCCACGCAAAACGCTACGGCCAGAAGGCACATCCGCCGGATTCTATATATATATAAGGTGTGCATACGCAGTATTAATCACTAGCCACTAATCATCAAACAGTCTCATCTGTCCTGTCATCTCGTCCAGTATCTCGTCCTCACTTTTGCCGTTGTCAGGATCCAGGTTCTCCGGCTCTTCCTCCGGTTCCGGCTCAGAGGGGCCAAGATCGGCATCGGGCTGGCGGGTAGGCTCCAGCTCGTTGATGGTCTCAAGGGTGTAGGTGGTCAGCCGCTTGCCCTTGGCCTTGTAGCCTTTGACGGCAATGAAATCATCGGCTTCGATCACCATCGGCTCGCGGAAGCTGTCGTGTCCCCCGAACACCACCTCCAGGCGCGGATAATACTCATCCGTAAGCAGGATGAGGCGGTTGTTCCTGTTTTCGCCCAAATAGTTTTGCTTGCGGTTGGTCGCCTCAAAAGAGAAACGTTTGATATAAGGATAGCCCTGCTGGTCTTCGTCATAGAGCACGGCTGTCCACACCTTATGCGGATTGAACTTCTCGATGATGCGGATGTCCGGCTCATAGTGGTTGTTGACATCAAAGTTGGTCGTGTAGAAGTCTCCGTTGTTCAGCACCACCAGGATGAGGTCTCCGCTTTGGAACTCGCCGAGGTATTCTCCCCGGCTGTCATAGTTGAGGCGCAGGACATCGCTGTCAAACCACACCTTCCGTCCGCCCAGGGTAGACCCTCCACGCTGTTTCAAAGCGATCTTGTGTACCGGCAGACGGGTCAGGATGTTGCCCATGGCCTGCCTGCCTTTGATGTTGATCTGGCTGAAGTCTTCCTCAAAGATGATGCGGCGCACGCGCGGATTCGGCTTAAGCGTCACTTTGATGACTTCCGCCTCGCCGTTTGGGTTGGCGCTGAAATACATGATGCGCGAGTCGGGAGTGCCTTGCGTCACGTCGTATTCGCGGTCGCGCACCACGGCAGTGACGGCAAAGCGTTTGATGTAGCAGGTGCCTTCCTTTCCGTCGCGGTAGACCACGTTGTAGATTGTGCGCTTGTCGTTCTTTTTAAACACATTGGCATAAAGGATGTTCTTGCCCACAAATTTCTTGTCGGTAACAGCCGTGACAATGTATTTCCCGTTGCGGTAGAAGATGATGACATCGTCCAGCTTGGAACAGTTGGCTATGAACTCGTCCTTTTTCAGCCCCGTGCCGATAAAGCCTTCCTCGCGGTTGATGTAGAGTTTTTCGTTGGCTTCCACCACCTTGGACGAGTCGATGGTGTCGAAGCTTCTCAGCTCGGTGCGGCGCGGGAAACTATTGCCATACTTGGCTTGCAGTTGCCTGAACCAGTCCACGGTGTATTCCACGATGCTGGCCAGCTGCCGTTCCGTCTCCGCTATGTCGGCTTTCATGCGGGCAATCAGCTCTTCGGCCTTGTCGGAATTGAATTTGAGGATGCGGGCCATCTTGATTTCCATCAGGCGGAGAATGTCGTCCTTGGTCACCTCGCGGATCATGCGCGGATAATAGGGAGTCAGCCGGCGGTCGATGTGCTCACAGGCCATGTCCATGTTCTTGGCTTGCTCGAACTCCGCGTCTTTATAGATGCGCTCTTCGATGAAGATCTTTTCCAAAGAGGCGAAATGGAGGCTCTCGCGGATTTCACTGCGGCGGATCTCCAGTTCCCGCTTCAACAGCTGCAGCGTATTGTCCACTGACTTCCGCAACACGTCGCTCACCGTAAGGAAATGCGGTTTCCGGTCATCGATGACACAACAGTTGGGCGAAATGCTGACCTCACAGTCGGTAAAGGCATACAAGGCATCGATGGTTTTGTCTGACGAGACTCCCGGCGCCAGATGGACCAGAATCTCCACGCTGCCCGAAGTCAGGTCTTCCACCTTCTTGATCTTGATTTTCCCTTTCTCGCTGGCTTTCACGATGGAGTCACACACGTTGGCCACCGTTTTTCCGTAAGGGATTTCCTTAATGGCCAATGTCTTGTTGTCCACCTTCTCGATGCGGGCACGGATGCGCACGGATCCTCCCCGCTCGCCGTCGTTGTATTTGGCCACATCGATGCTGCCGCCGGTCTGGAAGTCCGGATAGAGCTGGAACGGTTCGCCGTGCAGGTAACGGACGGCCGCCGCGCAGATTTCATTGAAGTTGTGAGGAAGAATTTTCGAGGACAGGCCCACGGCGATGCCTTCCACCCCCTGCACCAGCAGGAGAGGAAACTTGACCGGCAAGGTCACCGGCTCGCGGTTGCGGCCATCGTATGAGAGTTTCCATTCTGTGGTTTTGGGATTGAACACCACGTCTAAGGCAAACTTCGTCAGGCGGGCTTCGATGTATCGGGCGGCCGCCGCGTCGTCACCCGTCAGGATGTTTCCCCAGTTTCCCTGACAGTCAATGAGCAGGTCTTTTTGCCCCAGCTGCACCAGGGCATCCTTGATGGAAGCATCGCCATGAGGATGGAACTTCATGGCTTCGCCCACAATGTTGGCCACCTTATTATACCGTCCGTCTTCCATGCGGCGCATGGTGTGCAGGATGCGGCGCTGGACGGGCTTCAATCCATCGAGTATATGCGGGACAGCCCGTTCCAGGATGACGTAAGAGGCATAGTCCAGGAACCAATTCTGATACATTCCGCTCAGCTGATGCGTCACATTGGTGTCTTTCACATCAGCGGGTTTATAGTCTGAGTGCCCTTCCGTCTCAGGAGTGTCGTTTTCGGGCTTTTCCAAATTGTCTTTCGGTGCTTCAAAGTCTTCGCTCATATATCTTTTTCAGGGAATTTTCATATGGGTTTTACAAGCTGCATCAATACAGTGCAGGCAAAAATACGAAAAAACGATGAATAAGCCCGTTGTTTTTTTGTTTTT
>CALUOU010000164.1 GCA_944322335.1 uncultured Bacteroides sp.
TGCCGTTTGTATTAAACCGGCTTTCGAGCATCGGCTATACGGGAGTGCACCTTATTGCGGATAATCATTTAATTTTAACCCATGTCCCTCCTTTCTTTTTTGTGAACCAAACCGCAGCCCGAAGACCGCCGTTTGCTTCAGATTATTGCATTGCGTTCATCAGAGAATGCAAAATTCCATCCAGCATTCTTTCCCGGAGTCCGGATCCACATCCCGATGACGCACGCAAAGCTATGAACAGATAGCCAATTCTCCTAAAAACATCGGGAAAAAGTTGTATTCAATGTTGTATTCAACTCTCTGCCCTGTATTCAGCTTGTATTCAAAAACAGTGATAAACACCTTATAATGAATTGATAAAATCGTCCCATTGCTGCGGCGTGGGGCGAAGGTGTTCCAGCACCGATTGGGACAGCCTCCTGCGCATGGTTGTAATGCTCTGAACCGGATGCCCCAGCAGGACGGCTATTTCCGAAGGAGCGAAGCCGGCCTTTATCAGCATGTTCATGCACATCTCTTTCTCCTTGAAACGATAGCAAAGGCTGTCAAGCTTCGTGAAAAAGTCCGGGTAGCAGAGGCTGATCCAGCTTTTCACACGCCGCCTGCAAAATTAAAGTCCGTTTCTTAAACGGCCAAGAAAAAATGTACCATAAATCTTTACTCATGAAACATGTCAGATTTTGTAAGTGCCTGTAAGGTCTTGTAAGGTTCTGTAAGGTCAATTCCGCACGATTTGCACACCTATGTCGCACGATTTTTCCTCCTTGCGCACGAAAAGGCGATAATGACCAGCCCGGTAAGGACACAGACCGCGTAACGCCAGAGCTTCCTCTCATCGTGCCTCACGAGATCCAGCGCCGTGACCGGTCTTCCGAAACGCTCCGGACGGTACACCGACAGGTTGCGCTTGGCGCGGACAAGACCGTCCTCCACGACCACCAGCCCCGCTTCGGCACGGAGCAGCGACTTCAGCGTCACCTCGCCGACATAGCCTGTGCCCATCCCGGCGGCCTTGTTCAGATCCGGCAGTGTCCACAGGCAGAGGGCGGCCTCTCCCGTCTCCGCCTGATCCAGCAGTCCGGAAAGCTTGCGGAGGTCGTCCGGCACAAGCTCGCGGCGAGCCACCACCGCCACCAGCGGCTTCTTGCGCGAAAGCTCCAGCAGGGAGTCCGTCACGTCCTCATACTGGCGGCCAAACACGGCCAGCTTTTCCCCTGCCGACAAGTCCGTGCCAAGGTTGTAGGGCAGGAAATCGAACGGCGGAAGGCAAATGGCTGAATAGAGCGGAACCCCGATGGAGAACAGGAAGCAGAAGACAGCCGTGCGCAAGCCTTTCGGATGAAGCCTGCCTTGTCTCCTCACAAGCCACAGGTTGCCTGCCGCCAACGCCAGCAGCCCGATGTTTTTCAGAAAAGTTGTCCGGTGGTCCAGCGTGAACGCCTCGCCGAAGCAGCCGCAGTCGCCCACCGCCGCTCCCATGGGCGAGAAGGCCAGCCAGCCCGTCAATGCGGTGAAGCCCAAGGCCAGCAAGGCCGCGCTCCAGGGCGCAGTCTTACGCCACACGCATGTCAGCAGGAGCAGACCTAAAAACAGCTCGGCGGCACACAGTGCCACCGCTTCCGCCAAGGCGTATCGATTCACAAAACTCTCCCAGCCCCACACGCGGAAATACTCCGCCAGCTTGAGCGAAGTGCCGTAAGGGTCGATGCCCTTCAAGCCGCCGGAGACGAGGAAGGAGATGCCCAGCAGGATGGGAAGAATCTGAGAGAGCGTTCGTTTCATCTTGCTTCTTTTTTAACTTGACGAATGGCTCTGAAGAACAGGTCATGCAGCTTTCCGTCCCTCCGCGGATCCCCCACGAAAACCACCTTTCCTTGTTCATCGATCAAGAATGTATGCAGGAGGGAAGTCTGCGGAATGTGAGGATTCGTTTTTGTGAAAATGCCTATGCTGTCAATATACACAGGATATTGCAGTTTCTCCGTCATGAGCGAGACAAGCAGACTCTCTTTTTCCTCCCGTGCAGGGTTGAAAATGAAGAAACATGACACATTACCTTTCCCGGCCAGTACATTCAGGAATTTGTCCCAACCGTGCATTTTTCCCGTGGCGCACGACATGCACTCGGTGGAATCCATGAACACCACCAGCCTGTAGGTTTTCCCCTCATCGTTGATATGCCAGAGCGCAGTGTCCCCTTTCACCGAGGGATACATGCATTGCATTTTGTCCGTATCCAGCTCCACAGGACGGGAGCACAACGCTTTCATCTCTTCCTTTAGGCCGTTTTGGCAAGCGGACAATGCAAGAAGGGACGTTAGGCAGAATAGCAGGGCTTTGCGGAATGTGTTCATACGCTGCATCTCATTTGAACTTATATCGCACCAGCACCGGGTTGGAAGCCTCGGTCACACGCTTGCCCACCTCCTCCAGCTCTTTTTGGTAACGAGGCAAAAGAGGAGGATTAGGCGTGTAATATCTTAGCCTTCCAGTGAAATTGAAACCTGAATAGATCACATACACCCATTGGCCTTGAATGGTAAACTCAGAGAGACCTATCCCATACATATTGCTTGTTATGAACCCGTCGCAATGCGCTTTCAACCGTTTGGCTTGGCGGTCATAAATGATCCAACGAGAATCCCTGTCTTTCCCATAAGTATATTTCAAGAAAATATATTTCTCATTTCCAAGAATTTGGTCAATTCCCAAGACATAAGTTCTGTGGATTCCATCCTTCATCAGTTTTCTTAATCCTGTCGTATAATATTTTTCCGGCACAGCGTATGACCCGAAATCGATGTCCAACAGAGGGGCACATCCCTCTGGTGTCACTTGGTAGACCGTGTTGATGGGAGTCTGGCAGTATAAATACTCATTGCAGCCCCCAGGAGCATAATATTTACTTGAACTGAATCCAAATTGGCGATCGAAAGGCAGATACTTGCCCAGAAACGACCCGTCGGATGCGAATCGGAACAGATGATAGTGCCCGGCCTGCGGCTCACTTTGTTTATTGATTATATAGACATCATTGCCTATGCCGAACATCCCATTTCCCCAGTATTCCTCAATGTCTATTTTCCGAACGAACTTTCCGAGCGAGTCACAGACCAGAATTTTCTCAGAATCCTGATCCAGCAAGAAGATTTCCTGCCTGGTGGCATGAAAGTCAGTCAGTGCCAAGTATTCGTTGCCGGCCCTTCCTTGCCGGTCGATGGAAAAGAGGGCTTTGCCATTGGATGCGAACACATGCAAGCAATGGGTACTTTCGTCCATCACGTATATCTTTCCGTCCACCACCTGGAGCTTGCTCACGTGGACAATCGGCTTCCGCGTATCGCCCAAAGGAATCAATGCGCATCCGGCTGTGTCCAGCAATTCCTTACAATCCAATGTAGGTCCAACATCGGTGGGATCGATCTCAATCTTCATTTCCGCTGTCTCTTGGGGTTGGGAGGTACAAGAGAGTACCAATAAAGACAGCAGGGCGTAATATACTATTTTCATGGTGGCTTATCTAAATTGAATCAATTATAAAAAAGTAAACAAGACTACAAGTGCCATAAAATTGGGAAGCCATTTCTTTGTTTATCATCATGGTGGTCCTACTCTTCATAGAGACTTGTAGTCTTGTGACATCTTTGATCCTCAAAATTATCAGCTAAAGATACGTTTTATTAATAGGGCACTTCTTGACAAGAATAAGGATTACATCCGCTTCCATTTTCTATAGGACATCTGTCTTTAAGCCCTTCTCTTATCTCCTTGGTATATTCTATACTGGCTTCAAGGTCTTTGTTTTCTTCTGTTCCTCTCGAAAACTCGATACCTCCTTTTTTGTAAACATACAATTTGCAGAATTCTGCATCACCCGATTTTTCCGGATAGCGGTAACTGCCTCCACT
>CALUOU010000165.1 GCA_944322335.1 uncultured Bacteroides sp.
CTGAGCCTTCCGTCGGACACCTTATTCAAATAGTTGGCTATTTCCAGTTCCATGTTGTCGCTGATGTTCTCATATTTCTCGATCCTGCTGAACAGCTTGGCGAAGTCATCGTCTTTCTCGGTGTGGAGCAAGTCCCTCACCATGCCGAACATGCGGTGAGTGCGTTCGGCAAACAGGCAGATCTCTTTCCGCGCCTGAAGGATGGACAATTCGGCCGTAGACAGCATGCCGCCGCTGATGTAGCGCAGGCGGAACTCCTCTTCCTGCTCCTTCTGCGGGATGATCCAGCAGACGGTGCGCTCGATGAATTTCACAAACCAGATCAGCACCAATACGTTGCACACGTTAAAGGCCGTGTGGAAAGCCGACAGCTTGAAAGGCACGGCCACGGACATCTCCGTCACTCCCATGCCGTTCTCCACAAACCACGACACCGCACCGGTGAAGGGCTTGAACAGACAGAGCACCCAGATCACGCCAAACACGTTGAACACCAAATGGGCCAATGCCGCCCGCCGTGCCTGTGTGTTGCCGGTGAGCGCCGCCAGATTGGCCGTAATGGCCGTGCCGATATTCTCGCCCAGCACCAGCGCGGCACCCAGCTCAAAACTGATCCAGCCGTTGGCACACATGATGAGGGTGATGGCCATGGTGGCCGAAGAGGCCTGAACGATCATGGTCAGCACCGTGCCGATCACCACAAACAGCAGCACCGAGCCGAACCCCATCCGGGTATAGTCCTGCACGAAAGCCAGCATTTCGGGATTCTTCTCCAGATCGGGCGCATTGGCCTGAAGCAAAGAAAGCCCCATGAACAGGAACGAGAATCCGAAGATGAACTCACCCGCCGACTTGCGCTGGCTGCGCTGGGAGAAGATGAGCGGTATGCCGATGGCCAGCAAGGGAAGGGCAAAAGCTGAAATATCCACCTGAAATCCTAAAGCTGAAATGATCCAAGCCGTCACCGTCGTACCGATGTTGGCTCCCATGATGACACCTATGGACTGGGACAAGGTCAGCAGTCCGGCATTGACGAAACTCACCACCATTACCGTAGTGGCGGAAGAGGACTGCACCAAGGCAGTAATCAGCACACCGGTCAGCACACCGGTCACCCGGTTGGTGGTCATAGCGGTCAGAATCTTGCGCAAGCGGTCGCCCGCAAATTTCTGAAGTCCTTCACTCATAATCTTCATTCCATAGAGGAACAATGCCAAAGAGCCAATCAGCTTTAAAAAATCGTAAAATGAATACTCCATCTTTAATTAATTAAAAGGTTTCGCCGTACCATTCATTTTATGCCTATATTTAGCGGACAAACCATCAAACAAATGGCACTTATGAAACACATGTTACAAATATGTTGCAAAAATAATAATATTTATAAAGATTTCCCTGTTGGAAGCACTCTTTTGGATATTTATTATGGATTTAATCTCGATTTTCCCTATCCGGTGGTCAGCGCAAGGGTCAATAACCGCTCCGAAGGACTCAATTTCCGTGTCTATAACAACAAAGACGTGGAATTTCTCGATGTACGGAACCCGTCGGGCATGCGCACCTATGTGCGCTCGCTCTGCTTCATCCTCTACAAGGCCATCAGCGAGCTTTTCCCCTCCGGAAAACTTTACGTGGAGCATCCCGTCTCCAAAGGCTACTTCTGCAACCTGCGCATCGGGCGCCCCATCGAGCTGGAAGATGTCACGGCCATCAAGAAACGGATGCAGGAAATCATCGCGGCAGACATTCCCTTCCACCGCATCGAGTGCCACACCGACGAGGCGATCCGTGTCTTCTCCGAGCGGGGCATGAAGGACAAGGTGAAACTGCTACAGACTTCCGGATCGCTCTACACTTTTTATTATACACTGGGCGACACCGTGGACTATTATTACGGGAACCTGCTGCCGAGCACGGGATTCGTCAAGCTGTTCGACTTGGCCAAATACTATGACGGCCTCTTGCTCCGCATTCCCAGCAAAGACAATCCCGACATGCTGGAAGACATCGTGAAACAAGAGAAGATGCTCGACATCTTTAAAGAGCACCTGCGGTGGAACTACATCATGGGGCTTAGCAACGTGGGCGACTTCAACCTGGCATGCAAAGCCGGGCACGCCACCGAGCTGATCCAGGTGGGCGAAGCCTTGCAGGAGAAAAAGATCGCCCAGATAGCCGATGAGATCTTCCAGAAGTCGCAGCAAAACAAAAGAGGGCTGCTCGTGCTCATCTCAGGCCCTTCTTCTTCGGGAAAAACGACCTTCAGCAAACGGCTGTCCGTACAGCTGATGACCAACGGGTTGCGCCCTTGCCCCATCTCGCTGGACGACTATTTCGTCAACCGCGAGCAGACTCCGCGCGACGCGCAAGGCAACTATGACTATGAATCGCTTTACGCTCTCGACCTGGAGTTCTTCAACCGGCAGCTGCAGGCGCTCCTGGACGGAGAAGAGGTGGAACTGCCACGCTTCAACTTCACCACCGGCCAACGGGAATTCCGAGGAGACAAGCTGCGCATCAATGACCACACCATCCTGATCCTCGAAGGCATCCACGCCCTCAATCCCGAACTGACCCCTCAAATCCCCGCCGAACATAAGTATAAGATTTACGTCTCTGCCCTGACCACCATCTCGCTGGACGACCACAACTGGATTCCCACCACAGACAACCGCCTGCTGCGCCGCATCATCCGCGACTATAACTACCGGGGCTATTCCGCCCAAGAGACCATCTCGCGCTGGGGCAGCGTCAGGGCCGGTGAGGACAAGTGGATTTTCCCTTATCAGGAAAACGCCGATGTGATGTTCAATTCCGCCCTGCTTTTCGAGCTGGCTGTGCTGCGCTACCATGCCGAGCCCCTTCTGAACTGTGTGCCGCGCAACTGCCCTGAATACGCGGAAGCCTATCGGCTGCTGAAATTCATCCAATATTTCACGCCCGTGCCGGACAAAGACATTCCGCCCACTTCTTTGCTGCGCGAGTTTGTAGGCGGAAGCAGCTTCAAGTATTAGATGTGAATCCGTATATCTCCACCTTAAAAGCATTGACTCTTATGACCTACATCGCCAACCCTATTTATGACTCTGTGTTCAAGTTCCTGCTGGAAGACAACCGTGCGGCCAAGATCCTGCTGTCAGCCCTGCTGAAACAGGAAGTGTGCGAGCTGCAGATGCGCCGGCATGAATACACCAACTTGCAGCAAACACGCATCTCCCTGTTCCGCATCGACTTTTCCGCCAAAATACGGGACAGGAAGGGACAGGAGCATCTGGTGTTGATCGAGCTTCAAAAGACTTGGCGGGAAACGGAGACCCTTCGTTTCCGGCAATACTTAGGCACACAATACCTCAACGAAGAGAACGTGCCTGAAACGGACAACCCGCAAGGATATGGCCTGCCCATCATCACCATCTACATCTTAGGACACAAGCTGGGAGACCTGCAGGAGCCGGTGGTCTATGTGCGAAGGCGCTATTTAGACTATGACAACAACGAGATCACCAACGGGACACCCGATCCTTTCATCGAAAGCCTGACTCATGATACCATTATCGTACAGCTGCCCTACCTGAAAGGACGTGCCCGCAACCACTTGGAGCAACTGTTGCGCGTATTCGACCAAGAGTTTATCGTCCCGGGCAATGTGCATCTGCTCGAAATAGACGATGAAGGAATGGATGCCGATGGCTTCCTGCTTGTCAACCGCCTCATGAAAGCGGCCCTTTCGCCAGAAGTGAGACGGAACATGCAAGTGGAGGATGAAATCCTGTCCGAAGTAGAGAAACTGGACACTACCATCATGCTGCAAAACAAAAAGCTGGAAGAGAAGGACAAAAA
>CALUOU010000166.1 GCA_944322335.1 uncultured Bacteroides sp.
CGGTGCCCAAATGCACTTCCCCGCGTCCGTCGCGCAAGGCGGAGTCGAAGAGGCGGTCGGCGTCCCGCTGCCGGTATTTGGGCGAGAACGCGCAAAGCTCGTGAAACATGCCGCGCCCCGCCTCGCCGCAGTCGGTGGCGATGGCAAAGGCCAGCTGAAGATATTCACTGTAGGTGGGCGCGATGTCCGCCCCCTGTTTTCTGACGGCTTCCAGCAGCCGCTGTAAGGATTGTAGATTGTCCATAGTCTTTTTGAGTATTTTACAGATTTTGGATTGGCTTTTCAGACCTTGATTCAATATTTTTCTGCGAATGCCTGATCACTCATCACTAATACCTAATACCTGACAACGCTTCAGGGTCATGGCACAGGAAGCAGGCCCGCACCACATCCTTTCCGCTCACGTCCACGCCCCGCAGGCGTTCGTCGGGATGCGTGTCATACATGCGGCGGACGTACTCCATGGCTTGCGCGGCGAAGAGGGAGGCGGCGTTGGCGGGGTTGTCTTTTTCCGTCAGGCTGGCGGAAGGCCAGGGAATGAAGGCTTTCACGCCCTTTCCGCTGGGACTGGTGAACACCAGACGCGCGTCGAGGTAAGGGTCGCCGAAGAGGGCCTGTTTGACATGTTCCGCCTCGTCCTCGCTCTCCAGTTTGTCCACGTCGATGGGCAGCAGGCCGGAGAAGGCCAGGAGGGTGTCACAACGGCGGTGGGAGAAGGTGCCGAAGGGAGTGATGAACGGCAGGAGGGTGCGCTTGGCCAGACTGAGGTCGGACGACTGGCGCACTTGGAGGGTGAGCCGACGAAGCTGTTCGTTACGGGTGATGAGCTGGCAGACTTGCGCCAGGGAGACCGAAGCCTGGGGCTTCAGGTTGGCCGGAGTGAGCGTGCGCCCCTGACCGTCTTTGACGGGAGCGATGGGCGGCTGAAAATACGAAAAAAGATAATCTGTTGCGATCATAAATGTATAAAAAATTAATTGTCATCAGATACGCTGCGAATTTAGGAAAAACAATTTAGACGATTTATAACCCTGTCCCCGTTCGGGACAAAAAAACAATAAACAAAAATGAAGAAAATAGAAAAGACGGAGAATTATTTTGCCCTTACTGAAAAGGTCATGGGCAGACTGGCCCATCTGGTTTCTGACCTGCACATGGGTCTGCGTAGTGTGGAAACGGCTCTTCACATGCGTAACGGCATGTTGGGGCGTATGAAAAAACAGCTTTGAGAGAGGACGAGAACCCCTCTGCCCGGCATTTGGTCGGCATGATCGGCATCATCAGACAGGCCTTCCACAAGGAGATCAGGGAGGCGGAGGCGCATGACCCGGACAAGGCCGCCAAACTGAAGAAGAAACACGACGACTGGTGTGCCAGCACGGCGCGTGACTTGGGGCTGGCACCTTACGATCCGGTGGACTCTTACCTGAAGATGATGGAGCAATACAAAGACAACAAATATCATGACTTGTAAACGATAGACTCAAAATTAAACAAATGGAATTATGAATGCAAAACAAAGAGATTATCGGGTTGATGTTCTGAAGTTTATTGCAATCCTTCTGATTATCAACTCACACGCCGATATGGCCTATCCGAAATACTCCATGCTTGCAACGGGCGGAGCAATTGGCGATTGCCTGTTTCTGTTCTGCTCAGGCTTCACACTGTTGTTGGGTGGGGTGAAAAGATTTGACTCATATTATAAGAGGAGAATTAATAGGATCTATCCATCCGTTTTTGCCAGCGTGGTGGTTATGCTGGTGTTGGGACATTATTCGGTTGAAAGCTTGACCCTGACAGATGCCCTTGGAGGGGAGTTCATCCTTGCTATTATGGCCTATTACGTCCTCTTGTGGCTGATTCAGAAATATGCGAGGAGCAGGATTCCGCTGTTGCTTGTAGCCGTCATGGCCTTGACATTGGCGGTCTATTGGTATTTTCCCTATAAGTATGAGACAAGCTCTAAGGGGATTTATGGAGTATCCACACTTTTCCGTTGGATCCCTTACTTCGGTGCTATGTTGCTTGGTGCCTACGTGGGTGTTATCCGTGAACGCTTGAAGTTCAACTTCCGTGCGGATCTGTTGAAACTGACGGGATGCTTCGTCATGTTTTATGTTGTTCAGTTTGCGGCGAAGGAAATCCGAGAAGTGGCTCCTTATCAGATTGTCACAGTGCCATTCTTGTTGGGAACTATCTACTATGCTTACAAATGCTGCAATGCGGAAGGATTGCATGCAATCTATATGAACCGTTATGGCAATTGGGTGATTCTTGTGGTGGGGGGACTGTGTTTGGAGTCTTATCTCATACAATGGTGTGTGTTGACAGATAAGCTCAATGGACTGTTCCCCTTCAATCTTCCCCTCCTTGTTTTGAGCATCTTAGTACTGTCGTACTTGACCAGATGCTTGGCGCGTCTGTTTAGCCAGACCTTCCGAACGGAAGATTATGAATGGAGAAAAGTATTCTCACTCAAATAAATAACCGCCTGTTCCTTTTATAAGATACGTATCATTCTTTAGGCGCGGATAATGCAGATTTATTACTCCCGTAAATGCAAGCGTCCACGGCTAATCTGGTGTTCGACTGCAAGCAGTTGTCCGTTAGGAAATGCTAATCACATGACACTTGACTATAAATTCGCATCGTTCGCGTCTGAAGGGTGATATTCCTATGGATCATTTGTTTCTGTCTCTTTTATGAATAAAAAATGATATAATAAAATTATACAAATGAACGACATTATCAGTTACACAAGAATATTGAACGTAGATGCTTTGTGCATTACTGAAAAGCAACTATTGGAAATGATGGATTCACAACTGGAGAGCAAATCTGGAAATGGCGTATTGGTCACCCCAAATTTGGATCATCTTGTGAAATTGCAGCGTGACAAGACATTTTATGACTGCTATAAGAAAGCGCAATGGGTGACTTGTGACTCAAGGATCCTGCAATTGTTCTCCAAGTTGTTGAAACGCCCGTTTCCGGAAGCCATACCGGGCAGCTCGTTCTTTTCCCATTTTTATGAGCATCAAAAGCATAACGTAAATTGCAAGATATTTATTCTCGGTGCTATGGATGGGGTTGCATTGGAAGCACAGAGACGGATTAATGAAAAAACAGGCAGGCAGATAGTTGTCGGAGCCTATTCTCCCTCATACGGCTTTGAGAAAAAGGAGGAAGAGAACAGAGCCATTTATGAAATGATTAACAGGAGCGGGGCGAATGTGGTTCTGGTCGGAGTCGGGTGTCCCAAGCAAGAAAAGTGGATATTCAATCACAAGGACAACATGCCTGATGTTCGTATCTGGATGGCGTTAGGGGCTACGATAGACTTTGAGGCGGGAAACGTGAAACGTGCGCCCCAGCTCTTTCAGAAACTATACCTGGAATGGTTTTACCGTTTTTTGATGGAACCCAAAAGGATGTTCAAACGCTATTTCATCGATGATATGTTATTTTTCTGCTACTTCGCAAAGCAGCTGCTGGGCAAATACAAAAATCCGTTCGCCGAATGATGTTATTTGCGAAACATCTTGCATATGAAGGCTATGGGTGTTAAAACCATCGCAATCAGATAAGCGCATATCAGTCTGATGAAAAAGAGAAACTTTTGCATATCATGTTTATTTGGATATGCAAATATATACATTTAGCTGAATATAATAAGTAACTAATCAAAATTAAGCAGCATTATGTCTAAGTTTAATTCCCAAGGTATCCCCGACAGCCGCCAATGCCCT
>CALUOU010000167.1 GCA_944322335.1 uncultured Bacteroides sp.
TTCGTCTTGGACTTGAACCAAGGACCCTCTGATTAACAGTCAGATGCTCTAACCGACTGAGCTAACGAAGAGTGTTTTTTTCTTAATTGCGGTGCAAAAGTAATAGGATATTTTGAAATATGCAATATCTTTGCAAAAAAAATCATCGAAATGAATAAAATTATTGGTTTAGGGAATGCTTTAGTCGATGTGCTGGCACCCTTGAAGAACGACGAAATCCTGAAAGAACTGGAACTCCCCAAAGGCAGTATGACTTGGGTGAGTGAAGATAAATTGTTGAGAATCAGAGAATTATTTAAGCGTATTCCCACCAGCCTTGTCACGGGAGGCTCTGCCGGGAACACAATTCGGGCTTTGGCCTGCTTGGGAGCGGACGCCGGGTTTATTGGAAAGGTGGGAAAAGACAAATATGGCGATTTCTATCGTCAAAGCTTGTCGGATCGGGGAGTTGATGTTCATCTGATCGTTTCGCCCGACTTGCCGTCCGGAGTCGCTAATACTTTTATTTCACCCGACGGTGAGCGCACTTTCGGCGATTATCTCGGAGCGGCAGCCTCGCTCTGTGCCGAAGACTTGTCTGCCGACATGTTTAAAGGATACGCTTATTTGCTGGTAGAAGGCTATCTCATCCAGGATCATGCCATGATTCTCCGTGCCATTCAACTGGCCAAGGAGGCTGGCCTGAAGATCTGTCTGGACTTGGCCAGCTACAACATTGTCCTGGAAGACCGCGATTTCTTCCGTCAGCTCTTGGAACAGCATACCGACATCGTATTTGCCAACGAAGAGGAAGCCAAAGCCTATACCGGAGAGGAGGCTGAAGCGGCTGTGCAAGCCTTGGGCAGCATCTGCCATACAGCCGTGGTGAAGGTGGGCAAACAGGGCTCCATCATCCGTCGGGGAAGCGAAACTGTGCAAGTGCCGGCCACTCCTGTGGAGAAAGTGGTGGATACGACGGGCGCCGGCGACTACTTTGCTGCAGGATTTCTCTACGGCCTGACCAACGGCTATACGTTGGAGCAGAGCGGAAAGATAGGGTCTCTGCTGGCAGGAGAAGTGATACAGGTCATCGGCACGGAGTTGCCGGCAGAGCGGTGGAGGCACATCCGAGCCGTCTGCATGGAATGACACCCGAACGAAGAAAGATGAATTCTTAACACATTATTATATATATAACAATAAACCGATGAAACGATTCGTAAGACTGCGCTGGCTGGCCGTCCTGATTGTAGCGGCAGGTGTCGGCCTATTTTGGGGATTTGAAAGCAGCGATGACCGCAATTTCCAGATAGCTAAGAATTTGGATATATTCAACTCCATCGTGAAAGAGCTGGATTTGTTTTATGTGGATACCATCCAGCCGGAAAAGACCATCCGTGAGGGCATCGATGCCATGCTTTATTCGCTCGACCCTTATACGGCGTACTATCCCGAAGACGACCAGAGCGAACTGGAACAGATGGTGAAAGGCACCTACGGAGGAATAGGCTCTGTCATTACTTGGAATGACAAACTGAAACGCTCCATGATCGCCGAACCTTATGAAGGCATGCCGGCTGCCGTTTTCGGACTGAAAGCAGGAGACATCCTGATGGAGATCGACGGCGAGGATCTGGCCGGAAAGAACAATGCCGAAGTGAGCGAAATGCTGCGCGGACAGGTGGGCACCAGCTTCCGCCTGAAAGTGCAGCGTCCCGGCAAAAAGAAACCGCTGGAATTCAACATTGTGAGACGCTCCATCCAGCTGCCGTTGATCCCTTATTATGCCAAGCTGGACAGTGCCGTGGGCTATATCAACCTCAGCTCCTTTTCTGGCAATCCCTCGAAAGAGTTCAAAGAGGCTTTCCTGGATCTGAAGAGACAAGGCATCCGTTCGCTTGTCATCGACTTGCGCAACAATGGAGGCGGACTGTTGGATGAGGCTATTGAGATCGCCAATTTCTTTGTGCCGCGAGGCAAGACACTGGTCACGACCAAAGGCAAAATCAAGCAGTCCAGCAACGTCTACAAGACTCTGCGCCAACCACTTGATCTGGATATTCCCTTGGCTGTGTTGGTAAACAGCGGAACGGCCTCTTCATCGGAGATCCTGGCCGGCTCGTTGCAAGACTTAGACCGTGCGGTTATTGTCGGCAACCGCACTTATGGGAAAGGACTGGTGCAGACCACCCGTGCCCTGCCATACGGCGGAACCATGAAGGTGACGACTTCTAAATATTACATCCCCAGCGGACGGTGTGTGCAGGCCATTGACTATGCGCACCGCAACGAGGACGGCAGTGTGGGACGCATCCCGGACAGCCTGACTACCGTGTTCCACACCGCAGCCGGACGTGAGGTGCGCGATGGGGGCGGGGTGACCCCCGACATTCAGGTGGAGCAGGAGAAGCTGCCCAACATCCTGTTTTACCTGGTGAATGATAACCAGATCTTCGACTATGCCACACAGTACTGCCTGAAGCACGACAGGATCGCAGCGCCGGAAGACTTTGTGGTGACCGACAAGGACTATGCCGACTTTAAGGAAATGGTGATGAAGACCGACTTCAAATATGACCAGCAATCCGAGAAACTGCTGAAGAGCCTGAAAGAGATGGCTGAGTTTGAAGGATACCTGGCAGGCGCTTCCGCTGAGTTTGACGCGTTAGAGAAAAAACTGACCCACAACCTGGATCACGACTTAGATTATTTCGCCAAAGATATCAAAATGATGATTGCCATTGAAATCATTAAACGATACTACTACCAGCGGGGAGCCATCATCGAGCAGCTGAAGGATGATGACGATCTGGAAGCCGCCATCAAAGTCTTGAACTCACCGGCCGAATACCGGCGCATCCTCAGCGCGCCGCAACCTCAGGACGCGGCTTCTGACGGAACCGCGAAAGAAGGAAACAAAAAATAAATCTCGTTTAATCCCGATTTTAGCCCGAATAGTTTGCTGTTCGGGCTTTTTAATTTAAAAAAAAGGATAAAACTATTGGCCGTTTAAACTATGTTCCCTATTTTTGCAAAAAAAGAATGAACAGGCGTTAAAGGAACTTGGCTTTCCTTTAGGTTTCCACGCCTCCCCATCATTCATTGTCGAAAGCGGAAACCATAGGCAGTAAAACGGACAAGATTATGAAAAGATTGAGCTTTCTGAAAGGAGTCTTTTGCGCGACTTTGTTTTTAGCAGTTGCCGTCACGGCACAAGCGCAATTCTTACGCACTTCCTACTTTATGGAAGGCAGTCACTACCGGATGCAACTCAACCCGGCGCTCACTCCCGGACGGGGATATATCAACCTCCCTGCCATCGGATCGCTGAACGCCACGGTCAACTCTTCCTCCTTGGGCTATCAGGACATCATGGACATTATCGAAAACAGCGATGACAGCGATTACTTCATGAGCCAGGACTTCCTGAACCGTCTGGATGCCACCAACAACCTCAACGTCAACCTCAGCACCGACATCCTTTCGGCCGGCTGGTATAAGGGCAGGAACTTCTGGTCGTTCAACATCGGGCTGCGTAACGACATCGGCGCCAACATCCCCAAGACTGTGTTTGAGTTCATGAACCGTATGAACACCCTGCAAGCTTCTGATCTGCTGAACATGCGCGAGCAGTTTGGCGGACAACGCCTTGAAATCAACTCCTTCGCCGAAGTGGGCTTGGGCTTCGCGCGCGACATCAACAGCCGTCTGACCATCGGCGGTAAGGTGAAGGCGTTGCTGGGTATCGGCAATATGAAGCTGGACGT
>CALUOU010000168.1 GCA_944322335.1 uncultured Bacteroides sp.
TGATCATGCTGATGGGTCTGTTGGCCAAGAACGCCATCCTGATCGTAGAGTTCGCCCTCGACCGCCGCAAGATGGGCATGAGCATCACGTGGGCAGCCGTGCTCGGCGCCGGCGCCCGTCTGCGTCCTATCTTGATGACATCTCTGGCCATGGTCATCGGTCTGTTGCCTCTGATGTTCGCCAGCGGAGCGGGCGCCAACGGCTATCGCACATTAGGCACCTCGGCCATCGGCGGCATGCTGATCGGCATGATCCTGCAGATCTTCATCGTGCCGGCTCTGTTCGTAGCCTTCCAGTACCTGCAAGAGAAGTTCAAGCCGATGGAATGGGACGATGTGGACAACTCCGACGCCGCTCCTGAAATCGAGCAATACAGTAAATAATAATACTCAGAATGAAGGATGAGGAGCGAGCCTCTTCATTCTTCATTCACAAATTATTCATTAAAAGAAACGTATGAAAGGAACAAAGATAATCACCCTGATGTGTGCCGCCGCCCTGATGAGCAGCTGCCACATCTATAAAGCATACGACAGGCCCGAAGACATCTCTGCCGAGGGGCTGTACCGCGACACGGCCCTGACGAACACGGCTGTGGAGACAGACACGGCCAGCTTTGGCAACGTGCCCTGGAGGGAAGTGTTCACCGACCCCCAGCTGCAGGCCTACATCGAACAGGCTCTGGCCAACAACGCCGACCTGCGCTCCGCCCTGCTGAACGTGGAGTCTGCCAAAGCCGCCCTGCTCAGCGCACGGCTGGCATACCTGCCCCAACTGGCTCTCTCCCCGCAAGGGACACTGACCAACTGGGACAAGGGGACGAGCACCTCGAAGACCTACAACATCCCCGTCAGCGCCAACTGGCAGATTGACCTCTTCGGACAGATCCTGAACCCCAAACGTGCCGCCCAAGTCTCGCTCAAGCAGGCACAGTTCAACCAGCAGGCCGTGCAGACACAGCTCATCGCCAGCACCGCCAACATCTATTACACCCTCCTGATGCTCGACCGCCAGCTGGAGATTACCGAAGGCACGGCCGAAGTGCTGAAGAAATACGTAGAGACCATGGAGGCCATGTACCAGTATGGCAACGTCAACAGCGCGGCCATCGAGCAAAGCCGCACCTCCTACGCGCAAGTGGTGGCCTCGCTCTCCGACCTTCGCCAAAGCATCTCGGAAACGGAAAACGCTTTCTGCCTGATGCTGAACGAGCCGGCACACGCCATCGAACGCGGCGTGCTGGAAGACCAAGCCCTGCCTCAGGAGTTCTCCGTAGGCGTGCCCCTGCAGCTGCTCTCCAACCGTCCGGACGTGAAAGCCGCCGAAATGAGCCTGGCCGCCTGCTACTATAACACCAACAGTGCCCGCGCAGCCTTCTATCCGCAGATCACCCTGACGGGACAAGCCGGATGGACCAACAGCAGCGGAGCAGGCATCGTCAATCCCGGCAAGCTGCTGGCCAGCCTCATCGGCTCCCTGACACAGCCCCTGTTCTACCGGGGCGCGAACATCGCCCGCCTGCGCCAGGCCAAAGCCCAGGAAGAACAGGCAAAGATCGCCTTCCAGACTTCCCTGCTCAATGCCGGAAACGAGGTGAGCAACGCCCTCTCTCTCTACCAAAATACGTTAGAGAAAGTTAATACACGCACCATGCAAGTAAATTCCGCCCAAAAAGCAGCTGAAGATACAAAAGAATTGTTTAACTTGGGCACGTCAACCTACCTGGAAGTGCTGACCGCCCAACAATCCTACCTCAGCGCACAGCTCTCACAGGTGAGTGACACGTTCGACCAGATGCAGGCAGTCATCAACCTGTACCAGGCATTGGGAGGAGGAAGAGAATAACTTTTAAATCTATCATATCATGATCAGTCCATTAGCATACGTAGACCCTGCCGCAAAGATCGGCAAGAACGTAACAATCCAGCCTTTCGCATACGTTGAAGGCAATGTAGAAATCGGCGACGAGTGTGTCATCATGTCCGGAGCGCGCATCCTGAGCGGCACACGCATGGGAAAAGGAAACAAGATCCACCACGGAGCCGTCCTGGGCAGCGTCCCGCAGGACTTCCACTATGAGGGAGAGGACAGCGAGCTCATCATCGGCGACAACAACGACATCCGCGAGAACGTGGTCATCGCACGCGCCACCCACGCCGACGGCGGCACACGCATCGGCAACGGCAACTACCTCATGGATGGCGTACACCTCTGCCATGACGTGCAGATAGGAAACCGAAGCGTGCTGGGCATCCGAAGCATGGTGGCCGGCGAAAGCGTGATCGGAGACTGCACCATCCTCAGCAGCGGAGTCATCATCCAGCAATATTGCCACATCGGCAACTGGGTGCTCATCATGGCAGGATGCCGCATCTCGAAAGACGTGCCGCCCTACATCATCATGGAAGGGAACCCGGCCAGCTATCACGGCATCAATGCAGCCGTGTTGCAACACCAAAAAGAGGTGACAGACCGGGTGTTGCGCCACATCATGAACACTTACCGCCTGATCTATCAGGGCAACTTCAGCCTGCAAGATGCCTTGCTGAAGATTGAAGACCAGATACCGATGAGCGATGAGATACACAACATCATCAATTTCATACGAGGCTCAAAAGGCATCATGAAGTAATTTTTCATATTTAAATAACATAATTTCAAAGCACTAAGAGGCTGTCGGCAAGGGATTGCAGGCAGCCTCGCCTTTTATTTGCGGCACAAAGCAACCCTTTTCTTGATTATTATTCCTACTTTTGCAGACGATAAACGTCAAAAAAACATATGCGGGCAGACAGGCGTGCAAAAAAGACACGAAACACAGTCCGCTAACCCGCTAACCACTAAAAAAAGGAAATGGTACTGAACTACATTTGGGTCGCCTTCTTCGTCATCGCCTTCGTGGTGGCTGCCGCACGCCTAGTGTTCGGCGGCGAGACGGACATCTTCACATCGCTCGTCAACGCGACCTTCGACTCGTCAAAAAACGCCTTCGAGATCTCGCTGGGACTGACCGGCGTGCTGGCCTTCTGGATGGGGCTGATGAAGATAGGCGAGACCAGCGGCATGATCCAGGCGCTCAGCCGCTGGCTCAGCCCCGTGCTCTGCCGCCTGTTTCCCGACATCCCCAAGGGGCATCCCGCCCTCGGCTCTATCTTCATGAACCTCTCGGCCAACATGCTGGGGCTGGACAATGCCGCCACGCCGCTGGGCCTGAAAGCCATGAAGGAACTGCAAGAGCTGAACCCCCGCAAGGACACGGCCACCAACCCCATGATCATGTTCCTCGTGATCAACACCTCCGGCCTGATCATCATCCCCGTGAGCATCATGATGTATCGGGCGCAGATGGGGGCGGCACAGCCCACCGACATCTTCCTGCCCACCCTGCTGGCCACCACCATTTCCACATTGGTGGGCATCACGGTGGTCAGCATCTCCCAGCGCATCAACCTCTTCTGCCGCCCCATCCTGCTGCTGGCGGGCTGCATCGCCCTGCTGTTTGCCGGCCTCATCTGGGCGTTTACGCAGACGAGCCGCGAGGCCATGGGCAC
>CALUOU010000169.1 GCA_944322335.1 uncultured Bacteroides sp.
TTTTAGTTTTATAGAAATAAATAAATTTTGTTCGATTGGAGCGATACAAAGAAACAAAGTTTGTTTTATAAAAACAATAGAAACGAATTATTTTTAAATAATTTAAGAAGATTGGGAAACATATGCATACATTTGTTCTTTATTAAAAAACAAATGGCTTACATATATCATTCATCCGATTTTCATTTAAAACAAGCCTGTTCAGAATACGCGTTCCTGCGCCAGCACACATCCTTTCCTTCAGACGGAAAGCGAGTGGCAGGCAGGATTGCATCGGCGCGGCATGTTGCCATAGGGCAACGGCATCCGGCGATAAAAATGCCTTTCGGCTTGCTTTTCCCAATAAAAAACGCGAATTTTGCCGACCGAACAAATTAAACGAGAGAACTCCATGCTCAGCAAATTCAAATTAAACCAGCTTTACTTCAAAGACACCCAGTTTGCCGACCTGATGAAACGGCGCATCTTCAACGTCCTGCTCATAGCCAATCCCTACGACGCCTTCATGCTGGAGGATGACGGGCGGATCGAAGAGAAAATCTTCAATGAATACACTTCCCTTTCCCTGCGCTATCCGCCCCGCTTCACCCAAGTCTCAACCAGCGAGGAAGCTTTCGCCCAGCTTTCGTCCATGACGTTTGACCTGGTCATCTGCATGCCGGGCACAGGAGACAACGAAGGCTTCGAGGTGGCCCGGCGCATCAAAGAGCAGTATGAACGCCTCCCCATCGTGATCCTGACCCCCTTTAGCCACGGCATCACCCAACGCATCGCCAACGAAGACCTCAGCCCCTTTGAATACGTATTCTGCTGGCTGGGGAACACAGACCTGCTGGTTTCCATCATCAAGCTGATCGAGGACAAGATGAACCTGGAGCACGATGTCAACCAGGTGGGTGTGCAGGTGATCCTGCTGGTGGAAGACGGCATCCGCTTCTATTCCTCCATCCTGCCCAATCTCTATAAGTTCGTGCTGAAACAGAGCCAAGAGTTCTCCACCGAAGCCCTCAACGCCCACCAGCGCACCCTCCGGATGCGCGGACGGCCCAAAATCGTGCTGGCACGCACGTATGAGGAGGCCACCGGCATCTACGAAAAATATAAGAACAACATCTTGGGAGTCATCACCGACGTACGTTTTCCACGGGTGGAAAGAGGCGCCAAAGACGGGCTGGCAGGCATCAAGCTCTGCGCCGCCATCCGGAAAGAAGATCCGTTCGTGCCCCTTATCATCCAGTCCAGCGAAACCGAAAACGCCGCCTATGCCGCCAAGTACGGCGCGACCTTCATCGACAAGAACTCCAAGAAGATGGACGTGGACCTTCGCCGGATCGTATCGGAAAACTTCGGGTTCGGCGATTTCATCTTCCGCAATCCGGAAACACACGAGGAGATCGCCCGTGTCAAAAACCTGAAAGAACTGCAGAACATCATCTTCGCCGTACCGGCCGAATCCTTCCTCTACCACATCAGCCACAACCACATCAGCCGCTGGCTCTACTCGCGCGCCATGTTCCCCATTGCGGAATTTCTGCGCCCCATCACGTGGAACAGC
Source organism: uncultured Bacteroides sp. (assembly GCA_944322335.1). Classification (GTDB taxonomy): domain Bacteria; phylum Bacteroidota; class Bacteroidia; order Bacteroidales; family Bacteroidaceae; genus Bacteroides. The sequence goes on from CALUOU010000169.1 coordinate 1,556, forward strand.
CTGCAAGACGTAGACGCGCACCGCCGCCTCATCTTCGAGGCCATCGTCAAATACCGGAAAATGAAGAACCAAGGCGTAGTGGCCGTCTTCAAGCGTGACCGGTTTGACCGATACTCCAATTTTGCCCGCATCGGCGACGGCTCCTTGGGAGGAAAGGGGCGCGGCCTGGCTTTCATCGACAACCTGGTGAAACGCCATCCCGAATTTGAAGAGTTTGAAAACGCCCGCGTGGCCATCCCCAAGACTGTGGTGCTCTGCACAGACGTGTTCGACGAGTTCATGGACACGAACCATCTCTATCAGGTGGCCCTGTCCGACGCTCCCGATGACGTCATCTTGCGCTATTTCCTGAAAGCCAAGCTGCCAGACCGGCTGGTGGAGGACTTCTTCACGTTCTTCGATGTGGTGAAGTCGCCCATCGCCATCCGTTCCTCCTCGCTGCTCGAAGACTCACACTACCAGCCCTTCGCAGGCATTTACAACACCTACATGGTGCCCTACCTGGACGACAAGTACGAGCTGCTGCGCATGGTGAGCGACGCCGTGAAAGGGGTGTATGCCTCCGTCTTCTTCCGCGACTCCAAAGCCTACATGCAAGCCACCAGCAACGTCATCGACCAGGAGAAAATGGCCGTGATCCTGCAGGAAGTGGTAGGCACCCAATACGGCGACCGCTACTACCCCAGCATGTCTGGCGTGGCGCGCTCGCTCAACTTCTATCCGCTTGGCGAGGAGCAGGCGGAAGAGGGCATTGTCAACCTGGCCTTGGGACTGGGCAAGTACATCGTAGACGGCGGCCTGACCCTCCGCTTCTCTCCCTACCATCCCAACAAAGTGCTGCAGACCAGCGAGCTGGAGATCGCCCTGCGCGAAACGCAAACCCGCTTCTACGCCCTCGACCTGAGCAACGCAGGCCACCGTTTCTCCATCGACGACGGATTCAACCTGCTGAAGCTGCACGTGAAGGAGGCTGAAAAAGACGGCGCGCTGAACTACATCGCTTCCACCTATGACCCCTACGACCAAATCATACGCGACGGGCTTTACCCCGGCGGACGCAAGGTCATCACGTTTGCCAACATCCTGCAGCACGATGTTTTCCCCCTGCCGCGCATTCTCCAGCTGGCTCTGAAATACGGGCAGGAGGAAATGCGCCGCCCCGTGGAAATCGAGTTCGCGGCTACCCTGAGCCGGGAAAAGGAAAAGACCGGCACCTTCTACCTGCTGCAGATACGCCCCATCGTGGACAGCAAGGAAATGCTGGACGAAGACCTGAACGACATCCCCGACAATGAAGTAGTGCTCCGCTCCAACAATTCGCTGGGACATGGCATCATGAACGACCTCTACGACGTGGTCTATGTCAAGACCGACAACTACAGCGCCTCGCACAACCAGGAAATAGCCTACGAAATCGAAAAGCTGAACCGCGAGTTCCTGACCCGGCAGAAGAACTACATCCTCGTGGGACCCGGCCGCTGGGGCAGCAGCGACACGTGGCTGGGGATTCCGGTGAAGTGGCCTCACATCAGCGCCGCGCGGGTCATCGTTGAAGCCGGCCTGACCAATTACCGGGTAGACCCCAGCCAAGGCACCCACTTCTTCCAGAACCTGACCTCCTTCGGCGTGGGCTATTTCACCATCAACGCCTTCATGAATGACGGAGTGTACGATCAGGACTACCTGAACGCGCAGCCGGCCGTCCACGAGACGCAATACCTGCGCCATGTGCGTTTCGAGCAGCCGCTCGTGGTGAAGATGGACGGCAAGAAAAAACAGGGCGTGGTGCTGAAAGCGGGATTCGGAGCGGAGACCGCCTGCGGTCAGGCCAATGAAGGAGACAAGTTGACGAATGAAGCCCAATGAAGACTAAAGGTAAGGATGAGTCCGCTTACCGCTGCGGGCATACGGGTGGCGTGTCCGGATGATGGCACGCTGCATTTTGAGGGGTGTCACCATGATGTGGACAGGAACAACCGCCTAACC
>CALUOU010000170.1 GCA_944322335.1 uncultured Bacteroides sp.
CAGCGGCGCGACAGCAGGAAACAGCCCACGCCCGCCAGCACCAGCTCCAGGCAGGCCACAGCCCCGTCCAAAGCGGTTCGCAGCCCGCAACGGCCGAACACGTGGCAGGCCAATGCAAGGGTAACCGCCAGGGAGAGAAACAAGGGAAGACGGGAAGGAGAGACAGTATGTTTCCTAAACGCTACCATCCTTAAGCCATCACTCAAATAATATCTGCCAGTCTTTTTCATTGTTTATAAAGCTGTGAATATCCGTTCCCATCTGATTTTCCCATTTTCAGGATCTTTTGAGAACCAAATAAATTTGCCTACACCCAAAATAAAATCATCGGGCAACAATCCCCAGAAGCGGGAATCGTAAGAATCTGAAACATTGTCTCCGCACATATAGTAATAATCATGCCTGAATCTGTAATCATGGATAATGGAATCGCCTAACAGAATAGTGTCCTCTCTCAAGACGATATCCTTCCTAGTCTCGTATTCTATACAAGAGCGGTAATCATTCAAGTTATTTCTGTCTAAAACCAGCTTGTCTCCACTGGCCGGTAAATAGACATAACGTTTTTCTCCATTCCACAACTCTTCACAATATTCCTCTCCTGGCACACCCACACAGCGTTTGCAATAGAACACTTCATGATTCAAATCCATATGTTCCTTGTCTTTGACATATGGAAAATTGAACACAACGACATCACCGGCCTTCACCTGACGTTTCCCCTCTTTCCGACGCACAGAAAGATTGCCGCTCTTATCTTCTTCCCAGACCCTTCGTCCCGGAATACGCAGACTGACTATGATATAGTCACCCTCTATCAACGTGGGGGACATGGAATGAGTCGGTATGACACAAGAGGCAAACAGGTAGATACGAGCCAGCACATACAGCTCAAACAAAAAGACCAGTCCGACTATGGTCTCGCCGGTCAGCAGCATGGCATGCTTCATCTTTTTTCTCACAGTTTCCATTGTCTCTTTTCAGCGATCTGCCTTATTTCAGTTCTCATCTCGTCTATAGCCATCGAATGAACCTTAGGCTCTTTATGCAACACTTTATAAGCCATTCTTCTGAATTTAGAAGGATACAAAAAATCCGGTTCCGCATACAGTTTGGCAAGCCGATAGTAAGGGTAGATCCTGTTCGGCAAGAAAACGGCCGATTTCAGATAAAAAGCCTCTGCCTGTTCATATTTCTTCATTGCCTGCAGATTCTCTCCCATCCAGACATATACCAGCGAATTGCATCGAAGCTTCAAGCATCTCTCATACTGTAGGTTGGACGCTTCCTGTCTCCCGGTTTCCGAAAGGCACTGGGCATACTCGAAGACAAAACGGGGATTGTGGCACAAAGCAGAAGACAATCGCTCATATCCTTTTGAGGCCGCCTCTTTTCCGCCCGTCAAGCGGAGCATCCGGCATTTTTCCCAAGTCTCCATCAAGCGCCGAGGCTGATCTTGGATCATAACCAGTCCGCCCAAGACTGCCAAAAGAAAAAGCGGAATTATCCTGCTCATACGGCATCGGGATTCAGGCAAGTTAGAAACAGTTCCCGCAAGCAGCAGGCAAAGCGCAACCCAAAAAGAAGGATATTGAAAAGGATAGGACGTGAAAGCAAAAAGCAGGAATGCCGCCATCCCCCCACACAAGCCGTAACGCCTTTGCGACAGACCTCGTTTCATGCAACCTGCCAGCAGGCTCATGAAAAGCAACAGTCCGACCAGTCCATACTCCAGCCAAATCTGCAGGTACTCATTAAACGCATATTCTGGATTTCCAGCCACATGCTCTTCCTTATCCGTATAGTCCCCTTGAGCAAACCGATCTGCCTGGGCTTGAGCGTAAACAGCAGGAAAGCTGCAACTTCCATGCCCCACAAACGGCTGTCGCAGGCTGGCTTGGCACACGTTTTCCCAAATAAACAGACGACCGTAGATGGAATCTTCCTTAAACCTGAACAGCAGAGAGCCTCCTATGACAAGCAAGGCCAATGAAGGCAACAGGATCAATGTCAGCATTTTGCCTTTCAAGCGGTTCCATTTCAGATAACCTTTATGCCAGTTGATGACCAGTGCGGAAGCGATGATGCCGCCCATCCAGGCGGAACGGCTCATTCCGGCAGGCAAAACGCTGACCATCAGAAGCAATGCCGCCAACGCCACCCAATGCCTGACCCCATCGGCATATTGCAGACAGAAATGCAAAGCCACCGGAACAGCTATGACCACGAAACCGGAAAATGGACCGGGATTGAGAAAAGAGCCGGTCATGCCGTATGCCTCATGATTGGACGGACAAAGACCATACAACTGAGCCAGACCCCACACAGCCTGCACGCATCCGCCTCCGACAACAATCCATTCCACCGCATCAGAAGCAAGCACGCCGCTGCCTGACAGCCACCTGAGCAGAAGCCATAAAATACCCGTAAGTCCAAGCAGGATGACACGCCAGTCTGCAAGCCTCTCATCGAAATCATACCTTGCCGCAAAATAGGCAAGAGTGACAGCCAGACATGCGTCAATCCATGAAAAGCTGATCCCGCCTCCTTTCCGACACAGAAAAAGAAGCAGAGCCAATGTGACAGCCGCAAAAAGCACCGTCCACGAAAGGGCGTAAACCGAGAAGGAATAGTCCGGAATGCTGAACCGGACAAATGTGGAGCACAAGCACCCGAACAGCAGCAGAGCCGCTAAAGCGCCCGCCCAACCGCCGGCTTCCAGACCTTTCACTCTTTGCTGAAATACTTTTTCCATACAATACGGTAATACATGTCGGTATAGTCCGGCAGCTCTTTCATAGGGATGAACAAATCCTTCATGCGTAAGTCACTGCCCAAAACAAAGACGAAAGGGACATTCTCATTCAGCAGCATATCGCCGAAAGCCCCCTTTTCGGCCATGTAAATCGGAAAGTCCAGATCCAGACTGTTAGCCAGCGCACGGACTTCCCGCCGATTGGAACGGTCCGCTATGACCAGCAGCTGGTCAGAAGACAGGTTACGCATCAGTTTCCTGAGGGTGGAAAATCCGGACTGTACGCAGGTCGAACAGTTAGAGGTGGAAAATTTGAAAACAAGCTTTTCTTCGCCGTTTAAGAATTCCGAGATCTTTTTCTCCTCTCTGGATTCGTCCTGCAGGCTGATATCCTCCAGCTTCCTGTCGGCATAGACGTAATGCATCTTCATGTTGCCGGACAACAAAGAAAGAGCAAGCTCCACACCCCTTTTCTCTTCCGACAGTCTTTCCAACGCCGATGCCTGACGGTGATGCCAATAGCAGACAGCGGGCACCAGGACCACCATGGTGAACAAAACGGATAAAACAATTCTCTTCATACGGTCAGATGTCCCAGTCTTAATTGGCAAATTCCTCTTTCAGGAAAGCCACCGCAACGATAGGATTGTC
>CALUOU010000171.1 GCA_944322335.1 uncultured Bacteroides sp.
CCGCACGCATGATCCGGACCTGCCACACGCATGTCGCGGCACCCTTTTCGTGCGTAGTCTGCCTTCCGACGACGCGTCAATCCTCCCCCAAACACGGTCCGTTTCACATCTTTATGCAGGATTCATGCAGACCAAGGCTCTATTCGGACGTTTTTGAAAACAAGGGCTGTAAGCAAATGCAGCGGATCCGCAGCAATCTGTCAGCAAATAAGCGTTAATAGTGACCTTGTGGCCAGCGGTTAGTGACCACTGATCAGCGGACGAGCGGACCGCTTGCAACCGGACTCCTGCTTAGCCATGGGGCTCTCCTCCAGCTGAATTGCGGACGGACGACCCGTGCCGGCATCTCCGTCTGAAGCGAATAGCAAAATTTTACAGAAAGTTCCTATAATCCTAATAAAAGCAAATTTGTTCCGGCTTATGAGCGCTTTTTGACAGAGGATTTTTATTTTTGTCAGACAAAGAGAAGCATTGACGAAGAGACGGAACAGCAGGCAGCTTTCAGCCTTTCACGCCTGAACCGGCTGGGACGGAGGCTTCGGAAACCGAATTACCAACAAACACAATAATATCTTATGGACCGAAGAGATTTTTTGAAGACGCTGGCCGTCACAGGCGCAGCCGTAATGACAGTACAGCAGCTGGAAGCGATGGACATGCTGTCGCAGACTTTTTCCGGAGCAAACGGAGAGAAAGTGGATTTGGTGGCCGTCATGGGCGGAGAGCCCGAAGAAATGTTCCGCCGGGCCATTGCCGAAATGGGAGGCATGAAACAGTTTGTGAAACCCGGCATGAAAGTGGCCGTAAAGCCTAACATCGGTTGGGACAAGACACCCGAACTGGCCGGAAACACCAATCCGAAACTGGTGGCTGAGATCATCAGGCAGTGTTTTGCGGCGGGTGCCACGGAGGTCATCGTGTTTGACCATACGTGTGACGACTGGCGCAAATGTTATGACCACAGCGGCATCGAGGCGGCGGCCAAGGCCGCAGGCGCCAAAGTGATGCCTGCCCATCTGGAAAGCTATTACCGCACCATCAGCCTGCCACGGGCCAAAAAGCTGAAGACAGCCAAGGTGCACGAAGCCATTCTGGACAGCGACGTGTGGATCAACGTCCCCATCCTGAAAAACCATGGCGGCGCCAACCTCACCATGTCCATGAAGAACCACATGGGCATCGTCTGGAACCGGGGAGCCTTCCACCAACTGGACCTGCAGCAGTGCATCGCCGACATCTGCACCATGGACAAGCGAGCCGTCCTGAACGTGGTGGACGCCTACCGCATCCTGAAGACCAACGGGCCGCGCGGACGGTCGGCCTCGGACGTGGCGCTGGCCAAGGGACTGTTTATCTCGCAAGACATCGTGGCTGTGGACACGGCCGCCGCCAAGTTTTTCAACCAAGTGCGCGACATGCCCTTAGACCGCGTCAGACACCTGGCCAACGCGCAAGCCCTGAACATAGGCACCATGAACCTGGACCAGCTGAACATCAAGCGCATCAAGATGTAAAAGTCCCAACTGACCACTCATCACTAAACACTAAAAAAGACGATGTTAAGAAAGATACGTACCGTTCTGGCCGTCCTGTTTTTCGGACTGATCACGTTTTACTTTTTAGACTTTGCCGACATCCTGCCCGCATCGTTCGACTGGCTGGTGAAAATGCAATTCGTGCCTGCCCTGATCTCGCTCAGCCTGGTGACGCTCGTCGCGCTGATAGCCGCCACCCTGCTGCTGGGACGCATCTACTGCTCCGTGGTATGCCCCATGGGAGTGTTTCAAGATGTCATGAACTGGCTTTCGGCCAAGTTCGGCAAGAACGCCAAAGGAAAGAAATGGAGCAAACGCCGGAAACGGTTCCGCTTTTCGCCCGCCAAAACCTGGCTGCGATGGACCGTGCTGGGAGTGACAGCCGTCGGATTCCTCTGCGGCTTCACGGTGATATTGGGGCTGCTGGAGCCTTACAGCGCTTTCGGCCGCATGGTCACCAATGTGTTCAAGCCGGTCTACATGGTGGGCAACAACCTGCTGGAGTCTGTGTTCTCCCGGTTTGACAACTATACTTTCTACCGCGTGGACGCCTCCATCGTCAGTGTGTCGGCCTTCCTCATCGGGCTGCTTACCTTCCTGGCGATAGGCTATCTGGCGTGGAGACACGGGCGCACGTGGTGCAACACCGTCTGCCCCGTCGGCACGCTCTTGGGATTCATCAGCCGGTATTCCCTGCTGAAAATCCGGATTGACAAGGAGAAGTGTACCCACTGCCAGGTGTGCGGCACACGCTGCAAGGCTTCGTGCATCGACAGCCGAAACGGCAAGATAGACTACAGCCGCTGTGTGGACTGCTTCGACTGCATCGGAAGCTGCAAGGAAGGCGCCTTGAGCTATGGCCTTCCACGGACTTCCCGTCAGCAGAAGCCGGCAGAGACCACACGGCCTGCCCCCAGCTCCCGCAGGCAATTCCTGCTGGCAGGACTGGCCACGGCAGCAGCCGCCGGCAAGCTGGCCGCACAGACTCCCGTCAGCAACTTCAACAGCCACAAAGCCTACAGACGGCAACACCCGCTGACCCCTCCGGGCTCGGTCAGTCTGGCGCATTTCCAGGCCAACTGCACCTCGTGCCACCTCTGTGTCAGCAAATGTCCGTCGCACGTGCTGAAACCGGCCTTCCTGGAATACGGGCTGGAGGGAATGATGCAGCCCACCGTCTATTTTGAGAAAGGATTCTGCAACTATGACTGCACCGTCTGCGCCGATGTCTGCCCCAACGGCGCCATCCGGCCGCTGACCGTCGAGCAGAAACACCGCACGCAGATGGGCAAGGTGGTCTTCATCGAGGAAAACTGCATTGTCCACATCGACGGGACCAACTGTGGCGCCTGCTCGGAGCATTGCCCCACCCAGGCGCTGTCCATGGTGCCTTACCGGGACGGACTGACCATCCCGCACGTAGACACGTCCATCTGTGTGGGATGCGGCGGATGTGAGTATGTCTGCCCCGCACGGCCTTTCCGCGCGGTCTACATCGAAGGCAACGAAACGCACCAGGAGGCCAAACCCTTTGAAGAGAAGAAGCAAGAGGATGTGGTCATCGACGACTTCGGTTTCTGACCGGAACGGCATGTGCCACGGCGACTGCCAACGCACGAAATTGAATGAAGGGGAAGAGTTTTCTTCCTCTTTCTTTTTGCCCTACCACCCTATTTCATACCCTTGCCATCCAAACGAAGACCACAAAAGACAAAGTGATCAAGCGTAAGATTTATAATCCGCGATTCCTTTTATTTGCCGGAAAACCATTATCTTTGTGGCAGTGAAACCTAAAAGAAAAGAATCCTGCGATGAAATACTTAGACCCG
>CALUOU010000172.1 GCA_944322335.1 uncultured Bacteroides sp.
CGACCCGATGGCGGAGAACGCTTTTCATATTTCGCCGTATGCCTATGTAAGCAACAATCCGGTAAACAAGATAGATCCCACAGGTTCATGGGATGATTGGGTGGAGGATGTCCGTAAACGGATCTATTGGGATCCGCAGGCAGTCTCCCAGAGTACGACAAAGCAGGGCGAGACTTATTTGGGGAAGGTCGTTGTGGATTTTGCAGGTTCACGCCAGGAACGTCTTGGAACGAAAGACGGCAAGGCAGGATATATTAACGGTGAAGGTGCCATTGTAGCGGATGTGACGGTATATGGTTCGGAAGGTCCGGAGGATGTTTCACATTTCAAGGGCTATACGATGAGTTCGGATTCCAAGAAATACGGTGCCATAGACGAAGGAATTTATAACGGCAATTACGACATCAATGGAAAGAGGGGAAAACTCTCTTCCCATTGGGTATTGGAACATCGTGGCGCGGTACGCACTTTGGACGGCCAGATCAATCCGAATGCTCCCTCACAGATCTTGCCAAACGGTGAAGGCTATAAGAACGGCATATTCATCCACTCCACCAACCAAAACGGTTTTGCTGGTGTAACGAGTGAAGGAGCTATTTCCGCAGGATGTCTGCTGATTGCTCCTGGCGATTGGAAAGGTTTTAATAGTGCGATGGACAATGCACAATCTTTCAAAGTTCGTGTCAGTCGCAGTGCCCTCATCAGACAGCCGTTGATGGGTGTGACAGGAATTGTTCCAGGTTTAAATGTGATTAACCAAACAATATTATACTGATATGAGAACATTTATGCTATTTTTATGTTGTGTGGCTACATTAGCACTTTTTAGTCAGGAACTGGAAGTGGAATGTAATTCTAGTGTATTTTTGGATTTAGAATATAAAGACTCTATTCCATTGTATGATTCTCCTAACGGGAAAATTATCGACTACCTGAAGCATGATTGGGAAAATGAAGACGTTCTCGGTTTTGACATAAATAAAAAATTCAAATCAATGCTTTATATAACAGTACATAACTGGAATGAAGAAGAAAAACATGGATGGGTGTATCTGAACGGACATTTTGGGGTCTATTCGCGTGCTTATCAAGGAAATCTGAAACTATATAAAAAACCTGACTATGAAAGTGGCGTGGCATGCATCATTGAAGAATACGATCCGGAAATGTATGTGGTCATAGACTGCAAGGCTGATTGGCTGAAAGTGAAGCGTGTCCTTCACGGAAAAACCTACATCGGTTGGATGCCGCCAGAAATGCAATGTCCTAACCCCTATACCACTTGCAGTTAGGGCTAAAGCCATAAAACAGAAACCGCATTTTATCAAAAAGAGGACATGATGGCTGCCGGTCAGACAATAGTCTTTCAACAGCAAGACCTGCCGCTACCAATTTTACAAAAACCTTAAAAATGGAGGTAAAGATGAATACACTGAAAAAAACAGGAACGACCTTGCTTCTTCTGATCCTTGCGCTGGCCAGTCCGTACATGAGCCAGCCAGTCCAAGCCCAGCAGTCCACGCTGCAGCCCAGCTTCCCCATTTCCGTGCCGCAGCCGCCAGAAGTCAGCCGCCTTGCCGGCATGATCAACTATCCGGTCAGCCACAACACGGGACTGATCCAGACCGAGATCCCCCTTTACGAGATACGGCTCAGGAACGGGTTCACGCTTCCCGTCAAGCTGGTGTACCGCTCATCCGGCTTCAAGCCCCACGAGCGGAATGTGACCGGCGTGGGCTGGAGCCTGACTGCGGAGCCGCAGATAGCCCATGCCGTGAACGGACTTCCCGACGAACTGCCCTATAACGGACTCTATGGCAGCGAGAACGGACTCAGAGTCTCGGACAAGGGGAAGCAGATCGACGCCCTCTACGGCCGTTACGACATAGCCCCAGACCAGTACTTTTACCTGCTCCCCCGCAAGAGCGGCAGCTTTTTCCTGAACCGGCCCGCCAGCAATCCTGACAGCAAGACGTTTGTCACCCTGCCCTATGATCCGCTGCGCATCGAGCCGTCCGACGGGCTGGAAACATTCACCCTGACCGACACGGACGGCATGAGATACGTATTCACCCCGATGGAAGAGACGGAAACCATTACGGAAGACCTCCGTACCTCCGCCTTTTCGGTCTACAAGGCAGCCCAAATCACCGCCCCGAACAACGAGACCATCACGTTCTCCTACAAAGGCCTGTCTGACAACACCCCCTACGAATACATCCTGCACAGCTACGAACAGCGTGCCACCCTGGAAATCAAGAAACTGCGCCTGCCCACCACCGCCTGGATCGACTACTGCGACGGGCAGGAGAATGTCTATGACATGGACGAGTTCACCCCCAACTTCATCCAGCAGCGTGTCAAGCTCGTGCAGACAGACGTCACCCTGCAGGGCACATCCGATCCGGAGAACATGACCACGGTCTATTACGTGGACGAAGCCGCCGGACAAGGCGACAGCCCCCTGCGGCAGATGTGTGACGGACGGCGGGGCACCACCTACTGGACACAGATGATAGCGGCCAGGCACCTGCAGAAGATCACCTTTCCGGGTGGCAGCGTGGAGCTGGCATACACGGAGACCGGCACGTTGAGCAAAGTCCGCAAGTACCTCAGCGGCATCGTGGTGAAGGACATGGACGGCAGGGCCATCAAGCAATTCCAGCTCTACTATACCTTCTTCGGCGACCATCCCCGGCTGGACGCCCTCGTGGAGACCTCCAAGGACGGACTCCACCACCGCACCTACGCCTTCAGCTACTGGAACGTCGCGGGCGCAAGCTACGACACGCACCGGGTGAACGCCTGGGGCTACTACACCACCGTCAATACGGACGAAAACCAGACCCTGATCCCCAAACTGGCCGGCACATTCCACCTTTATGAGGACAACGGCAACATGTCTGACAGCTTCCTGTTCCGCTACGGCAAGGACGACTATTACCGGACACCCTCATCCGGCATCGGCAATCTGCCGTTCATGCTGAAAAGCGTCACCTACCCCACCGGCGGCAGGACAGAATTCCATTACGAGCAGAACCGCTTTTGGGAGGAATCCCGCGGCAAGG
>CALUOU010000173.1 GCA_944322335.1 uncultured Bacteroides sp.
ACAGTTGCCAGTCCCGCTTTCAACAAATGGGCATTGATGAATGTCTTATTCTCCAAATAAAGATAGCATAAAAGACGGTTTTCCGCATCGTATTTTATCGAATCGAACTTCATAAACACTTTATGTCCCTTTACTTTTTTCCGGATAAAGTCTGTGGCCGCTCCATTCGTCCCCTCTTTCTCTTTTATCCCCAACAGACGGATCAGAAGACCATTGCTCAATATAACCGTACTGGCATTGAGCACTTCTTTCACAGAATAGTACTCTTCCCTTGAAACGCTGCCCCCTTTATCTATGACCGATCCAAACTGCAATTTTTTCACATCCACTTTCTTATCCATTTTATGCGGATCTTTGAATACATATGGCAAGCTGCTTATGCTCTCTTCCACATTCAGACTCAACCGATCCTGTTCAAACTGATAAACTGTCTGGTCAAAATCAATCAGACTCGTCCGAAGCTTTTGTTTATAATAGTCTGTAAAAGCTGGATTAATCTCATACCCTATTGAATTCCGTCCCAAGTTTTTGGCAGCTAAAGCAGTCGTGCCGCTTCCCATGAACGGATCTAACACGGTTTCTCCTACAAAAGAAAACATCTTTATCAATCTTTTGGGCAATTCTTCCGGGAAAACAGCTATATGACCATCCTGACGCGCTCCAGCAAAACTCCAATGTGAAGCGAAATAAGCATTCCATTCTTCTTTTGATAAAACGGAAAGTTTCTTTGCCTCAGGTGAAGGTTTGGGAGCATTCCCCAATTTCTTAAAGATCAAAATAAACTCATAATCCAACTTTAAAATGCCATTGCGCGGATAAGGAAAACTACCCATCACTGCCCCGCCTCCTGTCGTATTCATCGTTGTTTGTTTCTGCCAAATGACAGCACCCATATAATCCATCCCTAAGACCTCACAAAACTTAATGATTTCAGTACGGATAGGTATTACTTTATAACGCCCATAATAAACAGAACGGGCAAATTGATCTCCAATGTTTATGCACAAACGGCATCCATCGTGCAACACTCGATAACATTCTTTCCAAACAAGATTCAAATTATTTATATAACTTTCATAGCTATCATGAAAACCTATCTGGTTCTCTGTTCCATAATCTTTCAATTGCCAGTAGGGAGGAGAGGTAATGATCAGATGAACCGATTTGTCTGGAATCAGATTCATCTGACGGCTGTCTCCATTAATCTGTATGTGAGTAGTTTGCATCTTTTTATCCATTATTCTCTTACAGTTCGCTTTCCTTCAGCCGCTCCGCATTCTCGGCCACGATGAGGTGGTCGATACAGTCCTGTATGTCGCCGTCCATGAAGGCGGCCAGGTTGTAGACGGTGTAGCCCGTGCGGTGGTCAGTGATGCGCCCTTGCGGGTAATTGTAGGTGCGTATCTTGGCCGAACGGTCGCCGGTGGAGACCATCGTCTTGCGCTTGGAGGCGATGTCATCGATGTACTTCTGGTGCTCCTTGTCGTAGATGAAGGTGCGCAGGCGGCTCAGGGCGCGCTCCTTGTTCTTGGGCTGGTCGCGCGTCTCGGTACACTCTATGAGGATTTCCTCTGTCACGCCCGTGTTGGGGTTCTTCCAGTTGTAGCGCAGGCGCACGCCGCTCTCCACCTTGTTCACGTTCTGTCCGCCCGCGCCGCCGCTGCGGAAGGTGTCCCATTTGATTTCGCCCTCGTTGATTTCCACGTCGAACGGCTCTGCTTCGGGCAGCACAGCCACCGATGCGGCGGAGGTGTGCACACGGCCTTGCGTCTCCGTGGCGGGGACACGCTGCACGCGGTGCACGCCACTCTCGTACTTCAACGTGCCATACACATTGTCCCCCGTCACCGAGCAGATGATTTCCTTGAATCCGCCCGCCGCGCCCTCATTGGCGCTGGAGACTTCCAGCCGCCAGCCTTTGCGCTCGCAATACTTGGAGTACATGCGGAAGAGGTCGCCGGCAAAGAGTGCCGCCTCGTCGCCGCCCGTGCCTCCGCGTATTTCCAGAATGGCGTTGCGGCTGTCCTGCGGGTCGGCGGGAATGAGCAGGAGCTTGATCTCCTCCTCTAATTGGGGACGGCGCGCCTCACAATGATCCAGTTCCTCACGGGCCATGTCGCGCATCTCCGGATCGTTTTCATTGGCGATGATGTCCTTCGCCTCATCGATGCCTGCCAGCACCTGCATGTATTCCTTGCGGGCCTTCATCAGGTCACCCAGCTCCTTGTATTCTTTCGTCAGCTTGACGTAACGCTTCTGATCGGCAATGACAGCCGGATCGGTTATCAAGGTAGACACTTCCTCGTAACGGACCACGAGGGTGTCGAGTTTCTCGAGTAATGTGTTGTTGTCTGACATATATCTCTATTATATTCTATCATACTTATTGTTCGTTTCTCATGTACCTGAAAACGGCATTTGGGGTACATGACAATTCCATTGGTTCAGGAAGGTTTCCCCTCATAGACAGACTCCACGATCGTATGCGGGGGAGTGGCTCCTTGATGTGATATTCCTTGCTCGTCATAAAATGTACTTACTATTCATAGATTTTCTCCCAACCAAGTCAGCCCTACAGCCACCACCGCAACGATGAGTACGACTGTCCACCACTTCCGGGCTGTCCACTTCACAGGATAGGCATTGCCGAAATACGTGGCACCGACATATGCTATCCATACAGGCATCAGCACCAAAACCAAATTATACAGATACGGACAGTCATACCTGTAATCGACGGCCAGGCAAACCACATTCAGCACTACAAACAAGGCGGCGATGCAGATGCCTTTGCGCACGGTTGATTTCCCGTTCATCCCGTCGCTCATGCTCTGTTCCTCCTGCTTGCGTTTCCTCATTTTTCTTCCTCCTCGTCCTTCTTCATCCAGCGCGGATGCATGAGGTCGCGGAACAAGAAATAGGCGGCTACCGCCCAGAAGCCTACGGTGATCCCCTTGATCAATGGATCCACCTGCAGGTATTCGTTGATGGCATTGACCGCTATCATGCTGACAAGCCAGATGATGAAAGCGATCTGATA
>CALUOU010000174.1 GCA_944322335.1 uncultured Bacteroides sp.
TTCCCAGGGTTCGAATCCCTGTCTTTCCGCTGACGGATCACAAATGAATAGGAATCAAGCCGGGAAGGCTGATTCCTTTTTTTTGTTTCTGTAAGTTTTGAGGTGGATGTTTAGAGTTTCTCTGCAAAATGTGTAGAGAAAATGGGATCAGACGGAAAATCCGGTTGTGAAGCATGATTGTATACTTGGCCAACGAAGCAATAATACTTGGCCATCGAAGCAAGATTAAATGGCCATCGAAGCAATAATACTTTGGCAAGTAACCTATGCTGCTGAAAAAAAGCCCGGACAGGATTTTGTCCCGATGATCAACCTGCTTCTTCCAGCTACCTTGTAACCGACTTTTCGGACTGGCATGTGTGCAAAGACCGAGAAAAGGTGGCAACTGTGTTGTTTGCATCCGCATCAGAATCCCGACCGCCTTTTCAGGCATTTGGCGAACCGGCTGTGTCTGGTTACAATCTGACACTTTGCATTTCTACCCGCCTCAGAATCGCTTGTTTCCGTCCGGATGACCGGATCGCTTCAAAAAACGGAATGAAAATCAGCAACCGTCTGTCTTGCAGTGGTATAGCGAAATCCTTACATTTCAAAGAGCGTTTCCACCCCGCCTTTCCCTGCCGTCGAAGGCCGCAAAAACACCCGCCTTTTCCACCACACGCATGCGGCGGCTTCACCGCACGCGCATCGTCCACGCGCCGCACGCATAAACCAGAGCCGCCGCACGCATGTCCCGACATCGTTCCCATGCGTCATCCGCCCTCTTGTGACACGTAAATCACCCTCCCGATACGGCATATTCCGCATCTTTATACAGGATTTATATAGTCAACGCTTCTGTTTGGCCGGTTTTGAAAATGTATGCTGTAAGCAAATGCAGGACATTCGCATCTTTATGACAGCAAAATGAGGATTGACAAGGTCATAGCTTATCCCCGCAGATTGTCCATCTTACAAGCCAATTTTGTCTTTACATACCTCTTAGACTCAAGCTTGATGAGGGTAACGCACGGATACTTCCACAATGTTTGCAAGGTATCTGTTCCGGATGTTAGATTGATGCCGGAAAGCAAGAATAATCTCACTCACGTATTGGAAATATCAAAATAAGACGTTAACTTTGTAACGGCGGTAACAGTTACCGCTGTTACTAAAAGTGAAGGACGTATGAATTTTTACAACAGAGAAAGTGAATTAGAAGAACTGAAGCGCATCCAAGCACTCTCTTTTTCAGACCATTCCAGACTGACCGTAGTGACCGGAAGAAGACGTATCGGGAAAACCAGTCTCGTAATGAAAGCGGTAAAAGATACCCCTGTTGTGTACTTGTTCGTCAGCCGGAAAAACGAAGCGTCTCTTTGTATGGAATACATTCCTCTCATCTCACAAGCACTCCACACGTATGTTCCCAACGAAATCAATACATTCCGTTCGCTGTTCCGGTTCCTGTTAGAACTTGCCAAGCAAAAGGCGTTCAATTTAGTCATTGATGAGTTTCAGGAGTTTTACAACATCAACCCATCGGTTTACAGTGATATGCAAAACTTGTGGGATTGTTACCGGATGGATTCACATGTCAATCTGATTGTTTCCGGTTCTGTACATTCGCTGATGCAGAAAATCTTCCGCGACTCAAAAGAACCTCTTTTCGGACGTGCTGACAACATCATCAAACTCTCTGCATTCAGCATAGCCACTTTAAAAGAGATTATGCGCGACTACAAGCCCGATTACCAGCCTGATGACTTGCTGGCACTATACGCTTTCACCGGAGGAGTACCCAAATATATAGAATTGTTCTGTGACAACCACATCTTGGACGTAAACGGCATGATTGCATTCATGGCACGCGACAATTCCCCGTTTATCGACGAAGGGAAATACCTGCTGATTGAAGAATTCGGCAAGAATTACGGCACCTATTTCTCCATCCTCAGTGCCATATCGGGAGGCATCAATACCCAATCTGCCATCGAAGCGGCTTTGGGAGAGAAAAGCATAGGCGGGCAATTGAAGCGCTTGGTGGAAGATTACAACGTCATCGCCCGCAAGCGCCCGATATTAGCGAAAGAAGGTACGCAGGCCATCCGTTACGAGATTACGGACAACTTTCTCCGCTTTTGGTTCAATTACTTCGACCGCCACCGTTCTCTGATAGAAATCAAGAACTACAACGGATTGCAACACATCGTGCAAGCAGATTATCCCACCTACTCCGGCAGATGCCTGGAACTGTACTTCAAGCAGAAAATGGCTGAATCGTTCCAATACCGGGGGATATAGGTTCGTGGTGGGAACTGAAGAACGGACAAAACGAAATCGACATCGTTGTCTTGAAACTGGAAAAGAATCAAGCCGTAGTCTGTGAAGTAAAGCGGCAAAAGAAGAACTTCAAGCCGGATTTATTAAAAGCTAAAGTAGAACATTTGAAGCACAAAGTACTGTCCGGTTATGACGTCGAAACGCAATGTCTTTCACTTGAGGATGTATAAATTTTCAAGCTATCCGGTCCTTGCAAACATCCTTCCGTCCGCAAGTCTTGCAAGGCTTGCCCATCCATACCTCGTCAAACTGGGCAATGGCAGCTTTCACCAACTCCTCTTCATCCGTGAATATCCCCGCCTCAAAGTTCCGCCTGTTTTCGCTCTTCATGCCGAACGCCGCTCCCGTCAGATTGGCCGAACCGATATAGACCTTCTGCAAATCAAATATCATCAGTTTGAAATGGATGCGGGGACACAAAGCACGCTCCAGTCCTTTCCATAGCGTGGGATACCTGTCGAAGTCATTCCGGAAATTCTCTCCCGGCTCTTTGGCGTGAAGCAACCTCACCGAAACACCTTGTTTGATTTTCCGTTCCAGCAACGCAAGGAAAGGGACAGCCGAACGTCCTTGTTTGACATACAAGTCTTTCAAGTCGGCTGTGCCTATCCAAAGCGTATGCTTCACTTTGGTTATCTCGTCCGTCAGCAAGGTATAATGCTGGTCGTTTTGGATATAGCGTATCACTCTATTCATCCGTTAATATTA
>CALUOU010000175.1 GCA_944322335.1 uncultured Bacteroides sp.
AGTATATTCACATGACAAAAGCATATTTAACAAATAGAAAGTGCATTCGCCACTTAGAATAGCCACAAGAAGCAGCTGCTGACATTCCTGTCCTTTTGCACTGAAAAGGATCCGGCTAACAGGAACTCTATCATATGCAGAGCTGTTACTTTATCTCATAAAAATCATAAATAAGAAAGTAGTAACTCGACATAAAACCAAAAAGACATTGGTAACCACATTTGCCACCACATACGGAGTGATGGATGGAAGACATAAAAGCATCGTCCATAGTGAGGTCACCATGGACGACCTTTTCAAATCATAGGAATATTACCGTTACGGGAGTCAGCCTATCATTGTCCTGATAGCATAAACAACATAAGTTGGACGGAAAAAGCGGAACTACCTACTCCGATTGTCCACTCTGCAATATGACTGAACAGACGGTAAGTGATGAACGTGTCGCTTTTGGGCGCAAGGATAACCGAGAAAACTTCTTCCTTGAGCAGAAATGCCACAACGCCGACAGCACTGTCGCAATGGCAATCTTTATCAGGGAAGCCCTCAATACATTGCTCCCAAAACGACATCTTACCGATTTGAGCCTTATCTACCGCCTGTTCCGTATTGTCATTTGACCGGATTTTCATCCCTTATGTCAAGGTCGTTTTCCACGCCTTTCACACCTTCCTTGAAACTGCGTACCCCTTTGCCCAGACCTTTCATCAGTTCGGGTATCTTCTTGCCGCCGAAAAACAGCAGGACTATCAGTACGATGAAGATTATCTCTTGTGTTCCTATTCCAAACATCATTTTTGATTTTATGAGATTATTATTTTACAATATCATTAACCCAATTTTGAACGGTATTCCGGCTGGCCCTGTTCAGCAGCTTGCCGTCCTGCCATTCCAAATCGGGATAGGTTTTCCTCAACTCTTTCACGCTATTACTTATTCCGCTTCCGCCGGAGGTAGCAAACGGCACGAGTGTCTTGCCTTTCAGATCGTGGCTCTCGATGAATGTGTTGATGATTCGTGGAGCCTGATTCCACCAGATGGGATAGCCGATGAAAATGACATCGTAGGCAGCGACATCCTGCTTCGTGTCTTTCAATGCCGGACGAGCCTGTGGATTGTTCATTTCCACCGAACTGCGCGATTGTTTGTCGTTCCAGTCGAGGTCATCGGAAGTGTAGGCTTGTTGCGGAACAATCTCGTACAAGGTGCCGCCCGTGACCTCCGCAATCGTCCGCGCGGCCTTGGCTGTCGTGCCGGTGGCTGAGAAATACACGACTAATGGTTTGTTTTCGGTTTGCATACTCTTTTCTCCTTTGTTTTGGGCGCAGACGGCAAGGCTCATGGTCATTACCGCCGCCAATGTCAATATAATCTTGTTCATAAACCTGTTACCTTATAATGTTACTTTGCATATTCCTCCTTGATGATGCGCAACGCCTTGATAGCGGCAGGGAAGCCAATGTAGGGCAGGCACTGAATGACGGCAGCGGTCAGCGTTTCGGGCGAGTTGCCGGCATTGATATTGCCGTGATAGTGCGAATGGAGCTGGCTTTCGGCTTCCAAGGTGGTCAGTACGCAGTAGCCCAACAGTTCGCGCGTCTGCAAGTCGAGTGCGCCGCGGCTGTAGATGTCGCCGAAAAAATAGTCCGTGAGAAACTGCTCCACGTCCTTGCCCATGTTGCCGGGCACACCTTCCATCACCGAGGCGATGCCGCCGGGATAGAGCTTGTCCTGAATGGCTTTGCCCGCTTCATGACGTGTTTCTTCTGTTACCGTGCCTTGCTTTTCCAACGGCAGGGAGATGCCACGCTCCTTGAACACCTCGTTCACCGCGCCCACGGCATTCAGCATCTTGGGGAAGCCGATGAACGGGGCAGTGAGATACATCACCTCGCGCAATTCTTCTGGAGTGACACCCACATTGAGCGCCGCCCCGGCATGTGCCTTCAGTTGCGGGAGCGTCTGCATCGTGGCGAGGGTGATGCAGGTAATCATCTCGCGCTGTTTCAGCGTTAATTCGCCCGTTTGGAATACTTCACCAAAGATGAACTTCTGGAGAATGTCCATCATTTCCGGGTCTGTGCCCTGCCCGGTCAGGGCTTCACCGCCGAACAAGGTGCGGTAATTCTGCTTGCATACTTCGATTCTATTCATATTGTCTGTTGTTTGTGCCATCGCGGACAGGCTGCATACCAGTGCGAGGGCTATTATACCTATAATCTTTTTCATATTCTCTGCTATTAAAGTCCTGTCATCTTCTCCTGGTCTTCGGGATAACGTCCGCCAACTATCTCGATGTTGTCCAAATGGCGGCGAATGTCCGCCAGTTCTTCGGGCGTGAATTGTATGTCCGCACCACCTATGTTCTCCTCGATACGCTCAATGCGCTTGGTTCCCGGAATGGGGACTATCCACGTTCTCTGCGCCAGCAGCCAGCCGAGGGCGATGCGGGCAGGAGTGGTTTCTTTCTTCTTGGCAAGCTCTTCCACATATTCTACCAATTCCATGTTGTGCTTCAGGTTCTCGCCTTGGAAACGGGGAATGGCGGAACGGAAATCGGTCTTGTCAAACTTCGTGTCCTTGTTGAAACGCCCGGTCAGCATCGCCTTGCCTAATGGACTGAACGGTACGAATCCGATGCCCAGTTCTTCCAATGTAGGCAGTAATTCCGCTTCGGGTTTCCTGTACCACAAGGAGTATTCGCTCTGCACGGCAGTCAGCGGACATACGGCATGGGCACGGCGCACGGTGGAGGAGGCGGCTTCGGATAATCCCCAATGCAGCACCTTTCCTTCCTTTATCAACTCGCCTACGGTCTCTGCCACTGTTTCGATAGGCACATTCGGGTCAACTCTGTGTTGATAGTAAAGGTCGATGTGGTCGGTACGCAGACGGCGCAGCGAACCTTCCACCGCCTTGCGGATGGTCTTTGGGCGGCTGGAGAGCGAGACGGGACGTGCCGATGTGGTCAAGTCCGGCGTTTCGGACAAGTCGTAACCGAACTTGGTGGC
>CALUOU010000176.1 GCA_944322335.1 uncultured Bacteroides sp.
TTAGGGATTAGGGATCCGTAACAGACGACTGCTTGCAGTCGAACTCCGGCTTAGCCGTGGGTGCCTGCACCTACGGACTATTTCAGGGATTAGGGATTAAGTATTAGGGATTAGGGATCCGTAACAGACGACTGCTTGCAGTCGAACTCCGGCTTAGCCGTGGGTGCCTGCACCTACGGATCCCGTGCGGTTGCCGTTCGTATGTTTGCGGTTACCGTTCGTATGTTTGTCCATGCGCTACGGTCAATGGCCATCACCCATCACGGTTATCTCCGCTCCCCGGAAAATGACCTTCAGCAGATGCAGCTGCGTGCCCTCGCACAGGCGCTTCACCACCTTGTCCTGACTGTACCTTTGCAGTTGTCCGTCCGCCTCCCGGCTTTTCTCCTCCACCTCCGCATCGGTTGCCGTCGGCTTCACGTATTTCAGCTCCAAGATGTAGCTGTGGGCCACGTCCGGATAGCGCCGCTTGTCCGGCAGGAGCAGGAAGTCGCTGTAGCCGTAGTTCAGCTCGATCTCAGGCTCCACCAGGTAGAAGGGGTTCAGAGCCAGGTAAGCCTTGAAGAATCCCTGCAGGTTGTGCTCCCCCAAGATGCTGTCGCGCACCGACGAGTTTTCCTTGTAGGCCGTGGCGATGCGACGGATCAGCGGCTGCCAGTCGCCGGCAAACGCCATTTGAACCATCTCTTTCCGCAAAGCTGAGAAGTCCACCTCATAACAGCTGTCATAATAATTGCGCATGAAGCTCCAATACTGCTCCTTCACACACTTGTTCGGAATCACCATCCGGATCATGTTGCCGTACAGGCTGTCCATCGTCAGCAGGCCGTAGTAATAGATCAGGCTCCGGAAATTCTCATCGTCCGTCACGTATTCGGCCGGAAAGGAGGTTTTCAGCGTCATGAGGACGGAGCCGGTAGCCGCGATCTCCTCGATGATGCCCATGCTGAGGTCATAGTAGGCCCGCATCATGCTGACGAACAGGCTCTTCCCGAACCGGCGCGGACGGATCAGAAAGAGGTATTTGTTCTCATCCTCCAAGACAGGGAGATACCAGGTCTTGTCCACATAATAAGAATTCTCCCGGCGCACTTCCTCGAAATCCGCCACCCCGTAAGGGATTCCTTTCGCTTTAGTCTCCATCGTCCTGTGATTTTATGTTTCCACGGCAAAGATAGTGCAAATCGAGAGCAAAACATGCAAGCCCGCTTGAAAATGTTTGGCCAGGATGCAGCCTTGCGGACAGCCATGTATTCCATTCCCCGCGCGGAGCCTGTTCACGTATGCCGAAAGCAGGTCTGACGAATGTATAGACGCCCAGGCAGCGGCAAACGGATGATGTATTGAGAGGGACAAGCGTCAGGAGGGATGCCTGATGATCCGGTCTTGTTTGCATACGACCACAGAGCCGCCGGGCACATCCTGATGGATCACACATCCCGCACCGATCACACAGTAGTCTCCGATGGTGACACCTTTCAGGATCACCACATGGCTGCCTATCCAACAATGTTTGCCTATCGACACGGGAGCGGCGGTATAGCCCTGCTCCTTGATGGGAAGCCGTCGGTCTTTGTAGCAGTGATTGTGGTCATACACCTTCACGTTTTCACCGAACAAGGTGCCGTCCCCTATCGTGATGCCGGCACGGGCAGCCAGGGTACAATAGTTATTGAAGAAACAATTGTTACCAATTTTTACCCCCCCCATACGGTTTTTCTATAACCAAGTGGAAACCAGCCCTGTAGGTAGAGTTTAGCGGCATCTGGAATGCCTTGCCATAAATCAGCTTGTAGGCCAGTGTCTTGACCAGACAAAGGAGGTGATAGTAGATTTTCAAGAGGAGCATGAGAGTCTATTTTTTATTTCGTTCTTTTACTTGATTCAATATCTTTCGGGCGGTGTCCAGTCCCAAATAGGAGATCAAGGCGCCCAAACGTGCTTTTTTCCTGGCTCTCCTGTCTGTCAGCACCTTCCATCGGCTTGCCTTCACATAGTCAATGAGTGTCTGTTTCCGTTTGTCCGGATAATCGGCAGGCATTTCCAGCAGGATGTGCAGGCAGAAGCTCAACAGACGGCAACGGACTGCTTTCCCGATAGGTTTCAGCTCATCGGCATGACTTTGTATCATATCCAGAATCTTCAAGGCACTCTCCAGCTTGTGAGGCTTGAAAGGCTGGCCTTCTATGCTGTTAGCCCGCAACAGATAATTGTAAACGGTCCGGTTACAGAAAGCGATCCTGTCCGATTGCAGGAACAGCAGGTAAGTGGTGGGCAGGTCCTCGTACAAAAGTCCTACCGGATACCGTATGCCTGTCTGGAAAAGCGAGCGATGGTAGATCTTGCACCAGGCAGAAGTATCGAAAAGCTCTTGGTAGAACATCTTTTCAACGCCCTCCATTTTGTCGAACACCTTTTCCAAATAGGCGGGCTGACTCGTTTCCGGCTCCTCGCCTTCATGAAACGTCCGCAACCATGCCACTCCTGCCTTGCACTGATGTCTTTCCACGAGGCGGTAAAGGGTTTCCACGTAATCCGGACTGACACAATCATCGCTGTCCACAAAGATGAACCATTCTCCCCCGGCCACATCGACCGCCACATTTCGTGCGTCCGACAGTCCTCCGTTTTTCTTATGGATCACCCGTATACGGCTGTCTTTCTGTGCATATTCGTCACAGATCTTCCCGCAATTGTCCGGCGAACCGTCATCGACAAGGAAAATTTCAAGATGGGTGTAAGTTTGGGCAAGGATGCTGTCCACACATTTACGCAAGTAAGGTTCCACTTTATAGACGGGTACGATAACGGAAATTAGTGGTTGCTTCATACAATTATATGTTTATAAGTTGATGAGTTT
>CALUOU010000177.1 GCA_944322335.1 uncultured Bacteroides sp.
GTCAGTTCGATGTCCGCTGCGCCGAGATTTTCCGTGATGCGGCTCTCGCTGCGCATTCCGGGAATGGGCACGATGAAGTCGCCGCCTTTCAATACCCATGCGAGGCTGATTTGCGCCGCCGTGCATCCTTTCCGGTCGGCATAGCGGTGCACCAAGTCAAGCAGCGGCTGGTTGGCTTCCATATTCTCCGGCGAGAAACGGGTGATGACCCGGCGCACATCATCCCCTTGGAACTTGTCCGACGGGGTGTACTTGCCGCTCAGGAAACCGTTGCCCATCAGCGAGAACGCCACGAAGCCGATGCCGAGTTCCTGGCAGAGCGGCAGCACGTTCTTTTCCCATTTGCGCTCCATCATGGAGTATTCGCTCTGTATGGCGGTGAGGGGCGTGACGGCATTCGCCTTGCGTACCTGTGCGGCAGAGGACGACGACTGTCCCCAGCCGCGTATCTTGCCTTCCTTGATGAGCAAGCCCATCACGTAAGCCACTTGTTCCTCGCTCCCGTCCTCCATCTGATGCTCTGTGTAAATGTCGATGTAATCCGTCTGGAGACGCTTCAACGAGCCTTCGATGGACTTGCGGATGCCTGCCTCGCTCAATTTCCCTTCGGACATCGCCTGTCCGGGCCAGGGCTGCGGCCAGAACTTGCCGGAGATGACCACCTTGTCGCGCGGCAGTTCTTTGAGTGCCTTGCCCACAAACTCCTCGTTCTTGAAGAAGGAATACATTTCCGCCGTGTCGAAGAAAGTGCAGCCTAACTCGAATGACCGGTGTACCAGCCGTATGGCTTCCTTTTTCTCGGGCGCTTTGCCGTAGGCGTGGGTGAAGCCCATGCAGCCCATGCCGATGGCGGATACTTCTATGTTTCTTAATTTTCTTGTTTTCATCTTTTCTGTCTGTTACTTATTTATACTTTTCTGCCAGTTCATAGGCTTTCGCCCAATAGTCCTGTGCGGAAAGGTCGCTTCCTTGCAGTTCGGGATATTCGTAACGGACTTCCCACGCACCGCGTTCATTGTACATCTGCCAATAGGTTTCTGCCATCCGTGCCGGAGTGAAATAGGTGTCGATGCCTATCGAGCCGCACACCGTCAGCGTGCCGACATAGATGCCTTTCGGTTTCAGTTCGTCGTGCAGCAGGCAAGCCAATGCGCGGAGTGCCGCCTTGTCGATGGAAAGCGGTGTGAACGTTGCCAACGGATGCGTTGCCAGTCCGCCGCCCGTGAAGAGGATAACGCCCTGCTTCTTGCCGAAATCCTCGTCAGCCACCAGACGCGCACAATGCCATGCGCTCGCCACATCTGTCTGATAATGGCGTATCAGTTCCGCACTCGTCATCTTGTCCGGTTCGTCCGCCGCCGTGATGCCCACATTATAGACAAGTACATCCGGCGTTCCAAATTGTTGTTTTACCCAAGCGAAAGCTACATCCAATGTTTCCGTCTTTTTCGCATCCGCTTCGTGTACAAAGGTTTCAATGCCTTCATCAGCAAATTCCTGCTGATAGCGTTTCAACGACTCGCTGTTACGTGCCATCAACACGACACGGAAACCTTCCTTACCAAATCTTTTTGCCACGTGGTTGCCCAGACCTTGTCCGGCTCCTACCACTACGATTGTCTTTTTATCCATATCAAAGTTGGTTATATTTTCTGGTGCAAAGGTAGAAAGGATGTTGTCGGAATGAGTTGTTGTCAGGCTCAAAGAGTTGTTGCTTTGGGGGTCAAATGAAGAATCCCCTGCAAACCTTCGTTCGGCTTGCAGGGGATTTCACTTATATATTGAGGTGTATCATTCTTGTTCTCATTGTTGTTCCTCCTTTTTATAAGTTATTTTTAATAGCCCTTTCAGTATCTCCACTTCATTTTCCTCCAAGGGTACGGATGCCTCCCCGCAAAGGAAATGGCGCAAGAGTTGTTGTGGCGAAACGTGGTGGCGGTATGCGATGAAGCACACCGCCTCATCCGCGCACAATTCTTCGGGTAACTCTGTTGTCTGTTTCATTGTATTC
Source organism: uncultured Bacteroides sp. (assembly GCA_944322335.1). GTDB lineage: Bacteria > Bacteroidota > Bacteroidia > Bacteroidales > Bacteroidaceae > Bacteroides. Next base: position 2,012 of record CALUOU010000177.1, read on the forward strand.
TCGTTTTTATCCGATGCAAAGTTACGCCGTAACATGCAGGAACGCTGTAACCATCAGGGCAACCGCATCAAAACAGAGTGCGAAACTGGGATAAGCTGCCATCAGAAAGCGTCCGTCGCTTTCTTTTGCCCGATGTGTACAGGCGTTTCTGAGAGATCGACTGTCAGCGGAATCCCCGTTCTTCTGTCATAAAGATGCGGATGTCCTGCATTTGCTTACAGCATATATTTTCAAAACCGGCCAAACAGGAGCGTTGGGTATATCATTTTTGTATAAAGATACAAAACGGACCGTGTCGGAAGGGTGATTTACGTGTGACAAGAGGACAGATGACGCATGGGAACGATGCCGGAACATGCGTGCGGCGGTTCTGATTTACGCATGCGGCGCGTGGACGATGCGCGTGCGGTGAAAACATCGTATGCGTGTGGTGGAAAAGGCGGGTATTTTTGCGGCCTTTAAAGGCAGGGAAAGGCGGGGTGGAAACGCTCTTTGGAATGTAAGGATTTCGCTATATCCATGCAAGACAGAAGATTGTGGATTTTCATTCCGTTTTTTGAAGCGATCTGGTCATCCGGACGGAAACAAGCGATTCTGAGGCGGGTAGAAATGCAAAGTGTCAGATTGTAACCAGACAGCCGACTTGCCAAAAGCCTGAGAAGGCGGTTGGAATTTTGATGCGGTTGCCTTGGAATAAAAAAGCCTGAACGGGTCAGGCTTT
>CALUOU010000178.1 GCA_944322335.1 uncultured Bacteroides sp.
GACAAAGACAGCCTGATGTTTGCCAACTCTTCTGTTGACGGTGAAAAAATGAAATATACGTTCAATCTTTCCCCGTAAAGTCTGATTTCATCCAACAAATCGTTCCAGAAGTGTATTTTGCTTAAAGCGCAAGAGTTGCATGAGGCTGAGTCTGCATACACGATAAGTTTGATTCCATCTGCAACCTCCACAAACGTTGTGTCTTTGCCTTCATAAGTCGCTTGCATCCGGCTCAAAGGCAAGGATATGGGACGGGATTGCAACCTTGCGATTTCTTCCTTGTATGAATCGGCATGGTTGCATGAAGAAGCCATAATAACAAATGCGATCCATATAACTGTTTTCAACATCATTTTTGCCATCATTTCTATCATACATTCTCTATCTTTCTCTATTGGAATGCCCCTTCCATCCGATACCTGAACACATCGCAGTCCGTGTTTCGTCCGTATAGATACGTGCCGTCTTCGTTTACGGTTATGTTTACGATGTATTCCGGCATCACCAGTTTGCCCTGAAAATTCCCTTCCCAGTCAAACACATGGACCTCCATAGGCTTCGGCGTTCTATAGCTGTCTTTCTCTAAAAGTTGGTTCATGTAAAGAGCGTAGACATGCCGGTCATTGGAAGTGATGTCACAATAATACGCAGTCCGCTTCTGCCTGTCCTCACAGATTTCCGCGTCTGCATACAGGCTGGCCGATTTCCGTTGGTTGCCGTCCGCATCCATGAAGTTTACCTGATTCAGGAAACACATGGCCGATGCAAGCCTGCGCTTCGAGCTGTGGATGCACATTTTGCTGTAGTATGTGTCAAAAGCGTTAGTGTGGGGAGTGTACAAATCGTATTTTTCAGCCACATGTCCTGTTCTGGTGTTCATTTGGCTTATCTGATAATTGTCCCTCGTCTCTTGTTCGTAAAGGATGGTCGAGTCATTGATGTAATATGCGTTCATGACCCTTCCGCCTGTGGACAGACTTTTGTCCACCATGCAGACCGAAGAGTCCATGGAGGCTTTCAGATTGACCGCTTTCAATGCCGAGAGGTTTACATCGTTCACAAAGAAGCATCCGTCCTCAAACTGTCCGTTGATTCTCATGCCCGCCGTAAACTCGTTTTTGGCGCGTCCGATGTGTCCGAAGCGGTTGAGCAAAGTGCCTTCCTCACTATAGACAGCAAAAACAGCGTCTTTATTGTCTGAATTTTCAGCCACCAAATATCCTTTGACGGAATGGATGCTTCCAATGTATAAGGCCGAATCTGCCGACAGCAACAATTCACCCTGTAGCACAACCGAATCTTTCACCTGCGGTATGACTTCATGAAATTCAGAAAAATAGGCACTGTGCCTGTTGCCGCAACCCGCTGTCATCAAAAGAAGCAGCAACCCATAAATTTTAGTTTTCATCCGTTTTTTATAAACAAGTATGCGATTATCAATCGTTTAAAATCCAAACATCCCAGCGGTCCCTAAAATCGCTCTCGCCCACATCTCACTTCAGTTTGTATTTATATACATTATTGTCCAAGTCCAAGCCGTACAGATACCTTCCTTGAGTGTCTACCGCAATACGGGTGATGTATTCATCTGCTACGAGTACACCCTTGAAAGTCCCATCCCAACCAAACACGTGGATCTCCATGGGCTTCGGCTTGCTGAAGCTGTCCTCTTGAGACTGGTTCATGTAAAGCGCGTACACATTGTCCGCAGTTGATGTCACGCCGCAGTAGAATTGCGTCTTTTTCTCATCATCGGTCTCCAATATGGCTTTCTGATATAGGCTTAAGGCTTTCTTTTTCCCGTCTTTTACGGAAAGGAAGTTCACCTGATTCAGGGTGGTCATGACTCCCGCCAGCCTGTTCTTATCCGGATGCAACAATAAATGACTGTAATAAGCGCCAAAGGCATCCCGGCAAGGCGTATATAAGTCATATCGCTTTAGGATTCTATTTTGCTTTGTATTGAGCAGGTGAATCCGGTAATTATCCTTGGTCTCCTGTTCATATAAAATGGTGGAATCGTTGACACAAAAAGCGTTGATGACCCTCCCTGCAGTAATGATTTCTTTGTCAACCATGCAGAGAGACGAATCCAAAGAAGCTTTGAAATCTACTCTGATCAGCTTCGCTTTGTTGACATCGTTGACCCAGATTTTGCCGTCTTCAACTTGCTGTGTCAGAACGATTCCCTGGGAAAATTCATTCCGTGCCCTCCCTATTTTGCCGAAAGAGGAGATCCGCTTTCCTTGGTTGCTATAAACGGTAAAGATAGCCTCCTTGTTCTGTACGTTTGCATCCAGCAGTTTGTCACCTATACAGAAAATTCTCCCCATATCCAGTAACGTATCTCCGGCGAGAATGCGTTCTGCCGTCAATTTTCTCACTGGTTTCGGATCTTCTATAACTTCATAATCCTCACAAAAACAGTTCTCTTTTGTGTTCGTACAGCATGAGAGGGTTATTGCGGTCACACCTACCAGCAGCTTCCCTATATATCCTAATTTACGCATAATACATTAGGTGGACAAATGAATCAAAACTTTTTAGAAGCATCTGTCCACTCAATATTAAGTTA
>CALUOU010000179.1 GCA_944322335.1 uncultured Bacteroides sp.
GGTGCGGACGGGACTCGAACCCGCGACCCCATGCGTGACAGGCATGTATTCTAACCAGGCTGAACTACCGCACCATTCGATCATTTCATTTCTTTCGTTGCTTTCTCTCTCGATTGCGGGTGCAAAGGTACGCATTTATTTTAAACCTGCAATAGATTTCATTGTTTTTTTTGCATGAAGGGTGATTTTTTGTGGAAAAGGGAATAAAAGGGGTATTAAAAAGGGGGAGATGGACATTGGGTCTGTCACATTTCCCCCTTCTTTATTGAAAAGAGCTGTTTACAAATTTATGCTTTGCGTCATTATTTAATGCCTAATTTGGCTTTGATGGCAGCAGGAATGGCATCCTTGTGCACCAGGATGTTCATCGTCTTATAGGCAACGAACGCCTTGCTGGCATACCAGATTCCGTTATACTTGCCGCTCTTGCCCCATGAATTCTTCACCATGAAATATTCTTTGCCAGTCTGGTCTTTGGCAATGCCATAGATCACCATGCCGTGGTCATCGGTCGTTTCCCAGTTATCGAAAGCTTTCTGGCGCATCTCTTGAGTCACAGTGATTTCGGGCAAGGGTTTGCTGGTCAGCTCTTTCCGCTTGTCAGAAGCGGTCAGACCAGTCCAACGGGCCATGTCCGATCCGGTCAGTTCAGCGCCGCGAGCCGCATCGGGAACTACGGCAATGCCATCGCGGGTGAAACCTTGTTCGCTCACGTCGCTGCCCCATGCAAAGGTGTAGCCTGTGTTGATCGCATTCTCCATCACGGTCATCAGCTCATCCAGCGGCAGGTTATAGGAAAGTCCGTTGCGCCAGTTGTCTTGGATTTCCAGGGCGAACTGGGTGTAGAAGGGATGGTGGGTATAGGAAGTCAGCGATACATAGTCCTCAGGATTAAGACCCAGCGAGGCGGCGAAGGTTTTCGGAGTATATTCCTTTCCTTTATACGTGAACTTTTCGGGATATTGGCCTAAGTAAGTGTCATAGATGGCGCTAAGGCCGTTTTTCCACACTGGTGTCAGTTTGGTCAGGTTGCCTTTGGCGATGGCGTTGACATAGGCGGCGGCCACGGCGTCCAGCTCGTTGTGTACAGGCAGGGTGTCGCCATACATAATGCCCGGCATGGCTTCTTGAGGAACCAGACCGTAGTTTTGCATGCAGTAGATGATGTCGTAGAAGCTTCCGCCAGGAGAGAAGGAGCTGTCGCCGTGATAGCGCACATAGTTTACAGCGCGATCCACCATGGTGTGATGTACGACGAACATTTCAGAAAAATCATAGGTGCCTTTGTTCAGACGCAGCAGCTCGCTTTCCAGAAAGCCCAGGGCAGAGAAGCTCCAGCACGTGCTGGAACGGTTCTGGTCTTTGATGCTGGTGATGGGATTTTCCTTGACGGTGGTAAATACGAAACCCTCTTGAGGCTTTTCGGTTTTCTTTTTGGCTGAGCCGTCCAGACAGAACAGAGCCAGCGCAGCAACGAGAATGTACTTTTTCATCTTGATTAAATTGTATTTAAGTTTTAGTTTAATGATTTCGTTATCGGCTGGCAAAGGTAATATAAAAAAATGAGAAGCACTGATATTTCTGGTACCATTTTCTGTGGAGCTTTATGCCGACTGTCACAAATGTTACACCGCTTGCCACAAATGTTACATGGACGGAAGGACAAGTGAAAATAGCTGTTCTTTTTTTGTTATTAATGTATGCTGTAAATCAGCTGTTTAACTAAACTGTATCAAAAGTTTCAGTTCTTGTAACATTTGTGTTAGGCAGGTGAGCGGGTTCTGCTTACATTTGCAACGTCAAAAGCGCGAAGGCTCGAGATTCGTTGCCGGAAGACAAACCGAGAAATCAATCTTATTAAGTAATAACTTTAAATTTATTAGCATGATGCAAAGAATCAATCTTAGGTATTGCACATTTCTGATGCTGCTGCTGTTGGCTGTCCTTCCTTCATGGGCGCAACAGATGCAAGTGAAAGGTACAGTTGTCGACAAGGCGACTGGTGAGACAATCATTGGCGCTTCGGTCATCGAGTTGGGCACGGAGAGCAATGGTATCATTACGGACATCGACGGCAACTTCACGTTGTCGGTCGCTTCAGACGCTTCCATTAAGGTCTCATACATCGGTTATAAGGATGTGACGGTGAAGGCCGCTCCTTCCCTTCGGATTGAGATGGAAGAGGACAACGAGATGCTGGAAGAGGTGGTGGTAGTGGGCTATTCCACGCAACGGAAGGCTGATCTGACAGGTTCGGTCAGTGTGGTTTCGGTGGATGAGCTGAAAACCGTTTCAGATCCGGATCCCATGCGGGCTCTTCAGGGGAAAGTGCCGGGCATGACCATTACGGCCAACGGTTCGCCCAGCGGGGTCGGTACAGTACGTATCCGTGGCATCGGCTCGTTTAATTCTTCGCAAGATCCCTTGTATATTGTGGATGGTGTGCCTACGACACGAGCTTTGAACTCTTTAAGTGTTACAAGGAGCAGTTTGGAGAAATCCCCACCAGCCTGTTGAGGCGGAAGGAGGGGAGAGAAGGCGTATGAAA
>CALUOU010000180.1 GCA_944322335.1 uncultured Bacteroides sp.
TTCTCTTCCTTTTCCTCTTCTTTCTCTTCTGCCTTTTCAAGATCAGCCGCCTTCGCAGTCTCATCTTTCACCGGAACGGTCTCTTCGTCAGGCACTTCCACAAACAGGTCCGGACGCCCGCTCTCCTCCCAACGGCTCACTTTCCCGCTCCCGTCCAAGCCGTAAATCCGGCTGGGAGCGTTGCCACCTTCCTCCGGCTTCCAGGTCAGGCTGACGGTGAACTCGCCGTTGGCCTGCACGATGTAGGCTTTCCCCTCAGGCAGGGCCGCGCTGGCCGCCTGCAGGCATTCGATCAACATCCTGTAGGATTCGGCTTTCTGCTGTTCGGGCGATGTCGTTTCCTCTTTCCGGCTGCCCGCTCCGAAAAAGAAGTTTTTCAGCAATGCAAACATCGATATAGGTATTAAGTATTAGTGATTAGTGATTAGGTATTAGGGGTAATGTCCTCAGGCATAGGCGACTGCTTGCAGTCGAACTCCGGCTTAGCCGTGGGTGCTTGCACCTACGGAAACCGATGAACCGACGAACCATCGAAACCGACGAACCGATGAACTAACGAAACCGATGAACCATCGAAACCGACGAACCATCGAGCCATCGGCCGCCGAAACCGCATCATCTGTGCCAAACAAATAATTCTCCCCAAAGATACAACATTCAGAAGCCCTTGTCAAGCGATTTGGGGCGTTTGCGTTAAACAATTCACATTTGTTGGATGTTTCACGCAGGTTTCGGAATGCCGTCTGGTGAAGTTTCACCGGAAACGATTGACAATTAACAGATTACGGTGAAGGCACACTCCTGACGCAGCCCACATGAAAAACGGCCGCCTGCGGTCTATCTCCGGCTTAGCCGTGGGGATTGCGCCTACGGACTCCGTTTGCGTCTGCGCTGTGAAACCGTGAAACGGGAACATGTTTCACCGGAAACCGTTGGCGGACAGGAAACTGAATCCTTGTTGAAAGCGTGAAGGATTCAACAAGGATTTCCCTCAAAAACAAGTTGAAAAGGAAGGGGAATCAAGCCGGTTTCAGGAAGCGGGCATCGCGAGACACGCGCATCGCTCACGGACGGCACGCGTGCGGCGTTTCCGGCTGACGCGTGCGGCGGATCTGATTGACGCGTGCGGCGGATCCGGTTGACGCGTGCGGCGGATCCGGTTGACACGTGCAATGGATCCGGCTGACGCATAAAAAGAGGAGCTAAGCGGAACTTTTGGATTCCGCATAACTCCTCTTTGTTGTCTATGTGCTAAACGATCAGATATAATCTTCGCCCATTTTGATTTGGGCATCATTCACATACTTGCGGATGGCATGTTCCTCATCTTTCTTGCAGATCAGCAGCACGTTGTCCGATTCGGCCACCAAGTATCCTTCCAATCCGTCGATAACGGCCAGTTTTCCCTTGGGCAACACTACGATGTTCTGCCTGCTGTTGTAGAGAAGCGATTGGCATTTCAGCACGACATTTTCGTTTTCGTCTTTCGGCGACAAGTCGTAGAGCGATCCCCATGTGCCCAGATCAGACCACCCGAAGTCTCCTAACGAGACATACACATTGTCGGCTTTTTCCATGATGCCGAAGTCAATCGACACATTGGGACAAGCCGGGAAATTCTCGTTGATAAACTTTTTCTCATCCGGTGTGCCATAGACATCCTTGCCCGGCTCCAGCTTGGCGGCCAGTTCGGGCAGCAGTTCTTCACCCGCCTTGATGATCGTGTTGACGTTCCACATGAAAAGTCCCGAATTCCAGTAAAACTCTCCGCTCTCCACAAACACCTTGGCCAGCTCCAGTTCCGGCTTTTCGGTGAATGTCTTTACTTTATAGAAGTTTTCTCCGGCCTGTTCGGCTATCTGTATATAGCCATAGCCCGTTTCCGGTCTGTTTGGCTTGATGCCTAAGGTAAGCAGCTTTTCAGACTGGCTTACAAATTGCAGCCCCTTTTCCACGGCATCCAGGAATTCTCCCTCCTTCAGGATGAGGTGGTCAGAAGGTGCCACCACGATGTTTGCATTCGGGTTCAGCGCGCGGATGTGATAAGAAGCCCAGGCGATACACGGTGCCGTGTTGCGCCGGGTCGGCTCCAGCAGGATCTGTTCCGGTTTCAGCTCAGGCAGCTGTTCCTTCACGAGATCTGCATACATGTCGTTCGTCACCACCAGGATGTGCTCTGCTGGAATAATCTTTTTGAATCGGTCGAACGTCTGTTGCAAGAGTGAGCGTCCCGTACCGAAGAAATCCAAGAACTGTTTGGGCAATGTTTTCCGGCTGAATGGCCAAAACCGGCTGCCGATTCCTCCGCCCATAATTACACAGAAGCTATTCTTATTATCCATCATATTTGTAGATTTTGAAATTTTGCGCTAATGTACACTGTTTTTCATTAATGCCCTTCGTTTTCTCCGAAGAATTATTATTTTTTCCTCTTTTTTGGGATAAAGTATTGCAGATTCAGAAAAAAACCGTATCTTTGCACCGCATTTGAGAAACGGATGCCCAGATGGCGGAATCGGTAGACGCGCTGGTCTCAAACACCAGTGGATTCACTTCCATCCCGGTTCGACCCCGGGTCTGGGTACAGAATAAAAGGCTAAGTATTGAATTATCAATTACTTAGCTTTTTGCTTGTCTGATTTTTCCCCACATTTTCCCCACAGGCGCAAAAAATATAGTAGTAAGTCATTATTTTCTTTG
>CALUOU010000181.1 GCA_944322335.1 uncultured Bacteroides sp.
AGGAAGAGCAGAAGGAAGAGCAGAAGGAAGAGCAGAAGGAAGAGCAGAAGGAAGAGCAGAAGGAAGAGCAGAAGGAAGAGCAGAAGGGAAAATGGAAGTGGCCCGCAAACTCAAACAAATGGGAATGCCTTTGGAAACCATCATCCAGGCCAGCGGACTCACATCCGATGAAATCGAAGTACTCTAATCCCCAACCGTCCTCATCCCTTTTTCGAGAGGTGCGCCAGAATCATCATTCCGGCGCACCTTGCCTGTTTCCTTAAAAGACTTCCGGCATTCCACTATGTTAAATAATACGAAATATTCAACAAATCACACTTTCTTTACTTCTTTTTACGTAAGTTTGCATCGCAACCCATGCCGATCAGCCTTCTGACACACAGAAGGCGAAAGGGAAGGGCTTGTATATACATAATAAAAAGACGTTTACTTGACGTTTTGACTTGGCTCTTTAAAACTTCGCAACTTTTAATCACGGCCCAAGGAAACAAGACAACGGTAGATGTCTACGGGGTATGTTATTTTCCCAAGTGTCCTTCCTATGCCCCATAGGGAGGGCATTGTGGGGTCTATACTATACATATCGGCGTGGGCTTCTGCGTTGTTCGTTCGGTCGTGATGGGCAATGCGAAGGCCTTAAAGAGCGGGACGGACAACAGGTACAGATTCCCGCGCTTTTTTTATGTATAGCCCGAAGGCCACACTGCCTTAATCGCTAAGCCAAATCCGTCCGTTCTGGGGAATCTGCGGGCACTGATACACAACTATTAGCGTTATGAAACGTATCTTTACCTGTGGACTATGCCTGTTTCTGCTATCCACCCTCTGCCTGAAAGGGCAGGAACTGACGGTCAAATCCTTTGAAAGGCTCGACCGTGATCTCTTGGCGCGTACCGCCGAACGTCTCGACCGCAACGATGTGCCTTGCGCCGTCCTGCGCGTTTCCGTTGCCGATGCACAGGCTTTCCAATTTGCCGGAAACATCATCGGAGACATTGTCTACCAAGCCGGAGAGGCCATCGTCTACCTCACCAACCGCACCCGTAACATCCGCATCAGCAGTGACAAGTTCGGAACATTGGACTATGAATTTCCCGAACGCTTGCAAAAGAGCGTGGTCTACAGGCTTTCGCTCAACCTTGTCGTGCCGGAATCCATGAAGACACGCACGCTGGTCATGCCCGTCGTGGGTATCGGCAAAGCCATGAACTACGGTATCATGGTCGGCATCGTGCGACAGTGGGGAGGCTACGTGAAGGCCAAGTACAGCTTCACCAGCCTATCGGCAGACGCGGAGGCAGACGACACGGGGCTAATCGCCGGAACGTCCTCCAAAGCCTGGTTCACCGGAGCCGACCGCTCCAGCCGGTTTTCGGTCACGGCGGGAGCCATGTACCGCGTGACACTGCCCTTCTACCTATACGCCGGATTGGGCTATGGCAGCAAGGTCTTAGCCTGGGAAATGGCGGACGGACGATGGGCCGAAGCTGCCGAACACACCTTCAAAGGCATCGAAAGCGAAATAGGAGCCATCTACCGCTGGAAAGACTATGCCGTCTCACTCGGCGTGGAAAACACGAAATTCAAATACTGGGAAGCCAATGTCGGCATAGCGGTTATGTTCTAAACAGGTAAAAAACAATACATCAATATGAGACACATCCATTTCTTCAAACCTTTTGTGATCCTGCTTGCCGCCCTGTTCAGCCTGTGCGGATGCAGCGATCAAGACGCTCCCGGCAGTGCGGCCCCCATCGTGGTCATCGGAAATGCCACGGTCACGGGACGCTCCTCTGCCACAGTGAACGGCACGGTCTCCATGCAGGAAGGAACCATGGTGACCGAATGCGGCTTTATCTACTCCACAGTCTCGGTATTTCCCGAAGAGAGTTCCACCGTCATTCCTTTGAATCCTCCTTCCGGCACACAGATGTTTGAAGCCCAGCTTACCGGACTTGAGCCAAACACGCAGTATTTCTATTGCCTCTATGCCAGCAACGGATTCAACACGGTGAGAAGCATGACGGGCACCTTTACAACTTACACCGACGACGTGCCACAATTTGCCACCCTGACCTCCACCAACGTCACCCAGACCACCATCACCCTGCGCGGACGGTTGACCGATGAGGGAGGACGCGACCTGCAAAGCATGGGACTGTGCTACAAAGAGCTGAAAGAAGGCGACACCAGTCTGCCTGACATCACCGAAGAAGGAGACACTTACATGATTCCCATTCCACCGGAAGAGGCGGACGATTTCACGGCAACCATCGAACACCTCTCGCCCAACACCACCTACCGCATCTGTGCCTATGGCATCACAGCCAGCGGAACAGGCTACAGCGCGGCACTTGACGTCACCACGCTTGCAGCCAAAGAGCCTACGGTGGATTTCGATGGGATAGAAAACAACGGCAATACTGTCTTCCTCAAAGCTATGATTATAAATCCGGGATCGTCAGAGGTGACAGAAGTGGGATTCTGCTGGAGCATGGATGCTAACCCAACCGTGGAAAACAGTCCTTCCGTTCAAAGCACACTCAACCCGGACGGAACGTTTGAAGCCGAACTGGAATTGGAATATGGACAAAACTATACCTTCCGCGCCTACGCCATCAATGCAGAAGGCATAGGGTATAGCCTATCGGCTCCTTCTATCAATATTCCCGAATCTCCTGACCTGAATGTAGAAACCATGCCCGCACAAAACGTAACCACCACATCTGCCACCCTCAGCGGCTCTCTCCGCGGCGGAATAGATGTCACGGAACGCGGTTTCTATCTGAGCGACAATGTGACAAACCTCTTTACAGACAATGCAAAGATTGTTGTGGATACCGATGCGGAAAGCTTCACCTATCAGGCTACGAACCTCACTCCTTCCACCACCTATTACTACAGCACGTATGCGGTGAGCAACGGTGAGACCATCCATGGAGAGGTGGAGACGTTCACCACCCTTGCCGAAGAGACTGCTGTCTCCTTCAATTATCCGACAGCCGATGACATCACTTCCTCTTCTGCCACATTGAGCGTGACCATCACCAACGAAACCATGCCCAACATCACCGAGGCAGG
>CALUOU010000182.1 GCA_944322335.1 uncultured Bacteroides sp.
TAGCCTACGGGGATGGTACTCTTGATGACCATCACCGCTGCGGGATTTACCTCTAAGACCAAATCAATGACTTCTTCTACATGGCTGGTATCGAAATAGTTCTTCACCGGGTCGTAGTTCGTGGGAGCGGCAATGACCACAAAGTCTGCATCGGCGTAAGCCTTGGCTCCGTCGAGCGTAGCGGTCAGATTCAAGTCTTTTTCCGCCAAGTATTTTTCGATATAGTCATCCTGAATGGGTGACTTCCGTTGGTTGATTAAGTCCACCTTTTCAGGTATCACGTCTACGGCTGTCACTTGGTGGTGCTGGCTGAGCAGCGTGGCTATGGAAAGCCCTACGTAACCGGTTCCGGCTACGGCAATTTTCAAATCTTTCTTCATTATTTGAGGTTTATTTGAGTTGACGGATTGACAAACGAAGCGAGCTGACAAGCATTCTTGGAGCATGTCAGGCATAACAGTGTCCGCCATGGATCTATGCCCATCTCATCAGACATGCAGCCAGACCGTCCGCAAATACCTGCGCCAGACGGCGAGGTGTGCGCTGGCGTTGATCTCCTGGCAGATGCTGACGCACGTCCTTATCAGCTCGTCCTTGGCATGCTCCAAGTCCGCGCCCGTTATTGCCATCACGTTCAAGGTGTCTTCGCCTATTGGGAAATCCGGCACGGCTTTTACAGCCGAACCTGTTTCTGCCAACACTTTATAAAGAGTGGGCGCATAATTGCGGAAGGACTCGACGAGCTTTTCCTTTGAGCCGCCCGTCTTTCCCTCTCCGGCGTTCTGCGCGGTTCCGCCCACCAGCTTCTCATTGGCCTTGCCGCCCGTCAGGAAATACTCGTGAAGGAAATCGTTCCAATTGGCGAAAAGAGTGAAGCCGTCCTTTCCCGTGTCCGGCAGGAGGCCGATATGGGCAAAGTAGGTGGTGGTGGCGGAGCCGTCGTTCTCTTTGGCTGGATCGTAGACTTCTTCCGTGATGTCGGTTCTGCGGACAATTTCGGTAAAGCTCTGATGCCTGATCTCAGCCTCCGCCTGTCCGTTTTCCATCTCCACGCCCGCTGTCGGGGTGAGGAACGGGCGTAGAACGAGCTTGCTCCAAGCGGCTCTCACGTATCCCGGATTGTCATGCTCGTAACGCGCGAGGTTGAGGATGAGTTCCGCATCGCTGCCTGACATTTGCGCCAAGCGCATACTCAAGGCCGCTTCGCCTTTCTTGTGAAGGTCTTTGCAGAGGCTGACCAGCGAAGGCTTGACGGCCAGGCGCTCCAAGATGCCGTAAAGCATGGGAAGCGTCCGTCCGCCGTAGCCGCAGCCCTGCAGGAAACCGATGAGGATGTCTGCGGCACGTCCTTTCTCGGTGCCTACGGACAGGCGGTCGTTTGCCGTGTTGTGCAGGCGAACCACGTGCAAGTCCCAGACATTGGGGTAGGAAACCGTGAGGCTGCTGCCCGGCTCAAAGCCCCGCACCTGGAACACCAGCCGCCTCTCGCGACGGAAACGGCAGATGTAACCCTCGCAGCCGGCCAGCGGGCCGTCAATGACACGCACAATCTCGTTCGGCTCGCCCGCTTTCGCATTGAAGGCGTAGTCCGTGTAGGGGCGCTCAAGCACGATCACCTTGTCAGCATAGTTCTCATTGTAGTCCCGGAAAGCGCGCATCTGCTCTTCGGGGATCACGCGCATAGGTGTCCTTTCTCCTCTTTCGTTCTTGCGCTCATACTGCACGCCGCCGCTATCGGGGTGCTCTTTCATGAAATCCATCAATGATTTTTGCGTGGCCAGGACAAACACAATCCCCGCGAATAAAGGAGCCTGCCTCTCATCCCCGTTGCTGCACACATTGACGGTGGTGTGGGTAGGCGCATAGATTTCGAGGATGTTCTTGGATTTCGCCTTATACTGTTCCAAAAGCTCCACCAGCTTTCTTTCCTGCCTGGGCCGGGTACGTACCACGTACCAACGGTAGTCCACGTGATTGGTCTTGTCGGAAATCATATTGTGAGTTTTTGAATTGGTGCGCAAGCAGACGGATCTCAGAGCTGGCATCCCACACGCCTGCATGCCTTGTGCTTTCGCTCAAGCTTTCTATGATATATAATATATAAGGTGTAAACTCCCTTTAAGGCGTATTTTCCATGTTCCCTTCATGACAATCGCATGAAAGTTCTCAAACGCCTTTTTTCAGGCATAACGGCAGAATTCCGGACGAATCTCAGCGGCAATGGTCCACCGTTGTTATGTGACAAGAAGAGCAAAGCGCTATGCGCTTAAAAGTATATGCTTTCATATCACAAGTAGCTATTATTCAACAAATTAAATTCATTCAAGCCCGCCGATTCACTTTCTTTATATGATATGAAGCGGCGAAACATGGCGCAAAGATAGAAAAAAGATTTAATACAGAGACATTTATGACACAAAAAATTAAAAAAAATAGGATTTTGAGACCTTCAAAAATCGCATTTGTCCGGCTATTCTTGAGCCTTATTGAAATTACGATTTGATTCTCAACAAGTTATCGGACATTGCCGCTTCATACTACACCGCAGCAGGATTCATCGGCTCTTTTTTAGCGATTTTATTAGCGAAAAATATTGCAAATCGTTGCTCTGTCAATCTTTCGTTTCATCTTTCCGTGCCTCTTCTCTACGCATACTTCCTTTTGGGGAAGCGTATGCTCCTCCCCACAGCCTATCGGTGTGACATCGTGTAATGACACACCGAAAGCCTTTACGCTAAAGAAGCGCTGCAACCTATTTATAATGGATGAGCCAGGGAAAGGCGGAAGAGCCACTCTCTCTTTACAGAATCATTTCGGATCAGACGGGAAATACGGTTGCGAAGCATGATTGGATACTTGGCCAACGAAGCAATAATACTTGGCCATCGAAGCAATATTAAATGGCCAACGAAGCAATAATACTTTGGCAAGTAACCTATGCTGCTGAAAAAAAGCCCGGACAGGATTTTGTCCCGATGATCAACCTACTTCTTCCAGCTACCTTGCAACCGACTTTTCGGACTGGCCCATTATTTCATCCGGCAATCGAGTAGGAGGAAAACGAAGTAGTTTTCTTCCTACTTTCGTTTTCCGACCTCTCACACCACCGTACGTGCCG
>CALUOU010000183.1 GCA_944322335.1 uncultured Bacteroides sp.
TACCCAAAGGAGAATCTTTTGATGATTATGACGAATTGTATATCAGGAATGTACAGCATAAAATAAACAGAAGGCCTTTGCATTTTCTTTGCCTAATTTTAGGCTTTTCTCTATATTTTTTGTATTTTTGTCGACGAACTTAAGAATCCGCCTTAAAAACATGTAAAACATTCCTTTATGAAAGCTATTAGTAAAGTCCTTTTAGGAATGCAGCTTATCGGGATCCTCTGCATGAACCTCCTACAGGCGCAAGGCGCTGAAACCAGCCCTCTCGCCTTTAAAGCTTCCAACGTCCTGCAACGCATGCCGAACAAGGAAGTGCAATATGTCGCACAAGGCCGTGACGGAGATCTGTGGATATGTACCCGCAACGGCCTGTTCCAGTACGACGGCTATTCACTGGTGTGCTACAAATCAGACGGCCAGCATCCGGAACTGCTCACCAGCAACAACATCCTTTGCGCGAAAGAAGACAACAGGCACCGCCTTTGGATCGGCACCTACAACGGCCTGAACATTCTGGACCTGACCACCCATGCCATCCGCAAGGTAGACCATCCGGCCATGAACCAGAACGTAGTGTCCGACATTCTGGTCACCAAAGACAACCGCATCCTCTTCGCCACCGACTGGGGGCTTTACGAATACCGAGAGGAAACGGACAACTTCATAAACTATACCCCTGAAAACACCCAAGGCGTATTGCCGAAAACACCGGTCAAGACTTTGATGGAAGACAACCGGGGTGACCTTTGGATCGGCACCTGGAGCGAAGGACTGTTCCGCTACGAACAGGATTCGGACAAATTTTTCCGCTACCCCCGCCTCAACGAACAGAATTCGGCTCACAAGCTGTTCCAAGACTCTAAAAACCGCATCTGGGTAGGGACTTGGCGATCCGGACTGCTGCTGCTGAAAAACGCATACGATGTGAAGAAGGTAAACTGGGTCTCTTTCCGCACCGACAAGCGGCGTGCCTCTTCCATCTCGGACGACATCATCTATGCCCTGACCGAAGACACCAATACCGGCGACATTTGGGTGGGCACCCGCCGGGGCTTGAGCCTCTTGCCGCCCGCCGCACACTACACGGGGCAGGAAGCTTTCCGGAACTATTATCCCGACGAGTCCAACCCCTCTTCCATCTCCAGCGATGAGGTGACTTCCCTCCTCTGTGACCGTCAGGGCTTCATCTGGGTGGGCATGATCGGCGGAGGAGTAGACATGGTGGACGTGCGCCGCGTGGATTTTAACGGCAACAGCCTTTTGTCCGTAAACGATCATCTGCACACCTCTTCCGTAAGGAGCATGCTGATGGACGATGAAAACCAGCTCTGGTTAGGCATCGGCTCTTATGGATTCGGAATGTACAACCGGCAAGACGACACATACATCCACTACTCACAGATACCGGAATTTGCCAGCCATCCCTCTTCCACCACCACGGTCACTTCCATCATGCAGCATTCCCAAGACAAGCACATCTGGATCACGGCCTACGATGACGGAGTATATGAGATTGACAAGCAAGCGCCCGTAGGCAGACGTGTCAGACACTATTTCTCCGCAGATGTGCCGTGGCTGGCAGGCAATTGTGTCTACCAGGCTTTCGAGGATTCCGACGGCAACCTTTGGTTCGCCACCCGCAACGGGATCTCCATGCGCCGCGCCGACGGGACTGCCGCACGCTTTGACACGCTCTCCGTGGAAAACATCCGCATGCGCAACCTCGTCACCGTCTGCATCACCGAAGACCAGGAAGGCAACATCTGGGGAGGCTCATCCACCCACGGCATCTTCCGCCTGAAAAAGACATCCGAGAAAGGAGACACTTACAAGGTGCAGACCTACAGTCCCCGCAACGGCAAACTCCTTTCAGCAGAAGTGAACTGCCTCTATTGCGATGAGTTCGGCCGGGTGTGGACAGGGACAAGCAGCGCCGGTCTCAACCTGTATGACCCCAAGACAGACGCTTTCCAGCCCGTACACCACGACTGGAAGCTGCCGGGCGGCGCCGTGATGAGCATCCGCAGCGACCGCGACAGCAACCTCTGGATGGGCACAGACGTGGGACTGGTCAAAGTCATACTCTCCAATCCTGACCGCCAAGTCTCCTACCTGCTCTACACCGTAGACAACGGACTGCAGGACAACTCCTTCAACCGGGGAGCCGTGACCGTAGCGGCCGACGGAGAGATGTTCTTCGGCGGACACCGGGGCTACAACAACTTCTATCCGGAACGGGTACGGGGATATGACTTCTCCCCCACTCCACTCATCACCGACATACAGGTGTTCAACCGCTCATGGGACGACCTCCCGATGGAACTCCGGGAGAAGATCTCGCCCTTAGCGCCCCGCTTCGCCCGGAAAATCGTGCTGGACCATCGGCACAACAATTTCAGCATCGAGTTCTCAGCCATGGACTATACCAATCCTGCCCTCAACGAATATGCCTACAGGCTGGATGGCTTCGATGAGGACTGGATGTACACCAACGCCACCAAACGCTATGCCGCCTACAACAATCTCCAGAGCGGCACCTACACCTTCCGTCTCAAGGCTTCGAGCACCAACGGCACTTGGGGACAAGAGATGCCGCCCATGGAAGTGGTGGTGCTGCCCGCGCCCTGGCAGACATGGTGGGCATACACCTTATATATATTGGCCGCCTGCGCTCTCCTCATCTTCCTCCTCCGCCTCACGCGCAACCGCATCCGCCTGCGCAACATGTTGCACATCCGCGAGGTGGAGAAAGCCAAGGTGGAAGAGATGAACCACGTCAAGCTACAGTTCTTCACCAACATTACCCACGAGCTGCTCACTCCGCTCACCATCCTCCTGGCCTTGGTGGACGAGCTGAAGCGCATGGCGCCGGGCTATAAAGACCAGTACCGCCTGATGTACATCAACATCAACCGCCTGATCCGCCTTCTGCAACAGATTCTGGAATTCCGTAAGGCAGAGTCGGGCAATCTCAAGCTGCGGGTATCCCAAGCGGACCTCTCCCAGTTTGTGCGCCGGAGTGTCGAAAGCTTCAGCCCCCTCATGCGCCGCAAGGACATCCGCTTCACCTGCGTCTGCCAGCCGGAGACTCTCCCTGCCTACTTCGATCCGGACAAGATGGACAAGATCCTCTACAACCTTCTGTCCAACGCCTCCAAATATAATAAAGAAGGAGACGAAGTACAGGTGGAACTGCAAGCTCTGGAGAACGGCAACGCGCGCCTTTCTGTGCGCGACAACGGGCCGGGCATTTCCAAGAGTGCGCAAAAAGACCTCTTCAAGCGTTTCTACGAAGGGGACTACCGCAAGTTCGGCACCATCGGGACCGGCATCGGATTGTCCTTGGTGCGCGACCTGGTGACCCTCCACCACGGCACCATTGAGGTGGAGAGCGAGGAAGGGCAAGGAGCCACTTTCATCGTCATCTTCCCCATCGTGCGGGAGAAATACGAGGAAAAGGAAATAGACGACTCGCCCATACCAGCCAACGAGATCCTACAGCCTATCGAACAGCCCGAAGGCGAGGAGAATGTGCTGAAACCCGACTCCGAAAAGGAGCATACCCTCCTGCTGGTGGACGACAACGAAGAGCTTCTTCTGCTGATGTGCAACGTCTTGCAGGTGGACTATAAAGTGCTCATGTCACACAACGGCAAGGAAGCCTTGGATGTCCTCAAACAACAGTCCGCAGACGTGGTGGTGAGCGATGTCATAATGCCTG
Source organism: uncultured Bacteroides sp. (assembly GCA_944322335.1). Taxonomy (GTDB): domain Bacteria; phylum Bacteroidota; class Bacteroidia; order Bacteroidales; family Bacteroidaceae; genus Bacteroides. The sequence goes on from CALUOU010000183.1 coordinate 3,728, forward strand.
AAATGGACGGGCTGACACTCTGCCGCACCCTGAAGGAAGAGGTGGAAGGCGACATTCCCGTCATTCTCCTTACGGCCAAGAACAGCGAGGAGGACCGCATTGAGGCTTACGAGGCTGGGGCGGATGCCTACATAGCCAAACCCTTTAACATAGGAGTGCTGCAAGCCCGCATCGCCAACCTCTTGCAACAGCATAAGCGCATAGCCAACCACGAACTGAAGTTCAAGGTGAAAGACTACAACTACACCGGCGATGACAAGGAGTTCCTGCAAGCCTGCATCGATTGCGTAACCAAACACGTCAGTGAGATCGACTTCACCCAAGCCCAGTTTGCCGAAGAGATGAACATCTCCAAGTCCACCCTCTTCCGCCGGCTCAAGCAGCTCACGGGCGAAGGGGGAGCCTCGTTCATCGCCAATGTCCGCATGAAAGTGGCTTGCCGCATCCTCGACGAACGATACTTCGTTCCAGTGGCGGAGCTGGCCGACATGGTGGGCTACAACGACTCACACTACTTTACCGTGAAGTTCAAAAAGGTGGTGGGATGCACGCCTTCCGAGTATGGGAAACGCAAGCGCGAGCAAGCTGCCGCACAGTTCAATCCGGGCAGTCCGGCAAACGGGACAACTCCCGAAAAAGCCGCCGGCCCGCTCGATCCGGAGTGAGCCTTCCATGCGGCTCACCGCAGGGAAAAACAGTCAGCAGCCGGAAAAGGCTCTTTCCCAACAGGCCGAAAGAACCGATAAAATCCTGCTTTTCCCCGATAGAAAGAGATGAATGGTGTGTAAATCGGTCAGAAATGTTTGTTTATCGGTCATGATGAATAGTCAAACAGATTTGCATTATTTGTCACCTACCCTTTTAAGAGGTTTATCTATATTTGTGGCCGTTCAAACAAAGGGAAGAAAATGCCCTTTTTGAATACGGTATTTTAATCTTAATGAATCGTAGCATGAAAGCAAAAACTACTCCCCGGCAGTGGTTTCATCCACGCCTCTTTCCAAGGCATGTTCCTTGGACATCTTCGGAAAACTCCACAGGTACGGTTCCTCCCTGAACGGGAAAAGGCCGGAAACGGATGCGGACACATTCTGCTGAAAACCTAAAAAACGGATTCCCCGTTAAAAACTTAAAACTAAAATGAGTGCATCAGCACATATCGAGATAATTAATCTAATAGGTTTAATCTTAATTTGATTCTAATGGAGAAGCAAGAACTATTTTCCAGAAGACGCACCTGTAAAGCACGTCGACTGCTTCCTGCCGTTCTCTTGCTGTGTCTGTTCCTGGGCGTGCCCGTCAACGGACAAGCATCCGAGGCGCCCTCGCCCGAGTCGGTACAACAGGATAAAGTGACGGTGACAGGCGTTGTAAAAGATGAGACTGGCGAACCGGTCATCGGCGCCAGTGTGTTGGTTGTTGGTACCACCAACGGTGTGATCACCGACATGGACGGTCAGTTTACCATCAACAATGTTCCCTCCGGTAGCAAGATAAGGATCAGCTTTATCGGTTATCGGGATCAAGAGATTGCCATCCGCGGCGCGCGCCCGCTGAATGTGGTCCTGGAGGAGGACACACAGATGCTGGGCGAGGTCGAAGTGGTGGCTTACGGTGTGCAGAAGAAGGTGTCCGTCACGGGCGCTATCTCTTCCATGAAGGGTGACGACCTGTTGAAGACACCCTCCGGCTCTATCAACAACATCCTCTCCGGCCAGGTGACCGGTATTTCTACGGTGCAGTACTCCGGCGAGCCGGGTGCCGATGCTGCAGATATCTATGTGCGCGGTATCGCTACGTGGAACAACGCCACCCCGCTCATCCAGGTGGACGGCGTGGAACGTGACATGTCGCAGATCGACCCCAACGAAATCGAGAGCATCACCGTCCTCAAGGACGCGTCCGCCACGGCCGTGTTCGGTGTGCGGGGTGCCAACGGTGTCATTCTGATCACCACCAAGCGCGGTAAGGAAGGCACAGCCAAGATCTCCTTCTCCACATCCGTGGGTGTGAACGTGCGCACCAAGGAGATGGAGTTCGCCAATTCCTACCAGTATGCTGACTACGTGAACATGATGCGTACCAACGACGGCGGCGACCCGCTCTATTCCGACGAGGTGCTGGCTCACTTCCTCAACCATGATGACCCCATCATGTATCCGGACATCAACTGGATCGACTACTGTATGAACAAGGCTTCCCTCCAGTCGCAGCACAACGTCAACATCTCCGGCGGTACGGACAACATGCGTTACTTCGTTTCGGCCGGTATGTACACCCAGAACGGTATGTTCAAGCAGTTCAACGCCGCCAACGACTTCAACTTCGACTACAAGCGTTACAACTACCGCGCCAACCTTGACTTCGACGTGAGCAAGACCACCCTGCTCTCGGTGAACATCGGTGGCCGTCTGGAGAACAAGCGCACACCGGAGTCCGGCCAGGACCAGAACCAGCTGTTCCGTCAGCTCTACTGGGCCGTGCCTTTCGCCAGTGCGGGTATCGTGGACGGCAAGTATATCAAGACCAATCCCGACTACGTGCCCAGTCCCGGTGCGGACGGTCTGAACTCCTACTACGGCAAAGGTTTCCGCAGCACCTCCACCAACGTGCTCAACCTCGACCTCGTGCTCGACCAGAAGCTGGACTTCATCACCAAGGGCTTGTCCATCAAGCTGAAGGGATCTTACAACTCCAGCTACTCCACCAGCAAGGTGGCCTCCTCATCGGTGGCTCAATACACGCCGGTGCCTGACGGACAAGGCGGTCTGAACTACCAGGTTTCCGGGTCGAACTCCCAGACCTCCTACTCCAACTCCAACTCCGGCAAAGCCCGTGACTGGTACATGGAACTGGCCCTGAACTACGCCCGCAGCTTCGGCGACCACAACGTGTCCGCCCTCTTGCTCTACAACCAGTCCAAGCGTTACTATCCCGCCAGCTATAGCTGGATTCCTACGGGCTATGTCGGCATGGTGGGACGTATCACCTACGACTGGAAGACCCGCTACATGGCCGAGTTCAACGCCGGCTACAACGGATCGGAAAACTTCAATCCCGACAACCGCTATGGCTTCTTCCCCGCCGGCTCCATCGGATGGGTCATCAGCGAGGAGCCTTTCTTCGAGCCTCTGAAGAAATATGTCAGCTACTTCAAGTTCCGTGCGTCGGTCGGTATGGTCGGTAACGACAAGTATGGCGACCAGCGTTTCTGGTACTTGCCCGCTTCCTACGGTTACGGCAGCACTTCCGGTGCTTACCTCGGCAGCAACGTCGGCACTGCCAAACCGGGCGCTTGGGAATCCACCTTCGCCAATGTGGATGCCAAGTGGGAGACTTCCGTCAAGCAGAACTACGGTATCGACTTCACCATCCTGAACGACCGCCTGAACATGACGGCCGAATACTTCATCGAGAAACGCCGCGACATCCTCCGCAATCCGGACTACCTGCCTACCCTCCTGGGTATGTCTCTGCCCGCTGTCAATGTGGGTAAGGTGGAAAACAAGGGCTTCGAGATCCAGGCACGCTGGAACGACCAGATCAACAGCGACTTCCGCTACTGGGCTACGTTCAACCTCTCTTTTGCCCGCAACAAGATCGTCTACATGAACGAGGTGCAGCAAAACCACCCGTGGATGGAAGAGACGGGTCGCGTGGTAGGCTCCCGCGAGATGTACAAGTTCTGGGGATTCTACGATGAGACTGCCGACGCCCGCTACGAGGCAGAGTTCGGTCGCCCCATCGCCGACCACGGCGTGACACTCCAGTATGGTGACGCTGTCTACTACGACTTGGACTTGGACGGAAAGATCACGGGCGATGACCTCACCCGCGACATCGGCTACACCGACGTGCCCGAATACACCGCCGGTCTGAACATGGGCTTCACGTGGAAGAACTTCGACTTCTCCATGCAGTGGACAGGTGCTTGGAACGTAGACCGTATGTTGTCTGAGTTCCGCCAACCGTTGGGTGATACACAGAACAAGGGCTTGCTGCTCCGTCAGTATGAAGGCACTTGGCGTTCGTCTGCCGACACCTATACGGCCACCTTCCCGCGCGCCACATCCACAAACGCCGCCAACAACTACGCCGGCAGCGACCTCTACCTGATCAACGCCAGCTACCTCCGCCTGAAGAACGTGGAGATCGGCTACAACTTCGACTTCCCCTTCATGAAGAAGCTCAAGATGAACAACTGCCGCCTCTACATCAACGGCTACAACCTGCTGACCATCTCCGGTTTCGACTGGGGTGACCCGGAATCGCGCCAGAGCGACCGCCCCAACTACCCCTTGACCCGCGTGTTCAACATCGGTCTGAAGCTGGGATTCTAACCACATCTTTAACTTAAACGAAAAAGAAAGGTTCAAACGATTATGAAACATATAGTAAAATGGATGATTGCGATACTGGTGGGCACCTCCATGTTTTTTGCCTCCTGTGTCGATCAGATAAAGTTTGGTGACGCTTTCCTGGAGAAGCCACCCTCGACCAGCGACCTCAACCAAGACTCCATCTTCGGCAGGGCCGAATACGCCCGCGCCTTCCTCTGGGACGTTTACGGCGAACTTTACTACGGTCTGCCTTACAACTGGGGAGACTATTTCGTGAAGGGCATGAACTGCGGCAAGTTTGAAGCTCTGTCCGACTGCTTCCACAGCCACCTCTCTTGGGACGGCGTGAACCGCCTCTACTACAGCGGCAGCTACGTGGCTTCCGACGAGGAGACTTCCGCCGGTGATGTTCGCTTCAGCTACAACGACTCACACGTCTGGAGGGCCGTCCGCGCCGCCTGGCTGTTCATCGAAAATGTAGGCCGTGTGCCCGACATGCCCGATAGCGAGAAGGCCCGCCTGACCTCTGAAGCCAAAGTGATCATCGCCTCCCGCTACTTCGACGCCTTCCGCCACTTCGGCGGACTGCCCCTCCTGCGCCAGTCTTACGGCGTGCAGGAAAGCTACGAGATTCCCCGTGCTACAGCCGAGGAGACCGTGAACTTCATGACCGGCCTGCTGGACGAGGCCATTGCCGATGCCAACCTTCCCTGGTCGCTCGGATCGGACGAAGCCAACTGGCAAGGACGTATGACCAAGGCGGCCGCCATGGCACTGAAATGTAAGATCTTGGTGTTCGCCGCCAGTCCGCTCTACAACGACAGTGAGCCTTACTGCACCGAATCGCCCCAAGATGCTGTTGACCAACGCCACGTGTGGTACGGCGGCTATAGCGACGAATGGTGGAGCCGCCTTTACACGGCTTGTACCGACTTCTTCAACGCTTTGCAGACCAATGGCTTTTATCAGCTGATGCAAGCCGATGGCACCAATCCGCAAGACTACCGCGACGCCTACTACGACGCTTACGCCACGCGTGAGAACAACACCGAGCTGCTCATCTCCACCCGCGTGATCGGACAGTTCAACGGCGACTGGTGGTATTACTTCTGGGATTGGATAGTAGGCCAAGGCGGCGGCGGTCCCGGCGCGTTCACACCCACCTTGGAATTCATGGAGATGTTCCCCATGGCCGATGGTACACCCTACGATCCCAGCACGATGGAAGATGGTGTGAATCCTTTCTTCATCGACAACGACAACAACCAACCCGTGCGCGACCCGCGTCTTTACGAAACCATGCTGGTGAACGGCGAGCCGTATGGCGACCACGCCATCGAATTGTGGATCGGCGGACGTGACAACGTGAACAGCACCCTTACGGAATCGGACATCTACGCCACCGGCTTCGGACTCTACAAATTCTTCACCACCGGTGAAGGGGCACACTACGGCTCTTATCCCGAATGGCCTTATCTCCGTCTGTCCGAGATGTACCTCATCTATGCCGAGGCTTTGCTTCACCAAGGCAGGCTGCAGGAAGCCATCGATCAGGTGGACATCGTGCGTGCCCGTGTGGGCTTGGGCGGACTGGCCGAATGCAATCCGGACAAGAACCTGCTCTCCGACAGCGATGCGCTCCTGGAGGAGATCCTGCGCGAACGCGCCTGCGAGCTGGGCTTTGAGGACGTGCGCCTCTTCGACATGATCCGCTACAAACGTGCCGACCTCTTCCAGAGACCGCTGCACGGCCTGCGCATCTACCGCCTCAACGATGACGGAACAGACAATACCCGGCCATGGTCCGGCTCTACGGGCGACGGTCCGAACGGAACAGATCCGGAGTTTGGCAACACCCATCCCAACAAGCCGACGAAGTTCCGCTACGAAACGTTCCAGCTGCGCAACATCGAGCGCTCCTGGTGGACCAACTTCAGCCCGAAATGGTATCTGTCTGCCTTCCCGCCTTCGGAAGTGAACAAGGGATTTGGCCTGACCCAGAACCCCGGTTGGAATTAACGGTATAACAACCCTAATATATAGAGAAAAACAACATGAGACGAACATATAAATTTATAGCAATCACAGCTATGTTGGCTTGCGCCTCCCTCAAGGGTCTGGCGCAGTCGGAAGTCAATGTGGTCGGCAAGGTGGTGGACCGCTTGGGCAACCCCGTGGAAGGCGCATTGGTTTCTGTGGAAAACGACCCGCTCTTGCGGACCACGACCGACCGGCAGGGGCAGTTTGAGATCAATACGATGAAAGGTGACCTCCTGCAGGTGCGCACCGGACGAGACGATGTCAAGCTGGTGGAAGCCGTCGCAGGCAAGGAAATGACCATCGTGATGGACTTCGCCAGCGAGAAGGTGAACTATGGCTTCGGACTGGAGCAGACCAACGCCGAGAGCACCGGCGCGGTGTCCACGGTCTATGCCGACCAGATCGACAACCGCTCCACCTTCAACGTGGGCAACGCCCTCTATGGCAACGTGACCGGCCTCTACACCATGCAGACCACCGGCAACGTCTGGGAACAGATCTCCTCCATGAACATCCGAGGACGCAAGACGCTCAACGGCAACGACGGCATCCTGCTCGTGGTGGACGGTCTGGAGCGTGACAACGCCTATCGTGCCCTCAACTACATCTCGCCCGAAGAAGTGGAGTCGGTCAGCATCCTGCGCGATGCCGCAGCCGTGGCTCTCTATGGCTACCGGGGCATCAACGGCGTGGTGAACATCGTCACCAAGCGGGGCAAGTACCAAGGCCGCGAGATCAGCTTCTCCTACGACCACGGATTCAACTACCAGACGGACATGCCCGAAATGGCCGACGCCTACACCTACGCCCTGGCCATGAACGAGGCGTTGGCCAACGACGGACGCACCGCCCGCTACTCGGCCAACGAGCTGGAAGCCTTCCGCACCGGCAAGTATCCTTACCTCTATCCCAACGTGGACTGGAAGGACGAAGTCTTCCGCGACCGGGGAACCACCGACATCGCTACCCTGACCTTCCGGGGAGGCACGCAACGCATGCGCTACTTCACCATGCTAAACCTCCAGAACAACCGGGGCTTCATCAAAAACGCCAACGCCAACGAAGGCTACTCCACGCAGGACAAGTATTCACGCCTGAACTTCCGCACGAACCTGGACATCAACCTGACCTCCACCACCACGATGCAGGCCAACATCTCCGGTATATTGAATGAGTTCAGCCGACCCAGTTCCTCGGGTGATAACCTCATCGGCAAGATCTATACGACTCCCGCCGCCGCCTTCCCCGTCAAGACCGAGAACGGGCTTTGGGGTGGCAACAACACTTGGAACGGCGATTACAACCCCGTTTATCTGGCTCAGGGACACGGCTACTCCAAAGGACATACCCGCGCCCTCTATGCCGACATGACCCTGAAGCAGGATCTCTCCTCCATCACCAAGGGCTTGAGCGCACAAGCGCGTCTTGGCTACGACAACCTTTCCTCCTTCTGGGAAGACTACCGCAGCACGCAGCCTTGGGGCATGCAGACCGTAAGCGGATGGGAGAACGGCGAGCCCGTGCTCGGCAGCATGGTGCAAGGCGGTACCGTGGGTCAGGCCAACGGCAACTCTTACCTGGACTGGCAGTACCGCTCGTTCAACTTCCAGCTGAACGTGGACTGGAGCCGCCGCTTCGGCAAGCACGACATCTACACGATGTTGCTTTATACCTACAAGTTCGATGAAGCCACCGGCGTGCCTCTCTACACGCAGAACGTAGGCTGGTACTCCCACTACGGCTACAACAACCGCTACTTCGCCGACTTCACCCTCATGTTCTCGGCCTCCAACCGCATCGCACCGGACAGCCGCTGGAAACCCGCGCCCACATTGGGCCTCTCCTGGGTGATCTCCAACGAAGACTTCATGCGCGACCAGCGCATCATCGACTTCATGAAGCTCCGCGCCTCGGTGGGCATCATCAACGTGGACAACATCCCGACCGACGGCTACTGGCATAGCCCCGTGGGCGGCGGCGGCACCTACCCTGTGGTAGGCGGCGACAACTTCTCCAACGGTGACGGAGGATGGTCGGAAGGACGCATCGCTTCGCCCGGCAACAACCTGGAAAAGGCGTATAAATACAATGTCGGCTTGGACGTGTCGCTCCTGAAGGGGCTGAACTTCAGCATCGACGGATTCTATGAGCATCGCACGGACATCTTCGTATCGGCCGGCGGTCAGAACTCTGCCGTGTTGGGTATCACCAGCCCCTACCTCAACGCAGGTATCGTCAACAGCTGGGGTACTGAATTGGGCTTGGACTACAGCAAGGCCATCGGCGACTTCAAAATCCGCGTGGGCGGCACCTTCTCGTTCAACCGCAGCGAAGTCATCGAAAACTTGGAAGAGCCTCAGCCCTATGAATACCTCAGCGGCAAGGGCAAACCCGTGGGACAGATCTGGGGATTGCAGGCCATCGGCCACTTCGTGGACCAGGCCGACATCGACAACAGCGCGCCCCAGCAGTTCGGACCCGTCAAGCCGGGCGACCTGAAGTATAAGGACGTGAACGGCGACGGCGTGGTGAACTCCAACGACATGGTGCCCATGGGCTACGGCACCAGCTGGCCGGAAATCTACTACGGCTTCAACCTCGGCTTCGAATGGAAGGGACTGGGCTTCAACGCCTATTTCCAGGGCGTGGGCAACTACACCGCCAACCTGCAGAACGCCATCTACCAGCCGCTCGTGGGCAACACCAACATCTCCCAGTATGCTTGGGAGAACCGCTGGACACCTGAGAACCCGTCGGCACGCTTCCCGCGCCTGACCACCGAGACCGTCACCAACAACACGCAGGCCAGCTCCGTGTGGTATGAGGACCGCTCGTTCCTGAAGCTCCGCAACTGCGAGGTCTACTACAAGCTGCCCTCCACCTGGCTGGACAAGATCAAGCTGAAACAAGCCAAGGTGTATGTGCGCGGAACAGACCTCTTCAGTGTGGACAACATCGACATCTCCGATCCTGAATCCATCGGCACGGTCTACCCGACCACCCGCTCCATCCACATCGGACTGTCTGTGGGAATCTAATTTGTATCAAACAGAACTCATTAAACGCATAATTATGATGAAATTCAAGAAAATAGGTCTCATCCTGGGTTGCGCGGCCGCCTTGACCGCCTGCTCGGACAAGATGGACTATCACGAATACACCACCTACGGTCCGGACTACATCTTCCAAGACTTTGGCCGCACGGCCGGTTTTGTGAACAACATCTATTCCTATCTGGACTATGACCTGCTGGGCTCCACCTCCATGGCTTCGGCCAGCGACGAGGCGGAAATGGCTCTGACTTACTCGTCCATCCTGGACTTTACCAACGGCAACTGGACGGCACTGAACCCCTGGTCGCAGTTTGGCTACTACTCGGCCATCCGCGCGGCCAACTATTTCCTGGCCAACGGCACCAACCTGACCTTCACCGACCACGCCTTTGACCAGGACTATGCGGCGCAGATGAACCGCTACAACCGTTACAAATATGAAGTGCGGCTGCTGCGTGCCTACTACTACTTCCTCCTGGTGCGCGCCTACGGCGATGTGCCTTTCTACACCAATGTGCCCACCGAGGCCGAAGCCAACTCCATGACCCGCACGCCTAAGGAGGACGTGTTCGACTTCATCGTGAGCGAATGCGACGCAGTAGCTCCCGAACTCCCCGTCCGCTATACGGATCTGGAAAACGATGCGGCCAATGCTGAGAATCCGGAGACAGGCCGTGTGACGCGAGGCATGGCAATGGCATTGAAAGCCCGCGCCCTCCTCTATCAGGCCAGCCCGCTCTTCAACGAAAGCGGCGACCTCAGCCTCTACCGCGAGGCTGCGGAGGCTTGTCTGGACGTGATCACGTTCTGCGAAGAGAACGGCATCACCCTCGGCAGCTACAGCGACATCTGGAGCACCGGCAACTGGCAGGGAAGGGAAATGATCTTCGTGCGCCGCGTAGGCTCGACCGATGATCCCGAACGCACCAACTTCCCCATCGGCATGGAGAACGCCAGCTCGGGCAACTGCCCCACGCAGACCCTGGTGGACGCTTACCAGCGCACGGACGGCACCTACCGCACCGTGGAGGAAGTGGCACGCACGGGCGCCGATCCCTATGCCGACCTCGACCCGCGCTTCTACCTGACCATCGCCTACAACGGCGACAAATGGCCCGATACCAATCCCAACCCGTTGGAGACCTACGTAGGCGGACGCGACGGTGCGCCCACTCCCTACGCCACCCCCACGGGCTACTACGTGAAGAAGTACATCGACGGCACGACCGACATCAGCGCCAGCTCCAGCAGCGGCGGCAAGATCCACAGCTGGGTGACCTTCCGCTTGGGTGAGTTCCTGCTGAACTATGCCGAGGCCGCCTTCCAATGCCTCGGATCGGCCGACGCCACCGACGCCACACTGACCCTCAGTGCCCGCGAGGCCGTGAACCGCGTGCGTGCCCGCCAGGGTGTCAACATGCCCGCCCTGCCTGAAGGCATGAGCAACGCTGACTTCTGGAGCACCTACAAGAAGGAGCGCATGGTGGAACTCGCCTTCGAGGGACACCGCTTCTGGGACGTGCGCCGCTGGAAGGAAGGCGGAGT
>CALUOU010000184.1 GCA_944322335.1 uncultured Bacteroides sp.
GGCGTCAAGGCCCGCGTGCTGACCGCCGTGCGCATGGAGCCCATCGGCGAGTTCTACAACAAGTGGCGCGCCATCGAATGCCTGGAGGCGGGCGAAGTGGTCATCATGTCCGCCGGCACGGGCAACCCCTTCTTCACCACCGACACCGGCTCGTCCCTGCGCGGCATCGAGATTGAAGCCGACGTCATGCTGAAGGGCACCCGCGTGGACGGCGTCTACACCGCCGACCCGGAGAAGGACCCCACGGCCACGAAGTTCCGCGACATCACCTACGACGAAGTCCTCGCCCGCAACCTCCGCGTCATGGACCTCACCGCCACCTGCATGTGCAAGGAGAACAACCTGCCCATCATCGTCTTCGACATGGACACCCCAGGCAACCTGAAGAAAGTCATCAGCGGGGAGGAGATTGGGACGCTGGTGCATAACTGACAATATAAAAATCTCTATTGTTATGAATACGCTACAATTAGAAGCTGAAAGAATGGAAATCATACGAGAAATAACTCATTGCAGTGAAAGTATGCTTAATCGAGTTCGTGCTTTGCTAAGAGCAGAAAAAAAGCAAGCCACGGACAAGACTCTTACGCAACGTATGATAGCCAAATATGCCGGTGCATGGGAGGATGACCGCAATGCAGATGACATAATCAACGACATCTACAACAGCCGTCTTTCCCATAAAGAAGAAACTATTAGCCCTTTTGACAAATGACACATTATCTTCTTGATACGAATATCTGCATACACTTCATGCGAAATAGCTTTAATATGGCACAACGTATAGAAGAAGTGGGATGGCAACATCTGAGTATTTCCGAAATTACAGTCGCTGAATTACTTTATGGAGCGGAAAGGAGCAATAATATTGAAAAGAACTATAGAATTGTTCAATCCTTTTGCCGTGAGATAAATGTAATCCCGCTTAGCCAACATTGGAATTATACGCCAAGCATAAGGCTTTCCTCTACAAACAAGGAACGCCGATAGAAGATTTAGACCTGTTTATAGGATGTACGGCCATTGCCCACAACATGATATTAGTAACAGAAAATGTGAAGCATTTGACGCGTATTCCCGGCATTAAGATAGAGAATTGGATAAAACGTTAATGCACTATTGCAAGGAAATAAAAAATGAACTACATTTGCCAACATTCAACAGAATCCTAAAAAAGACATGATATGAAAGACGTAAAAGACATCCTTGGCGAAGCCCAAGAGAAAATGGACATGGCCGTCATGTACCTGGAAGAGACATTGGCACACATCCGCGCCGGAAAGGCCGACGTGCGCCTGCTGGACGGCATCCGCGTAGACTCCTACGGAAGCATGGTGCCTATTAATAATGTAGCCGCCGTCACCACGCCCGACGCGCGCAGCATTGCCATCAAGCCGTGGGACAAGTCTATGTTCCGCATCATCGAGAAAGCCATCATCGACTCCTCGCTGGGCATTATGCCGGAGAACAACGGCGAAATCATCCGCATCGGCATCCCGCCCCTCACCGAGGAACGTCGTAAGCAACTGGCCAAGCAGTGCAAGGCCGAAGGCGAGACAGCCAAAGTGAGCGTACGCAACGCCCGCCGCGACGCCATTGATGCTCTGAAGAAGGCCGTGAAAGAAGGCCTCGCCGAAGATGCCCAGAAAGGCGGCGAAGAGAAACTGCAGAAGGTGCATGACAAATACATCAAGCAGATAGACGACATGCTGGCCGCTAAGGAGAAGGAAATAATGACCGTCTAATAAAGAACGAAAAATGGAGAATGAGGGATTGCCCGCCGTTGGCGAGGATTCTTCATTCTTCATTCACAAACGCTCATTCTTCATAATTTGTAATGACAGGTCTTGTAATCAAAAACACCGGCAGCTGGTATTTGGTCCGCACAGATGATGGGAACGATGTGGAATGCAAAGTGAAAGGCAATTTCCGCCTGAAAGGCATCCGCAGCACCAACCCTGTAGCGGTGGGCGACCGTGTGCAGATCCTTCGCAATGCGGAAGGTACCGCTTTCATCACTGCCATCGAAGACCGGAAAAACTACATCATCCGGCGCGCCTCCAACCTTTCTAAACAATCACACATTCTGGCTACCAACGTAGACCAATGTATGCTGGTAGTCACCGTGAGCCATCCGGAAACTTCCACCACCTTCATCGATCGTTTTCTGGCCTCTGCCGAAGCCTACCGCATACCGGTAAGCCTGCTGTTCAACAAGGTTGACCTGTATGACACCGATGAGCTGCACTATCTCGACAGCCTTGTCCGTCTTTACACCTCCATCGGCTATACCTGCTACCGCCTTTCTGCAACGCGTGGCGAGGGAACAGATGCCATCCGTAGGGAACTGTCAGGACGTATCACACTTTTGGCCGGCAATTCAGGAGTAGGAAAATCCACACTCATCAATGCCTTTCTGCCCGGTGCCAAAGCCCGCACGGGAGAAATCTCCCAAGTTCACGACAAAGGCATGCACACCACCACCTTCTCCGAGATGTATCCCGTGGATGACACTGGCGGCTATATCATCGACACACCAGGCATTAAAGGTTTCGGCACTTTTGACATGGAGAAAGAAGAGATCGGGCATTACTTCCCTGAAATCTTCCAGACCTCATCCCGTTGCCGTTATGGCAATTGCACCCATCAGCATGAGCCGGGCTGTGCGGTGCTGGAAGCTGTGGAGCAACATCTCATCAGCCAATCCCGCTATGCTTCCTACCTGAGCATGTTGGAAGACAAGGAAGAGGGAAAGTATCGCGAAGCGTATTGACGCATTCCCCCCACACGCTCACAACTTTTGACCTTCACGCTACCTCCGCCGGTAGCGTTTTTTAATTTCCTTTCCCCACCCGTCCCGTCAGATGTTAAATATCGCTTCACATGCATGCGAATCCTTTACATTTTCATATCTTAGGCGGAGAATTATGTAAACGATCCGACAACCTTAAGGACAATGACACATGACGGGCGGACCGTTCTTTGCCTCATAATCTTCAAAACTACCTTTATGGGCAAAATCAAAACAATCACTTAATGTTTAGGGGAAAGGGAGCCTGTGAAGGTTCCCTTTCTGTTTCTCCCCGCCTGCCGTTTCCAGCAAAAGCTGTA
>CALUOU010000185.1 GCA_944322335.1 uncultured Bacteroides sp.
ATCCTGCAACAAGGAGAACTGACATTTAACTGACGAGAAGAAAATCATCGAATGAGATAAATGTTGCAAGAATACACACTCAAAGGTAGATAGCGTATACCTTTAGAAGCGAATTTCTGCAAGTAAACAGAAGATAAAGATATGGACAAGGTAAAAGAAACAATAGAACGATGGAATGCCCTTCTGCCTCTCACGGAAAGGGAAAGGGAGCTGTTGAGCCGCCGCTTTACCATAGACTTCAACTACAACAGCAATCACATCGAAGGCAATACCCTGACATACGGACAAACAGAAATACTGCTTCTTTTCGGAAAGGTTGTCGGTGAAGCGGAAGCAAAGGACGTAATGGAGATGACAGCAAGCAACGTGGGGCTCCGGATGATGACCGAAGAAGCCAAGCTGAAAGACATCCCACTGACACAAAACTTCATCCGCACGCTCCACAAAACGCTGCTGCGAGAGGATTATACGGTCCATCGAAATTTGCCGGGAGGACAAACCACCAGCTATACCATACATGCAGGGCAGTATAAGACACGTCCCAACAGCGTCATCACCCGCTATGGAGACCGCTTTGAGTATGCGTCTCCCGAAGAGACACCCGCCTTGATGGCCGACTTGGTGGAATGGTACAACAAAGCCGAACAATCAGGCAAGTTCACGCCCGTCGAGCTGGCCGCGTTGTTCCATTACCGATATATCCGCATCCATCCCTTCGAGGATGGTAACGGACGCATGGCACGTCTGATGGCAAACTACATCCTGTCACGCCACGACTATCCCATGATTGTGGTGAGAAGCCGGAAGAAGAACGAATACTTGGAAGCCCTTCATAAGACAGACCTTACCGTAGGAGCCGCGCCTTCGCTGGGGGCACACGCTTCCAAGCGCGACATACAGCAGTTCTTGACTTACTTCACCAACCTGTTTGTGGAGGAAGTGACCTATCACATCCGCTTTCTCACCGAACGGGGAGATAACGTATGGTGGTTCGACGGCGAGCGCGTCAAATTCCGCACAGACACCACAAGCCGGATACTCAATCTGATGTATGAGCATCCAGACATCACGATTGCCGGCTTGTCCGAACAAGTCGGGATAAACGTGGCTGCCATCAACAAGCAAATTAAGCAATTAACCAACAAAGGGTACATCCAACGCACGGCCAATGGCGACTGGCGATTGATTATTACCCCATCTCTATAAAAAGCAAAGCGATATGAAAGACGAAGAATACAAAACAAATCTTCCGGTCCTGACCGCCGACCAGATACCGCCCTCGTACGCCCGCTGCTTCCAGAGCGACTGCCCGAAGGCGGACACCTGTGCCCGCTTCCTGGCCGGCAAGTATATACCGGAAGGCCAAGTGCGGGGCGATGCCGTCTATCCCACGGCACGCCAGGGCGGCGACTGCAAGATGTACAAGCAGACACGCGTCATCCGCGCCGCCTACGGTTTCAAAGCACTCTTCGCCGAGGTGAAGCAGAAAGACGACACGCCCCTGCGCAGCCGCATCAAGGCTTACTTGGGCGGAAACACCACCTACTACCGCTATCATCACGGCGAGAAGCTGCTTACGCCCGAACAACAGGAGTGGATACTCAAGCTCTTCCGCCGGAGGGGATATACGGAGGAACTGCGCTTCGACGGCTATCGGGAGCTGTATGACTTTAGCCCGACCTGATTACCATAGGAAAGTAGCCTGGCTACCAAAGCGTGGTAACGTGATTACCAAAGCATGGTAACGTCGCTTCCAAAGCGTGGTAACATCGTTCCCAAGGCATGGTAATCGGATTACCAAAGCGAGGTAGTCAATTTGGTAATGCGCACCGGTGGCGGATAGATTGTGAAGACATTGATTATCAAACAATAATAAGCAAAAAGATGACAGACAACGAAGATATAAAAAGACGCATGACGTGGCACGACGATGTCGTGATAAAGCAACTCCTCTCTTACGCCATCGGCTGCATCATGGGACGCTACAGCCTCGACCGCAAAGGGCTCATTCTGGCCAACCAAGGCGACGGATTGGAGCAATACCACGCGTTGGTGCCCGACAGCCGCTTCGAGCCGGACGACGACGGCCTGCTGCCACTGATGCCCAGCGAAACGGACTTCAGCGACAATGCCACGACGGTGGTGAAGCGGTGGCTCGCCGTGGCCTTCGGCGAAGACACCTTGGTGGACAACCTCAACTGCATAGAAGCCGCCTTGGGCAAGAGCCTGGACGACTATTTCGTGAAGGACTTCTGGAAAGACCACAAGCGGATGTACCAGAACCGCCCCATCTATTGGCTGTTCGCCTCACGGAAAGGCGCCTTCCAATGCCTGGCCTACATGCACCGCATGAACGCCTACACGGCAGAGCGCATCCGCACGAAATACCTGCTGCCCCACATCGAATGGCTGCTGCAGAAGCAAACCGAGATGGAGGCCAACGCCGCCAACCTCAATGCCCGCGAACGCAAGCAGCTGGACAGCATCACGCGACAAATTGCCGAGTGCCGCGAATATCACGACCGTCTGCACACCGTGGCCGATGAGCAGATCGCCTTCGATCTGGATGATGGCGTGGTGGTGAACTATGGGAAGTTTGGAGAGGTTTTGAAGAATTTATAATTTATGATTTATAATGTATAATTATGAACGCAATTCTTGTGAAGAGCAAGGCTTTCGCAGTTAGGGTGATACGGATGTATCAATGGTTGACGCGCGAGAGGCAGGAATACGTGCTGGCCAAGCAATGCCTGCGCAGCGGTACCAGCATAGGGGCAAACGTAAGAGAGGGGGTCAACTCACAGAGCAAAGCTGAATTTGTGGCCAAGCTGCAAATATCCATAAAGGAAGCTAACGAGACGATGTACTGGCTTGAATTGCTCCATGAGTCTGGCTATATCACCAAAGAAATGTATGACAGCATCTACCCCGAATGCCACGAACTGGCCAAGATGCTCACCGCCATCATCAAAACCACCAAAAGGAATCATAAATTGTAAATTATAAATTGTAAATTATAAATCAAATGACAACAGAAGATATACTACGGCTCAGAGCCCTCGGCGAAGTGAGCAAGGTGCAGTTCAAGGAACGCATCTTGGA